>NZ_JBTMWV010000026.1:0-36926 GCF_054489345.1 Devosia sp. A369 | reverse complement strand
AGCAAATATGCCGACGGGTTGCCGCTCTACCGGCAGGAAGAGATTTACGGCCGCGACGGCGTGGAACTGGACCGCTCGCTGATGGCCCAGTGGATGGGCCGGCTCGGCTTCGAGCTGGAGCCGCTGGCCCAATATGTGCTGCACACGATCAAACAGGGCGAGCGCGTCTTTGCCGACGAAACCCGGCTGCCGACCCTGGCGCCCGGCTCGGGCAAGGTCAAAACCGCCTGGCTCTGGGCCTATGCCCGGGACGACCGCCCCTTTGGCGGGTCAGGACCACCCATGGTGGCCTATCGGTTCGAGGATAGTCGGTCAGGCGACTGCGTCGCCCGGCACCTGGATGGATATCGCGGCATCCTGCAGGTCGATGGTTACGCCGCCTACACTTGGCTGAGCAAGCAGCGTGGCGCTAATGACGCCATCACCTTGGCTGGCTGCTGGGCCCACGCCCGCCGCAAGTTCTTCGACCGGCATGCGGCCGATGGCTCACCCTTCGCCGCTGCCATGCTCAAGGCCATGGTGCCCTTGTGGGCGATCGAGGATGATATCCGCGGCCATGATGCCGAACTGCGCGCCAGCATCCGGGCCGAGCGATCAAGCCCCATCGTGGCTGAGCTGTTCGCCATGCTCGAAAAGGAACTGCCACGCCTGTCGGGAAAATCCAAACTGGCCGAAGCCATCCGTTATACCCTAAGCCGCCGCGCCACGCTCGAGCGCTTCCTTGCCGATGGCCGTATCGAGATCGATTCCAACATCGTCGAACGCGCAATCAGGCCGCAGACCATTACTCGGAAGAACAGCCTGTTCGCAGGATCCGATGGCGGTGGTCGCGCCTGGGCCACCATTGCCACGCTCCTCACCACGGCGAAAATGAACGGCGTCGACCCGCACGCCTGGCTCGCTCAAACGCTCGAGCGCATCGCAGGCGGCTGGCCAAACAGCCAGATCGCCGACCTCATGCCCTGGAACTTCAGCCGGTAACGGCTCCGGCTAACCGCTTACAATCATCGATGGAACAGTCGCCGATCACGGAGGTGGCTCGTCGCTGCCGTCGTGCCTATGTATGGAACCAATCGGCTTTCAGCGAACCCGAGAGCCTCTCGCAGCTGACATATCAATACCTGTGTAGGACCATATTACCGGAAACAGGATCGGCCATAGGGCTAAGCCTTCCACGAAAATCCCGGTCGATAAAATGGCCAGAACAACCAGCATCGGATGCCAGCGCCGCACGATTGCTGACCAAGCAATAAACGCCAAAGCGGCTGCCCACAGACCAATATAGAGTGCCAAACGAGATGTGTTTCCCTCCTGGTAGCTCTGCACAACCGTCGATCGCAGCAGCACGCGCTCTACAGCGGCCATTAGCCCAACGCCACGACCGTCGATTTCAGATCCCGAAGGCACAGGCGCGATGCTGTTGAATGTCTCTATCGAATAGCCATTAGCACCTGTCGTAAATCCTTCCGCTTTAGCGAAAAGCGAAGGGATAAGCAGCCCAATAGCCAGAATGGCGACGCCTATTTTGGCTACGTAAAACGAACGCGATCTATTCCGCCAATTCCCCGCCAATAGCAGGATTACTGCTGAGAACAGAACTGTAGCCGAGCTTAACGTCGCAAAGAAAACGCCAACCACCATTCGGGGCCAAGAAAAGGGGCGCATCATAATGCCCGACACCAGGTATCCCATACTTGCTGCGACCAAAACTGTTCGCCCACTAACAAAAAGGGGCAAAAACAACACTGCCAATCGAGCCGCCATTACGACCGCGCCTTTCCAACCGCCTGCTTTCATCCGGAATGTCATCAATAGTGGCCAAAGGAACATGCAGAGCAAGAGCAATGATCCCGCGGGGCCCACCAACCTTTCGGCCGCTAGGAAAGGAGCAACACAAATGAAGCGGACAAGATGTATGACGCCCAACGGCCTCGAAATGAGCAGCCCCCAGTCCCCCGCCACTACCAGTTTCTGGATGGCAAGCACCTGAGACAAAAATCCATCACCACCACCGGAGGGAAGAAATCTGTAATCTCTCAATATCCCTATGACCAAAATCGCCGCCGTGACGGCCGCGAAAAGTAGAACTAACTTGCGTGTAGGATGACTGGTTGTCGCTGAGAAAGGCATCAGGTTCCTTCTGAAGGAATGAATTAAGCTATTGATTAAGCAGATATACAAGGGATCATCAACATGTCAGTTGATGTGAATTCGTACAGTTCATCGTCATTCATTCGCGTCCAACCCATTTCGACCGGACGGCTGACTATGTCCGCGTATCCTTGCTGAACGCTTTGCCGATGCGTTGTGGCAGAGCGATCAAGACGGACGTCGCGGCCGGAGTGCGTTGTCCATCGTCTCGGGGAGGACCGGCCGGCGGCAGATTGTGCCCGTCAGCAACGATACGCTAGGGTTGTGTGGCGCCCAAGGTTGTCGGCATCGATGACTGGGCCAGGCGCAGGAACCATCGGTACGGTTCCGTCGCCTGCGACCTGGAGCGGAGGCGGATCGCAATACTGTTGCTCGATCAGGAATTCGCCACTGTGGCGTCCCGGCTCGCCGATAATCCGGAAATCCACATCGTCTCCCGCGATCGCGGTGGCGGCCATGGCGCTGCGGCAGCAATGGCTCTGCCCAACGCAATCCAGGTTGCCGACCGCTGGCACTTAATGGAAAATGCCAGTGCTGCTTTTACCGATGCCGTGCGCAAGTCCATGCGGTCGATCCGGGCCGCAATTGGTGCCGCCACGACAATCAACCCTGACCTGCTGACCTCGATCGAAAGGCTGCAAAATGACGGCTATTTCCGGCGCGAGGAAACGAGCACGGCGATCCTCAACCTTGCCGACGAAGGTATTGCGATCAGGCAGATCGTCCGACTGACTGGCCACAATCGGAAACTCGTGCGGCAGGTCATCCGCGGTCAACCCACCGATATTCCGGGTTCGACTGAGTTCGCTGGAACCCTGGTTGGACGAGTAATGCGTTCCGGCTGGCTTCAAGATCAAGTTTCACGGTGCAGCTGCACCCTACCCGTTTTCAGCCGTTCGGATTGGGATGCTGACAGGGCAAGTTGCCTCGCTCGGGCAAGGAAATAACCCAGCGCCACGGCATATACCATGGTCTGCGGCAGGACGCCGAACATAGCATTGCTAATGCCAAGCACTGCTTGGCCAGTCAAGAGCAGAACAGCGCCAAGCACGAGGGGCCGGTCTTTGCGAACCAACGGATCCAGGAGCAGCAGAAGAGGAGCGAAAAGAAGCAGGAGCCAGGCAATAAGTCCTATGCCGCCGGCCATGACAGTGAAATTGGCCCAGTCGGCGTGCAGATTATCCAGGGCAAAAACCTCGGTCTGTTCTGAATAGATTTGTTGCGCTGTAAGCATGATTTGTCCGAAGCCGATGCCAACGACTGGAGACTCGGTGAAGACATGGATAGCAGAGGCGTAGAGCGCCGCCCTTATATCGTCACTCCCGCCCGTGAAGCGGAAAATGTCCAAAGCGGCGGAGATCCTGGTGACCCGATCATTGCCTGTGGCGATGAGATAGGCAAAGACACCTACGCCAAGAAGCAGGGCAGCGAACACGGCTAGACGGAAGAGACGGTCGCGCCAGCACCAGACGAGCAGGAAGACTACCCCGATCACGGCCATGACAAGTGCACCAGCGAGAGGGCCTCGTGAGCCGGACAGCACTGTCGTACCGAGGCCAAAGACGGGCCCCAGGAGAAATATGTAACGCCATCGCGATGCAGTGGCAACGACACCCATTAGCGCCATGCCACCCGTCATCGAAGCCAAGGAAGCGTAGTGGATCGGATTATTACCGAGCCCTACTCGACCCACATCGAGAACGAGATATGCGTAGCCGCCTCCCAAAAACGCAGTGAAGGAGGCCAGGAGGCAGAGCCAAGCCAAAATCATCGCGCTCGGCAACCATTCGATCGGCCGCGCTAGCAGACCCAGGCCAATGGTGACGAGCATCGGCAGGATGAAGACCGGAGCCATCAAGTCGGCTTGCCCGCGATAGACGAAAGGCAGGGTAGTGCAAACCAGGACAATGGCAGCGAGAATTGCCATGGATACGGGGTGGAGGAAACAGTTCCGTTCCGACCAGCCGAAAACCACCAGACTGAGTGCGCCGGCGCCAAGGGCGATATAGGCGCCGAAATAGGCCGCTTCACCTGGAAGGGCGATGCCGGCGACAAGCGCGAGGAGGAGCAGCGCTCTGGAAAAATGTCTCACGATGGCCTCTCCTTCGATACCGCCGACCTAGCGCATTCGCTAGGCAGCAACAAGCGCCGACACGCCGGCGGCCGGCAACAGTCCAGAGAAGCCGGGGCTAGAGTGTGTGCCATACGCTGATCGCGACCAGCCGCTCTAGCAGCGCTTTATTCGCTTGCCAGCGGCGCATCATTATGACTTCGAAAATCCCCTCGCCACGCCACTTTTCCAACTGCCGGGAAGGCAGAGGTCACGTTTGGGACGGGTTTGGGGACCAAACACCGTACCAAGAGGGGCAAAACCGTCTTGCGCCCTACAAAGAAAAACATTAGATATCAGCAGCTTAAAGCATTTCACCAAACAGCAAAAAAGGCTCTTTTTGCACTCCGAAGGCGGAAGCCACAGGTTCGAATCCTGCCGGGTGCCAAAACGTCCCAACCACATCAGACCAAAACCGCCAACCAGGACTTTGCTCTGTAAGCGCGTCAGCTCAGATCGCTGCCAGAATCCGCATTTTCTGGGCGGCCGGCCAGACGCGGATAAGGCACCGCAACTTGGTCGGTCGCGATGCCGACGGCTCCCTAGTCTTGCAATGCTAGCCAGCGGGCGGGCCAGCGCATAGCATGGCTAATTCCCGCCAGCGCCCGCACTCAGCTCAATGAAACAGCTGCGCGGGTACGGTTACGAGTTGCGGGAACAGGATCATCAGGAACATCAGGACGAACTGGGCCAGCATGAAGGGCAACACGCCGATGGTGACCTCATCCATCTTTACCCTGCCGACGCCGGCCACCGTGTTGAGCACAACACCCACTGGTGGCGTGATCAGGCCGATGGCGCAGTTGATCATGAACATCACGCCAAAATAGACCGGGTCAATCCCCGCCATCTTGACGAGCGGCATGAGTACCGGCGTCAGGATGAGGATGGTCGGCGTCAGGTCGAGCGCCGTGCCGACAACCATCACCAGCGCCATGATCGCCGCCATCAGCAGGATGGGATTGTCTTTCAGCGGGCTGAGCAGCGCGACCACTTCCTGCGGAATATTGGCGACGGTGATCAGCCACGCGCTGACCGCCGCGGCCGCCACCAGCAACATGACGACGGCGCTGGTCCGAACGGCGTCGACAAAGGCCTTGTACAGCACCGCCAAAGTCATCTCGCGATAGATAACGGTCGAGACGAACAGCGCGTAAACCGCAGCCACGACGCCGGCTTCGGTCGGGGTGAAGACGCCCATCCTGAGGCCGACAATGATGATGATCGGCAGCACCAGCGCGAAGCTGGCCTGGCGTAGCGCCAGCAGGAAGTCCCCCTTGGACCGCTTGGCAAGCGGCGCGACAGGGCTCTTCCGCTCGAGCCACCACCAGGTGACCAGCAGGGCGCCGGCCAGCATCAGGCCGGGGAAAATACCGGCGAAAAACAACTTGGAGATCGACACATTGGCGGCCACGCCGAAAATGATGAAGCCGATGCTGGGCGGGATGACCGGCGCGATAATGCTGGCCGATGCGATCAGGCCGGCCGAACGCGGTCGATCATGACCGGCAGCAACCATCATCGGCAGCAACAATGCTGTCAGCATGGCCGCATCGGCGACGGCGGACCCGGACAAGGCCGCCATGAGGCAAGCGGCAATGATGGTGACATAGCCCAGGCCACCGCGCACATGGCCAATCATGACCAGGGCAAGATTGACCAGGCGCTTGGACAGGCCGCCGACATTCATGATTTCGCCGGCGAGCATAAAGAATGGCACGGCCAGCAATGGGTAGCTGTCGGCGCCGTGAATGACGTTTTCAGCAATGATCTGTGCGTCGAACATGTCGAGATGCCACATCAGGGCGGCGCCCGAGACCAGCAGGGCGAAAGAAATCGGCACACCGATGGCCATGGCGCCGAGCAGCGCGCCGACAAACACGAGAATGGTCATCGCAAATCCTCCGATTCCTTGATGGCGACGAGATCGGCTTCATCGGCCCGCCCGGTCAGCACCCGGTAGAGGTCGTTGAGCAGGATCGCGGCGGCCGAGACACTGAACACCACGCCCGACAGATAGAACCAGGCGACCGGCAGGCCGCTGGAGGGGGCCGAGACATGCCAATTCATTCGGGTTTGTTCGAGGGCGCCGCTGAACATCAGCCAACAGACCCACAGCATCAGGCTGTAGGCTATGACGAAGCACAGCTTCTTTCCGGTCACGCCCAGGCGCCCGACCAGCATATCGGTGCCCAGGTGGGCATGCTCGCGCAGGGCAAAGGTGGCCCCCAGGAACGTCACCCAGACAAACAGCCAGCGGGCAATTTCTTCGGCCACCACAATGCCGGAATTGAACGCGTAGCGCAGGACGACATTGCCGAACACCAGTCCGACCATGACCACAAGGCAGGCCACGGCGATCGCCTGCAGCCCCTTGCAGTAGAATTCGAGAAGCTTGTTCACGCCACTTTCTCCGTAGGTGAAACCGGGATGGCCGAGCCTATGCCTGCGAGACGCGACCGAAAGCCCGTCTCAATCCAGCTCAAAGGTCCGTCGGGGTGATGCTATGGCAGAGCCGGTGCAATGAGGAAGCATGGCCTGGTGCGGCGCCGGCCTGGCGCAGGATCGGCTCTGCCAGATCATTGGCCGCGACCGAACGCAAGATGTCCGGATCATAGCCCGAAACCAGCACGATCCAGTCGGCTGCCGCATCGCCTCCCCTGATCTGCTGCTCACGCGTGGCGGCAGCATCGGGCGTTTGTGTTTGCAGCAAATGTGCACCGGTCAGGCCTGGCCTTTCGGGCAGCCGGCGCAACTGGCCGTCCAAAACGGTTTCCAGGCGCCCTGCCCGGCCCGGCTCCGGCGACAGCCGGATGGTCAGCATGAAGCCCGCCACGCCGCTGCCACTGCTCGATATGGTTCGGCACTGGCTCCGCACCATGTTACGATGATGCGGCATCATCGTCACCGACCAGGGGGTCGGATCATTCAGCCGCTCCAGATAATGCGGGGAGGTCAGGGTATCGTACGAGGCCAACTCATACATGACGAAGAAACCATCATCATGATCCAGGCTCTTCCAGCGCGAACCGCGCTGGAAGCCGGGGATACGCATTCTCTCGGGAAAATGCTCGTGAGAGTGCCAGTCCTGAAACTCCGCTCGATGAGCGGCGCTCACATCCCACCACATTGCGACAGAGGCATCGCCAAGAAGAGTCATTGCCGATCACTGACCCTTACGGAGATTTGCCAGTTCGGCCTCGACCTGACCCATAATGTCGGCACCGGCCTCGGCCGCGAACTTCTCGACCACCGGTTTGACATGCTCGCGCAGGCGGGCAATCTCGTCAGGCGCAAGCTCATTGACTTCCATCGTGGCCTGCAGCTCGCCGATAGCCGCTTCGTCCTGTTGCTGGACGATCTGGCGTTCATATACCTTGGCCTCTTCTGCGGCCTCGGCGATGAGTTGCTGCTCGTCGGCAGACAGGGCGTCCCAGGTCTTTTGGCTCATGAGGAACGGCATGCCGGTATAGATGTGCCGCGTGATCGAGAGGTATTTCTGCACCTCGGCGAACTTGGCGGAGGTGATCACCGCGAGCGGATTGTCCTGACCGTCAATCGCGTGGGATTCGAGGGCGCTATAGACTTCACCAAAGGTCATCGGCACCGGATTGGCGCCGAGCGCGGTGAACAGATCGATATAGATCGGCGAGGCGATGACGCGCAGCTTGAGGCCCGCCAGATCCTCCAGGCGCGTAATCGGACGCTTGCTGTTGGTCATGTTGCGGAAGCCGAGATCCCAGATGCCCAGCCCATGAATGCCGTCGCTGGCCAGTGATGCCAGCAGCGCGCTGCCGACCGGCCCATCGCTGAGCGTGTAGGCTTCCAGCGAATTGTTGAACAGGAATGGCAGGTCGAAGACCATGAATTCGCTGTTGATGCCGGCGAGCAGGCCGGTCGCCATCGAGGTGAAGTCCAGCGTGCCGCCGCGGATCGCCGACAGGTTCTGCTGATCACTGCCCAGGACCGCATTGGGATAGAACGAGACGGTGATTTTGCCGTCGCTTTTTTCACCGACGAGATCGGCGAATTTCTGCCCGGCGACGCTGAGCGGATGGTCCGCTGCAAGGCTGACGGCAAATCTGAGGGTGCGCTCCTGGATATCCTGAGCGTGGGCACCAAAGGCAGTGGCGGCAAGGGCAACGCCCATCAGGCAGCCCAAGGCACGTCGGGTCATCTTCATCATCATTTCTCCTCCCAAGTTCGTGATGGCCCGATGGAGATATCCAACAAAATGCGCGATTGCAATTATTTTTTATGACGTTCAATTTTTGAAAGACATACCGATTTTGAACCAACTTGCATTCTGCCGATAAACGACGTAGCAAATCCGGGAAGAGGGACGATATGAGCGGCGCAATCGAAAAGACTTTGGCGATACTGGAATATTTGTCGGCACGCCCTGAAGGCGCGCCGCTCGCCAGTATTGCGACCGATCTCAATCAGCTGAGAAGCGGGTGCCACCGCACACTGGTCGAGCTGATCGGTTACGGCTATGTGCGCCAGATGCAGCGCGGCGAATATGGCCTGACCACCAAGCTGCCCTCGATGGGGCTGAGCTATTTGAGCAAGTCGGGTGTCGTGGACATCGCCCAACCCTTGCTGCGGCGCCTGGCCGATACAACCGAAGAATTGGTGCGGCTGGCGATCGTTGACGGGGCCAGACTCACCCTCGTGGCCAAGGCTCAGGGCGCCAAATCCGGTCTGCTCTACGATCCCGACATGGGCATCGATCTGCGCCTGTCCTGCAGCGCGGCCGGCCATGCCTGGCTGATGACCTTGTCCGAGGAAGAGGCCATCGAAGCCGTGTCCCGTCAGGGCTTCGGCACCCCCGAGCATTTCGGCCCCGAAGCGCCGACCACCATCAAGCAATTGCTGAAAATGCTGGATGTCCATCGGCGACGTGGCTTCAGCCTGATCCGCGATGTTTACGCCCCCGGGATGAGTTCGATGGCCGCGCCGGTGAGACGACGAGGCGAGAAGGCCACGGCCGTCATAGTGGTCGCGGGTCCCTCTCTGCGGCTGACCGAGGAACGCATGCTGGGCCTGGGTGCTGACCTGCTCAACACGGCGGGCGAACTCGCCCTGGTCGGCAATGCCTCCCCGCTGCTTGCGCCGAGCAACCTTGGCACCTGGGGCAATCGCACGGCGTAAAGCCAAAAAGACAACCGGGCTACAGGTGGCCAATGGCGGCCACCTGTAGACGCAGTTCGGCTCAGACGTCGAAAAACACCGTTTCCTTGTCGCCCTGCAGGTGGATGTCGAGCACGTAGCGCGGCACGATGCCGGCTTCCTTGCGGGCGATCAGGGTGGCGCGGCGGCGGGGGTCGGGGATTTTGTTGAGCACGAAGTCGCCGGCGTTGGCGTCGGCTTCGTCCTCGAAATAAAGCCTAGTCTGCAACCCGATATTGATGCCGCGCGCCACGATCCACAGCGCCAGATGCGGCGCCATCAGTCTGCCATCGGGGCCAGGCACCGGGCCGGGCTTGATGGTCTCGAAGGCAAAAACACCTTCGCCATTGGTCGGCTGGCGACCCCAGCCGGTGAAGGCGGGCGCGCTGTTGGAGTTGGGAGCCATTGGCGCGACATAGGAGCCGGTGCTATCGGCCTGCCAGCATTCCACCACCGCGTCAGCCACCATGGCGCCGCTGCCGTCAATGATGCGGCCGGAGACGATGATGCGCTCGCCCACAGTCTCGGGCGTCAGCATGGTGATGCCGGGATCGGTCGGGTAGATGCCCTTGATCTCGGCGAAATTGGGCGTCAGCCCGATATGGACATAGGGACCAGCCGTCTGCGACGGGGTCTCTTTCAGGGTGGGAACGGGGTGAAGCATCAGTTCCCCTCCAGCTTGTTTTCAAACATGGTCGAGCGGCGGCCGCGCAACACGATATCGAAGCGATAGGCCAGCGCATCCATCGGCGTGGTGTTGTGCCGGTCGAGCCGGGCAATCAACTGGTCGATGGCCGCCTTGTCGGCGATCGAGCCGACAATCGGGCACTGCCAGATCATCGGATCGCCCTCGAAATACATCTGGGTGATCAGCCGTTGCGCAAAGGCATGGCCGAACACCGAGAAGTGGATATGGGCGGGGCGCCAGTCATTGCCCCGATTAGGCCAGGGATAGGCGCCCGGCTTGACGGTGCGGAAGCTGTAAAAGCCGTTCTCGTCGGTGATGGCGCGGCCGCAACCGCCGAAATTGGGGTCGAGCGGGGCCAGATAGGCCTCGCGCTTGTGGCGATAGCGACCGCCGGCATTGGCCTGCCAGAATTCGACCAGCGTATTGGGCACTGCCCGCGCATTCTCGTCCAGCACCTGGCCGTAGACGATCATGCGCTGGCCGATGGCCTCGCTGCCGTCCTGGCTGAAATTGCGGATCAGATCATTGTCGAGCGGGTTGAGGCTGGAATGCCCAAAGGTCGGACCGGTCAGCTCTGACGCGGTGCCCGGCAGCGACAGCAGCGCATGCTTGGGCGCGCGTAAGGTTGAACTTTTATAGCCGGGCGTATCGGCCGGGGGATGCCAGGCGCGGTCGCGCGGATACAGCACCCCGTCGGCGCCGGGCAAAATGATACCGCTCATCGCGATGCCTCCAGTTTGGCCAGTTCGTCCTTGGCAATGCGGAACGCCCGATTGGCCGCGGGCACCCCGGCATAGACCGCTACATGCAGCAGCGCTTCCTTGATGTCGTCGGGCGAAGCCCCGGTATTGACCGTGGCCCGCACATGCATGGCCACCTCCTCGTCGTGGCCTAGCGCCGCCAGCAGCGCAATGGTCAGCATCGAGCGCTCGCGCTTGGTCAGCCCCGGTCGCGACCATACCGAACCCCAGGCGCCTTCGGTGATAAAGTTCTGGAAATCCTCGTCGAAGGTCGTGCTGCGCGCCAGCGCGGCGTCAACATGGGGACTGCCCAATACGGAGCGGCGGGTCGCCATGCCCTCGTCGAAACGGGAAGTGTCAGACATGGCCGACCTCCTGGAAAAAACGCATCATGCTGGCTGCCAATATTTCGGGTTGTTCAATGGATGGAAGATGGCCGCAGCCGGTGATGATCTCAAAGCGCGCGCCGGGAATGCGCTCCGCCGCGTCTCGAACCAGCTCCGGCGGCGTCGACAGATCCGCGTCGCCCACCACCACCAAGGTCGGCGTGGCGATGGCGCCAATGGAATCGCGCAGATCGGCGTCGCGCAGCGACGCACAGGTGCCGGCATAGCCGTCCACCGGCAGGCGCAAAAACATGTTGCGCCAACCGGCGAGGTCGTCCGCCCGGTTTTGGCGGTAGGCGTCGGTGAACCAGCGCGGCATTACCGCATCGACCAGGGCTGCCATGCCGCCAGCGCGCACTGCGGCGATGCGGGCGTTCCACATGGCGGCGTCGCCCACTTTTGGCGCGGTATCGCACAGCACCAGCGCGCTCAGGCGCTCGGGATGGCGCAGGGCAAATCCCTGGGCGATCAACCCGCCCACCGACACGCCGGCTAGCGCCAGCCGGTCGAGCCCGAGATGATCCAGCAGGCCGGCCAGATCATTGACATGATCGTCGAGGGCGTAGTCTCCCGTCGGCGCATCGCTCAGCCCATGGCCGCGCTTGTCATAGGACAGGATGTGATAGCGCTCGGCCAGCAGCGCGATGACGCCGTCCCAGATGCGCGCATCGGTGCCCAGCGAATTGGCCAGTGCCAGCACGGGGGCACCGGCCCGCCCCTGCAGCCGATAATGCAGCACCACATTGTTGATCTGCGCAAACATCATGTCTCCCCTTCGGGGAGCAGTTAAAGGCCGTGACGTAGCGCATGTAAAATGATTAGTTCAGCTCGAACTATAACCCCTCGACTATGGATCAAGCGACGCCTTCGGCCTGTTCCCGGCCCGATCGGCCGAAAAACATAACCGGAGCCCATTGGATGGCCAGAAGCAGTATCGACCCGCGCATCAAGCTGCGACACCTCAATGGCTTCCTCGAAGTGGTCCGGCTCAAAAGCGTGGTCCGGGCCGCCGAAGCGCTGCATATCAGCCAGCCGGCGATGTCCAAGACCATTCAGGAACTCGAAGAGCTGCTGGGCAAGCCGTTATTTGACCGCAGCCGGCGCAAGCTGTTCCTGACGCCGTTTGGCGAAGTGTTTTACCGCTATGCCAGCACCAGTCTGGCCGCCTTGCGCCAGGGCATCGACGCGGCAAGCGACGCGGCCGGCGCGACCATGCTCAAGATCGGCGCGCTGCCCACCGTGTCGGCGCGGGTGCTGCCCAGCGCCGTCTCGGCCTTCACCGCCGAGGGCGAGAATGTGCGCACCAGCATCATTACCGGGCCGAATAATTACCTGCTGTCGCTGCTGCGCACCGGCGATGTCGATCTGGTCATCGGCCGCATGACCGAGCCGGACGCCATGCTCGGGCTGTCCTTCGAGCATCTTTATTCCGAACGCGTGGTGATGGTGGTGCGCACTGGCCATCCGCTGCTGGCCGAAAGCCAGTTCAACCTGCGCATGATCGAGGCCTATCAGACGCTGATGCCGACCTCGGATTCGGTGATCCGCCGCTCGGTCGACGGCATGCTGTTTGCCAATGGCGTGACCAATCTGCGCGATGAGGTCGAAACCGTGTCCAACGCCTTCGGCCGTTCCTATGTGCGCCAGACCGATGCGGTGTGGATCATTTCCGAGGGCGTGGTGGCGCAGGACGTGCTGGATGGGCAATTGGCGCTGCTGCCCTTCTCGGCCTCGGAAACCACCGGCCCGGTGGGCCTGACCTCGCGCATCGATACCACCCCGAGCCTGGCCTGCAGCCGCTTCATGCAGACCGTGCGCGATGTCGTCGCCAATATGGCTTGATCAGGGCCAGGCGGCGTAGGAGCCGTCGGCGCCGGCCTGCTGCCGGAGCATTTGCTGACGATAGCGGCCCGGTGAAATGCCCCTCTGCCGGGCGAAGAAGCGGTTGAAATAGCCGGCATCGCGAAAGCCCAGGGCGTCGGCGATTTCGCGCACCTGCAATGGCGAGCGCTGCAGCAGGTTTTCCGCATCGTCCAGCAGCCGATGATGCACCAGTTGCAGCGGGCTCTGCCCGGTGGCCCGGCGAATGGCGGTGGTCAGTCGATCGGTCGTGACGCCCATCGTGCGGGCATAGTCCTCGACCCGCCATTGCGCCCGCGCATTCAGCTCTACCAGTTGCAAAAAGCTCTGTACCAGATGGCGCGGCGAGGATTGCGGACGCACCACGGCATCGCCGCCCAGCCGCCAGAAGGCGATCAGCACCAGGCAGAGCCGGATGATGATCGCCTCGCGCGTGCCGGGCAGATCCTGCATGGTTTCGCGCCGCATCTCTTCGAGATCGCGCACCGTCGCGCGCGCCGCCGCCGGCTCAATCCGCACGCCCAGCAGCGGCCGGTCGATGGCCTGGCGCAATGGGCCGGCGATGGAGCTGGCCGGCACCACCCGGCCCAGCGCCGCATCGGATACCGCCATCATCGCCCCGCGCGCCCCGGCATCGAGCCGCACCCGCGCCACGCTGCCGCTGGGCAGCCAGATGACGCAGGGCCCTTCCACCGCGTGACTGCTCCCGGCCAGCAGCAAAGCGCCCCGGCCCGAGGCCAGCACGAAGCCATGCCCGCCCAGCCGCAATTTGCTGGCGGAAAAATCCCATTCGCTCACCGTCAGCGCCCCGGCGATGTCTTCTACCTCGACATCCTGTACCAGCCCCGACATCGGCATCCGCACCGCGCCAACCATGCCACCCCTCCAAATTGCCGTCAAAAGTACATTTCTCTTTCTGTAATGTCCATTTTAACCCGATCAGCCTCGGCCTACCGTCAAGGCAGGGTCGGAACCGGCAGCATCAGGACCAACAAGGTCAGCGCCGGAACCGGGAACTCGGGAGCGCCCGCCATGACGGGCATGGGAGGAAACATGACCAATCTGAGCCGTAGAACCGTCTTGCAGGGCATGGGCGTCGGCGCCATGGCCACCGCCTTGGCCGGCCTGCCGGTTTTCGCGCAGGATCGCAGCGCCATCCGCATCGGCTATGCCATTTCCAAGACCGGCGCCAATGCCGCCGGCGCCGGCATCTCCACCACGCCGAACTATCTGCTGTGGGTCGATGACGTGAACAAGGCTGGCGGCATCAAGCTGAGCAAGCTCGGCGTCACCCTGCCATTGGAAGTCACCGAATATGACGACCGCTCGGCCGCCGAGGAAACCGTGCGCGCCATCGAGCGCCTCGCCACGCAGGACAATGTCGATCTGATCCTGCCGACCTGGGGCACCGGCGCCAATCTGGCATCCGGCCCGACCTTTGATCGCTTCGGCTATCCGCAGCTGGGCGCCACCGCCGTCACTGACATGGCGCCCGATCTGGCCAAGCGCTGGAAGCACAGCTTCTGGTTGCTCGGCGGCGGCCACGACTATGCCAATGCGCTGGTGCAATTGCTGGTCAAGCAGCGCGAGGCCGGCACCATCAACAACAAGGTTGCCATCGCTTCGGTTGCCGATGGCTTTGGCATCGACCTGTCCAAGGCCGCAACGCCGGCCTTCACCGAAGCCGGGTTCGAGCTGGTCTATGACAAGACCTATCCGCTCGGCACCTCCGACTTCGCCCCGATCATTAATGACGTTGCCGGGCTCGGCGTCGACACCTTCGTCGCCTTCTCCTATCCGCCCGATACGTTTGCTTTGACCCAGCAATCGGTGGTCGCCAATTTCAGCCCAAAAGTGTTCTATCTCGGCGTCGGCACCGCCTTCCCGATCTATCCGGGCATTGCCGGGCCGAACCACAATGGCGTGATGGGCGTCGGCGGCATCGACCCCGACAGCGAAGCCCTCGCCGCCTATTTCGAGCGCCACACCGCGCTCAACGGCCAGGCCCCCGATAGCTGGGCCAGCGCCATCACCTATGCCAGCCTCGAAATGCTGCACCAGGCCATCGAGCGGGTCGGCGATATCGACCGCGAAGCCATCACCGCCGAACTGTCGACCGGCGAATTCGACACCATCATCGGCAAGGTGAAACTGGTCGACAACCAGTTGCGCAGACTCTGGACCGTCGGCCAGTGGCAGGACGGCAAATTTGTCGGCCTCGCCCACACCGAACGCGACGGCAGCCGCGATCCCGTGGTGCCCAAGCCAGCCTGGGTGCCTGCGGCTTAGGACGAATCGAGTGGAGTGGCCGCCACCTCTCCCCTGAGGGGAGAGGTCGACCCGAAGGGTCGGGTGAGGGGTTCAGCGTCCGGCATGGGCACCATCCCCTTCACTGGCACTGAACCCCTCACCCCACCCTCTCCCCTCAGGGGAGAGGGAGCCCACGCTCAGCGGGACCGATGGAACCGCCCCCTCACCCCAGCCCTCTCCCCCAAAGGGAGAGGGAGCCATATTGTGCTTATCCACCATCGGAGCGCCCATGCTGCTCAGCGCCATTCTCACCGGCCTCGTCCTCGGGGGCACCTATGCCCTCGTCGCCATGGGCCTGACGCTGCAATATGGCGTCGCGCGCATCATGAACCTGGCCTATGGCGACATCATCATCGCCGCCAGCTTTGCCGCCTTCGTGCTGTTCAGCGCGCTGGGCATCAATCCGCTCATCGGCATGCTGCTGATCATCCCGCTCGGCTTTGCGCTGAACTGGCTGATCTATGCCGTGATGCTGCAACCGCTGGCCCGCCGTTCGCGCGACCGGGGGCGGCTGGAAGGCGACTCGATCCTCGCCACCTTTGGCCTGCTTTTTGTCGCCGCCAATCGGCTACTGGCGCTGGTGCTGGCCATCGTCTTCGGCCTCGGGCTGTTCCTGCTGCTGACCCGCACCCGCTTCGGCACCGTCATTCGCGCCGTCGCCGCCAATCCGGCGTCGGCGCCGCTGGTCGGCATCAATGTCGATAGCGTCGCCCGCTTTGCCTTCGCCATGGGCGGCGCGCTGGCCGCGGCCGGCGGGGTCGTGGTGTCGATGTATCTGACCTTCTCGGCCACCATGGGCGTGGTCTTCACCATGAAGGCGCTGATCGTGGTGATCATGGGCGGCGTCGGCAATCTGCTGGGCGCGCTGGTGGCCGGGCTGATCCTCGGCCTCGTCGAAACGCTGGTCTCCAGCTTCATCGATCCGGGGCTGACGCTGGCCGCGACCTATCTGATTTTTCTTGCCGTGCTGGTGGTCAGGCCGCAGGGCCTGTTCGGCAAGGCCACGTCATGAAGTTCCTCCTCGCCCTTATCGCCCTGGCGGCGCTGGCTTTCGTCCCGGCTTTGGTCGGCCCCTACCCGCTTGGGTTGATGATCGGCATTCTGGGCTATGGCATTCTGGCCACCGCTTGGGCGCTGTTCTCCGGGCCCACCCGCTATATCTCTCTGGCCACCGTCGCCTTTTTCGGCCTCGGCGCCTACACCGTCGCGGTGCTCAGCGAAACGCTGCCCTACCCTTTGGTGCTGCTGGTCGCTGCTGGGATCGGCCTCATCGTAGCGCTGCTGGTGGGCCTCGCCACTCTGCGCCTGGCCGGCATCTATTTCGTCATTTTCACCTTCGGGCTGACCGAGCTGGTGCGCCAGTTGGTGACCTATTACGAGGTCAACGTCACCCGCACTTTGGGCCGCTACGTCTTCCTGCCCTTCGGGCCCGAACACATCTACTGGCAGCTGCTGGCGCTGCTCGCCCTTACCCTCGCCATCGCCTGGTGGGTGCGCCAATCCAAGATCGGCCTGGCGCTGCGCGTCATCGGCGACGATCCGGTGGTGGCCAGCCATCTCGGCATCCGCATCACCAGCGCCAAGCTAACGCTATTTTCCATCAGCGCCGTGCTGATGACCCTGGCCGGCGCCATTCAAGCGCCCCGCTGGACCTATATCGAGCCGTCCATCGTGTTCAATCCGACCACCTCTTTCCTCGTCGTCATCATGGCGCTGCTTGGCGGACCCAATCGCCTGTTCGGGCCGCTGCTGGGGGCGATCCCGCTGTTCCTGCTGTTTGAATGGCTCTCAGCCAATTTCCCCAACCACTATTCCATCATTCTGGGCCTGCTGTTCATCGCCATCGTCTTCGTACTGCCCAATGGCGTGCTGGCGGCGTTTGATAGTCTGCGCTCCCGGTTCTCCGGCAAGGAGGCCAGCGCATGAGCCTGCTCAGCCTCAACGCCGTCACCAAGCGCTTCGGTGGCCTCACCGCCGTCAACGGCCTGTCCTTCGACCTCGCAGCGGGCGAAACCGTCGGCCTGCTCGGCCCCAATGGCTCAGGCAAGACCACGGCGCTCAACATGATCTCGGGTTACTTGCCCCTGAGCGAAGGCAGCATCGCGCTCGCCGGCCACAGCATCAGCACACTCGGCCCCGAGCGCATCGCCCATCGCGGCGTCGCCCGCACGTTTCAGCTGGTGCGCGCTTTGCCCTCGCTGACGGTCGGCGAAAACGTGCTGGCGGCGCTGGCCTTCCGCAAGGCCCCGCTCTGGGGCAAGGAGGCCGAGCCACAAATTGAGGCTCTGCTGGCCGAAGTGGGTCTGGCCGGTCGCGCCGCCCAGCCCGCCGATAGCCTGACCTATATCGACCTCAAGCGCATGGAGCTGGCCCGGGCGCTGGCCAGCGATCCGCAATTGCTGCTGCTCGATGAATGGCTGGCCGGGCTCAACCCCACCGAATTGCGCGCCGGCATCGACCTGATCACGTCGCTGCGCCAGCGCGGCATCACCATCCTGCTGGTGGAGCACGTCATGGACGCCGTCCGAGCGCTGTGCAGCCGCTGCATCGTCATGAATACCGGCACAAAAATCGCCGATGGCCCGACCGCCGACGTGCTCTCCCACGCCGAAGTGATCCGCGCCTATCTGGAGGACGAGCATGCTTGAAGTTGGTCCCCTCTCGCTACATTACGGCAAGCATCTGGCGCTGAACGGCGTCTCGCTCAGCGTGGCCAATGGCGAAACCGTCGTCGTGCTGGGCGCCAATGGCGCCGGCAAATCCAGCCTGCTCAAAGCTATTGCCGGACTGGTCCGCCCTGCCCCCGGCGCCACTATCGCGCTGGAGGGCAAAAATCTGCTCGGTCGCCCGGCGCATGCTTTTCTTGAGCAGGGCATCGCCCTAGTCCCCGAAGGCCGTGGCATCTTTGGCGATTTGACCGTGGCAGAAAATCTCGAGCTGGGCGCCTATACGCGCCACGCCCGCCCGCATGAGGTCCGGCAACGCGCGCTGGTGCTGGAGCTGTTTCCGCGCCTCGGCGAACGCCAGCAGCAAATCGCCCGCACCATGTCGGGCGGCGAACAGCAGATGCTGGCCATCGGCCGCGCGCTGATGAGCTGCCCGCGCCTGCTGATGCTGGACGAGCCGAGTCTCGGCCTCGCGCCCATCGTCACCACTGAACTCTTCGCCGCCCTCGCCCGCATTCAGCAGACCGGCATCGCCCTGCTGGTGGTAGAACAAAACGTCAAGGCGAGCCTGGGCATCGCGCAGCGCGGCTATCTCATGGAAGCCGGCCGCATCACCGGCTCCGGCACCGCCGACGCCCTGCGCAGCGACCCAGCCGTGCAGCAGGCATTTCTGGGAGCGGCCGCGTGATGCAGCGCCCCAACCACACAGTTTCAACAGGAGTTTCCGCATGACCGATCTCGGCCTGCTCATCAACAACCAGGAATCCGAAGCCAGCGGCGGCGGCACCTTCGAGCGCAACAATCCCGTCACCGGCGAACTCGCCACCCGCGCCGCTGCCGCCACGGTGGACGACGCGCTGCGCGCTGCCGACGCCGCCGCCACCGCCTTTCCGGGCTGGTCGGCCACCGCCCCGGCGGCCCGCCGCAAAATCCTGCTGGCCGCCGCTGACCGGCTACAGGCCCGCACCGATGATTTCATCGCCGCCATGGGCGCCGAAACCGGCGCCACTGCCGGCTGGGCCGGTTTCAACGTCATGCTGGCTGCCGAAATGCTGCGCGAAGCGGCCTCGCTGACCACCCAGATCACCGGCGAAATCATCCCCGCCAACCGCCCCGGCTCCACCGCCTATGGCGTGCGGCAGGCTGCCGGCGTCGTGCTTTCGATCGCGCCGTGGAATGCCCCGGTGATCCTGGGCGTCCGCTCGCTGGCGACTCCGCTCGCCTGCGGCAACACCGTGGTGTTCAAATCCAGCGAAATCTGCCCGCGCACCCATCGCCTGATCGCCGATGTGCTGCTGGATGCAGGCCTGCCGCCCGGCGTGCTCAATGTGGTGTCCAATGCCCCCGAAGACGCGCCCGAACTGGTCGAGGCGCTGATCGCCCATAAGGCGGTGCGCCGGGTCAATTTCACCGGTTCGACCCGCGTCGGCCGTCACATCGCCGAACTCGCTGCCCGCAACCTCAAGCCGGCTTTGCTGGAACTCGGCGGCAAGGCCCCGCTGGTGGTGCTGGACGATGCCGATCTGGAGCAGGCCGTTGCGGCGGCGGCGTTTGGCGCCTTCATGAACCAGGGCCAGATCTGCATGTCGACCGAGCGCATCGTCATCGATGACAAAATCGCCGATGCATTTGTCGACGCCCTCGCCGCCAAGGCCACCTCGCTCAAGGCCGGCGACCCGCGCGCCGGCAATACACCGCTCGGGTGCCTGGTCGATCTCGGCGCCGCCCAGCGCATCGACGCACTGATCAAGGACGCCGTGGCCAAAGGCGCGCGCATCGTCGCCGGCGGCGGCATTGATGGCACCATCATGCAGGCCACCGTCATCGATGGCGTCACCCCCGGCATGAAGCTCTATCGCGACGAATCCTTCGGCCCGCTGGTGGCGGTCATCCGCGTTGGCAGCGTCGACGAAGCCGTGCGGGTCGCCAATGACACCGAATATGGCCTGTCGGCCGCGGTGTTCGGCCGCGACGTCAATCGCGCCATGGCGGTGGCCAACCGCATTGAATCGGGCATTTGCCACATCAATGGCCCCACCGTGCATGACGAGGCGCAAATGCCGTTTGGTGGCGTCAAAGCCTCCGGCTATGGCCGCTTTGGCGGCCGCGCCGGCATTGCCGAATTCACCGATCTGCGCTGGATCACCGTGCAGGATGGCCCGATCCACTACCCGATCTAGCGCATTGGCATGCTGGCCGGGGCGAGGCTGCGCTTCTGCGCCGCGATGCGGAACGGGGCGTTGACCGCGCCATAGCCGCGATAGGCGTCGCGCTGCACGATCTCGAAGAAGAAGCCTTCGCCGACATTGGCGGAATAGAGCTGGAAAAACCCGCCGTCGGCATCCCGATCATAAAGGATGTTGGCGGCGCGCAGCTGTTCCAGCAGGGCCGTATCGAGGCCGAGCCGCGCCTGCAGATCGTCATAATAATTCGGCGAAATCTCCAGCGTCGTCAGGCCGTTTTGCCGCAAGGCAGCCGCCGTGGCGAAAATATCGTCGCTGGCAAAGGCCAGATGCTGGATGCTGGAGCCAAAGGTTTCAGCGATGAAGCGCCCGGCCAGGGTGCGGTGACTTTCAGCACCGTTGAGCGTCAGCCGTAGCGTGCCTTCGGCATTTTCGATCACCTGACTGCGTACCAGCCCCGAGGGATCGACCACATCGACCATCGGGCTTTTCTCCGCGATGAAGATCGACCGATAAAACAGAATCCAGGTCAGCATTTCTTCGTAATTCATGGTCTGGGCGACGTGATCGACCCGCCTCAGCCCCGCATCCAGCGATGGCGTCGGATCGTCCACCGCGGCGAATTCGATATCCCAGACCCGGTCGAGTTCACTCTTGCCGTCGAGGAAATAAATCACCCCGCCACCAATGCCGCGAATGGCCGGAATCGCCAGCAGGTCAGGCCCGACGCGCTGGCTGAACAATTGCGCGCCCAGCGCCTGCGCCCGCTCGACGGTGGCCGCCGCGTCGTCCACCTGCAGCCCCAGCGCATAAGCCGAGGTGCCATGGGTGAGATAGGCCGAATGGGCCAGCCCCTCGCGCTCGGTATTGATGACGATATTGATCTCGCCCTGGGTGAAGCGCTCCACTGCCTTGCTGCGGTGCCGCCCGGTCAGGCGAAAGCCGAGCTGGCGCAGGATCTTGGCCATGGCCTGTGCCTCGGCCTCGTCAGCGGCGAATTCGACAAAGGCCACGCCATGCACCGCCACCCGCGGCGGCAACGCCGGCACCTTGATGGCGATATCGGGCTCGGCCAGCCGCACCTGATCCATCAGATAGACCAGCGAGCGATGCCCATCCGCCGCGATGGTGCGGGGCGAGCCGGAGCGGAACTGATCGTTGAAGATTTCCAGCGAAATCGGTCCGTTGTAACCAGTGGCGGCCACCGCGCGCATAAAATCGGTCACCGGCAGATCGCCCTCGCCGGGCATATTGCGGAAATGTCGGCTCCAATAGAGCAGGTCCATATCGAGCAGCGGCGCATCGGCCAGCTGCACAATGAAAATCTTGTCGCCGGGAATGGCGCGGATGGAATTGGGGTCGATGCCACGCGACAGCGTGTGAAAACTGTCGAGAATGATGCCGATATTGGCGTGGTCGGCGCGGCGGACGATTTCCCAGGCATCGCGGTGATCATTGACATGGCGGCCCCAGGCCAGCGCCTCATAGCCGACGCGCAAATTGCGCCGCGCGGCAATTTCGCCGAGCTGGCGCAGATCCTCGGCGGCCCGGTCAATGCCGCCCAGCGCCAGCGGCGACACGCTGGAACAGATCAGCATCAGCTCGGTGCCCAGCTCGCCCATCAGGTCGAATTTGCGCTCCGCCCGCTCAAATGCCTGCCGCCGCTGCGGCTCGGGCAGGCCCTCGAAATCGCGGAACGGCTGGAACAGGGTGATGGTCAGCCCGAGATCGGCGACCATGGCTGCGACCTCGCGCGGCGAGCGGTCATAGGCGAGGAAGTCGTTCTCGAAAATCTCGACGCCATCAAAGCCGGCCGCCGCAATGGCCTCCAGCTTTTCCCGCAAATCGCCACTGATCGACACGGTCGCAATCGAGGTCTGCACAGCCATCCTCCCCATTTGGTCGCAGCGTACGAACTAGTTCGTACATTTGCAAGATGGGGCAGATGGTCGGTGGCGGGGTGGTGGGCGGGCGCTGGGACCTGGCCGCGATATGGCCAAGCGCACCGAACCTCATTCCCCTTGATGGGTTGGTTCACGCCAGCATCCAAAAACGCGGTGTCATCCCGGCCTTGAGCCGGGATCCATCCTGAGATGGATGTGACGGCGAGATCGGGGGTGGGGTGAGTTCAGGAGATTGCCGGCCCCCACGGCGCGGGTTGTTCAAGTTGGACGGCTGCATCGGCGTGCTTGGCCCCACCCCACCCTCAATCCCTCCCCATCAAGGGGAGGGAGGCGCAGGTTACGATGGCTGTGTTCATCGTCTCCCTCCCCTTGTGGGGAGGGATCAAGGGTGGGGGTGCCGCGGGCACGGTGTTCGCGCAGAGATGCCCCTACTTGAGCGAAAGCCGCAATTGAGATCAGGTTTGTTGGTGCATCTCAGGATGGATCCCGGCGCAGGGCCGGGATGACATCGTGTTCTGGGAGGGCCTGCTGCCCGCCAAAGCCCCTACTCCACCGCCCCGTCGCTATCCTCGTCAAAGCCGTTATTGACCAGCTCGACAATGGCTTCCAGCGCTTCGCGCGCCTGCTTGCCGCTGGCCTGCACCAGGATCGTGCTGCCCGGGCCGGCGCCCAGCATCATCAGCCCCATGATGGAATCGCCGCCCACCGAGGTGCCGTCCTTGATCACCTGGATACTGGCGTCAAAACACTCAGCGGTGCGCACGAAGCGGGCCGAGGCGCGGGCATGCAGGCCCTTGCGGTTGACGATGGTGAGCTGCTGGGCGACCGCGCGGTCGCCTGCCGGCGCGCCGTCCACTAGCCGGCCCCAAGAATGGAATTGGCGACGGTGATATATTTGCGGCCCGCTTCCTGGGCCAGATTCACCGCATCCTTGATACCGACATCGCTGCGCACCCGGCCAAGCTTGACCAACATGGGCAGGTTCAGCCCGGCAATGACTTCAACGTCGCGATTCTGCATCACCGAAATGGCCAGATTGGAGGGCGTGCCGCCGAACATGTCGGTGAGGATGATCACGCCGGCGCCGTCATCGGCGCGGTCGACCGCCGCCAGAATATCGTTGCGCCGCTCTTCCATATTGTCATCGGGGCCGATGGCGATCGTTTCGCAGAACTCCTGCGGGCCGACGACATGCTCAAAGGCCGACTTGAATTCATTGGCAAGCGCGCCGTGCGTCACCAGAACCAGACCAATCATGCACATTCCCCAGCCTGCCGTACCGCGACGGCGACGCAGCGCCCACGGCATTGCAGTAATTTCTGTTCGTCACCAGCAACATGCTGCCGGCGCAAATATAGCCCATGGGCCTGAACCGATGCCAGTCTCGGCTCGGTTGCCCATTGATTCAAGTGGTTTTTTGTCACGGCGCGGGGTCTGCCTCGTTCAGTGCGGCAATTGCCTCGATCACCAGCAGCACCTGATGGCCGACGCTGACAATGCCGGCGGCGGGCACCGGCGCGCGCGGCAACTGGGTGCCGGCGACCTCGGTGATCATGGCGTCTTCCTCCAGCATGCGCACCAACTCGGGCACCAGATCGATGACCAGATTGAGCGTGACCAGCGTGCGATGCGGCCGCTTGACGATGCCGCGCCCGCGCAATTCGATCAGCCCGGCCAGGGTTTCGGGCGCGCGCATGCTCAGGTCACGCCCGGTCTGCACCAGATCGACCCGATCATCGGCGACGAGAAAGGCCGGCAGGCCCCGCCCTTCCCAGCGATCAAGCAGCGACAGCGCCAGCACGGACTTGCCGGCGCCCGACGGGCCGCGCAGCAGCACCCCGGTCGAACCCAATAACAATCCAGTGCCGTGCACGTTTTTCGGTTTACTCATCCGGCCAATCTATTTGCGGGCGCGCGGCAACACAATTGTAAACACGGCGCCGGAGCGATCGGTCCGATTATGCGCCCTTATGGTGCCCTTATGCGCATCGACAATCTGCTTGGAGATCGACAGGCCGAGCCCGGAATGGTCGCCGAAGCTCTCGGCATCGGGGCGGTCGGTATAGAAGCGCTGGAAGATCTTGGTGGAATCGCCGGTGATGCCGGGGCCTTCATCGGTAATGGTGACGGTGATGTCGTCGGCATCGGTGGCCAGCGCCACGCGCACCACCCCGCCCTCGGGCGAGAACGACACGGCATTGTCGATCAGATTGGCCAGCACCTGCGCCAGCCGGCTTTCATGGCCATTGAGCACCGCCGGCCCCTTGCCGCTGCGCTTGACCAGTTCCACGGTGACGCCGCGTCCCAGCGCCATGTCCTTCTGGATCGAGACCATGGCTTCGGCCAGTTTTTCCACATCGACCCGCTCCGAACTGTCGCGGGCCAGTTCGGCGTCGAGCCGGCTGGCGCTGGAAATATCGGTGATCAGCCGGTCGAGCCGTTTGACGTCATGCTGGATGATGGCATTGAGCCGCTCGCGGTCTTCCGGGCGTTTGGCCAGCGGCAGGGTTTCCACCGCGCTGCGCAGCGAGGTCAGCGGGTTTTTCAGCTCATGCGCCACGTCGGCGGCAAAGCGCTCAATGGCTTCGATGCGATTATAGAGCCCGTCGGTCATGCGGCGGAACGCGCCGCTGAGATGGCCGATTTCGTCGGGGCGGTCAGTGAAATCGGGAATTTCGGCGCGGGCATTGCCGGCGGTCTGCACCCGCTCGGCCGCCGCCGCCAGCCGCCGCATCGGCCCGGCGATGGTGCCGGCCAGCAGCAGCGACAGCGCGACCTGCACGGCGGCGGCAATCAGGGCGATGCGCAAAATGCCCCAGCGCTCCTGCGCCACGATGGAATCGATATCGCCCGGCGCGGTCGACAACAGAATGGCCCCGACCACGGCCCGCAGCCGCTGCACCGGCACCGCCACCGAGACGATCAGTTGGTTCTGCCCGTCCACCCGCACGAAATCGGCCGCCGCGCCCTGCAAGGCCGAGGCCACCTCGGGATAGCGGCTGCCTTCGTCGACGCCATACTCCTGATACACGGGATAGTTATCGCCCGGCACCCAGCTCAGCACGCCGTTCCACCAGTCCCACAGGAAGAAATTGCCGCCGGGCGGGGGCTCCGTGAGCTGCCGCATCACCTCGCCACGCGCATAGATATTGTCGCTGTCCAAGATCATCAGCCCGCCCTGATCGTAGATGCGGGCGCGGGTCTTGGTCGGGGTGATCAGATTGCGCAGCAGCGGCGCCACCCGCTCGGGATTGATCGGAAATTCCAGCATAGGGTCGAAATAGGACAGCGAGGACACCGTGCCATCGCCCTGCAATTGCAGCAGGCGATCGGGGTTGATCGAGATAACGTCGCTATCGACCGTTGCCGAGGCCGCCACCGCCGCGGCGATGATTTCGCCCTGCACGCGCAGCGATTGCACCCGCGCATCGATCAGCCCGGCGCGCCACTGGTTGAGGTAGAGGATGCCCACCACCAGCACCAGCAGCCCCGCCATATTGAGCACGATGATGCGCTGGGTCAGGCTGGAGAAAATGGTGAAATTGAGAAAGCGGCCAACGGCGTTGACCAGCTTGCGGAACGGGGTCAGCACCAGATTCCAGCCGCGCCGCTGGCGTTCCGGCCTGGGCTTGGGCTCGGCCACGGCTTCGCGCTCCGAGCCGCGCCAGTCAGGCGCCGACTCGGATTTATGCTCCAGCTCGGGGTCGAGAATGGCCACTGCGGTGCCTACTGCTCCTTGAAGCGATAGCCGACGCCATACAGCGTCTCGATCATCTCGAAATCATCGTCGGTTGCCTTGAACTTCTTGCGCAGCCGCTTGATGTGGCTGTCGATGGTGCGATCATCGACATAGACCTGATCGTCATAGGCCGCATCCATCAGCGCATTGCGCGACTTGACCACGCCAGGGCGTAGCGCCAGCGCCTGCAGGATGAGGAATTCGGTCACGGTCAGCGTCACGCGCTGGCCCTTCCAGGTGCAGGTGTGGCGCTCTTCGTCCATCACCAGCGAGCCGCGCTCGATCAGCGCCTTGCCGCCCACTTCCTGGGTGCCCGGCGGTGTCGAGGGATCGCGCGGCGCCGAGCGGCGCAGGATGGCCTTGACCCGCTCGACCAGCAGACGCTGGCTGAACGGCTTGGTGATGAAATCATCGGCGCCCATCTTGAGGCCGAACAGCTCGTCGATTTCCTCGTCCTTACTGGTGAGGAAAATCACCGGCACGTCGGATTTCTGCCGCAGGCGGCGCAGCAATTCCATGCCGTCCATGCGGGGCATCTTGATATCGAGAATCGCCAGATCCGGCTTGTCGGTGGTCAGGCCTTCGAGTCCCGACGCGCCATCGGTATAGGTGGCGACCTGGTAACCCTCGGCCTCCAGAGTCAGCGACACGGAAGTCAGGATATTGCGATCGTCATCGACGAGGGCGATTTTTGGCATATTCTGCCTTTCTGGTTCGGACGCTCTGCCGGCATGCGGCATCATAGGCTGTTCCGCATGCTTGCAGGCGACAATTACGCGTTAAATAAGGCGCGGCCAAGGGCAGTACAATGCGCTGCCCCTGGCAAACCTGCGCCCCGAAGGCGATGCAACTTCAGTCTTACGACCGATTTCGGGATGGCTGGAGGCCCCCTCGCTCCGGTAATTTCAGCACCATTGTGGGCGGCATCATCGGGTTGCCGCCACCATTGGAGTTTTCTTATGAGCGTGTTGTTCGACCACGAAGCCCTCAGGAGTCAGATCGCCGCCCGGGCCGGTTCGGTGTCGGTGAACGACATTGCCCCCGCCTTGGTTGCACGGTCCGTTCAGGGCGATGAATGCGCGCTGACGGCCGACGGCGCCGTCTCGGTGCGCACCGGGGCCTTCACCGGCCGCTCGCCCAAGGACAAGTTCATCGTCCGCGACGGGCTGACCGAGAACAGCGTGTGGTGGGATAATTCGGGCGCCATGAGCCCGGCCCAGTTCGAAGTGCTGCTCGCCGACGCCGTGGACGCCATGGGCGGCCACGCCATGTTCCGCCAGGACCTGCTGGCCGGGGCCGATCCACGCCACCAATATGGCGTTACCGTGCTGACCCCGAGCGCCTGGCATGCCCTGTTCATTCGCAATCTGCTGATCCGTCCCGGCGAAATGGTCGAGACCGGTAGCAACCCAACTGCCGTCACCATCGTCCATGCGCCGCATTTCAAGGCCGACCCGGCCCGTCATGGCAGCCGCACCGATACGGTGATCGCGCTCGATATGAGCCGCAATATCGTGATCATTGCCGGCACGCTCTATGCCGGCGAAATCAAGAAATCGGTGTTTTCGCTGTTCAACTTCCATGCCCCGCGCCAGGGCGTGCTGCCGATGCACTGCTCGGCCAATCTGGGCAAGGATGGCGAAGCCGCTCTGTTCTTCGGCCTGTCGGGCACCGGCAAGACCACGCTCAGCAATGATCCGGCCCGCCCGCTGATCGGCGACGATGAGCATGGCTGGAGCGAAGACGGCGTGTTCAACCTCGAAGGCGGTTGCTACGCCAAGACCATCAGGCTCAGCCCCGAGGCCGAGCCCGAAATCTTCGCCGCCACCAAGCGCTTCGGCACGGTGCTGGAGAACGTCATCCTCGACGACAGCCACACCCCCGATTTCGATGACGTGTCGCTGACCGAAAACACCCGCGCCGCCTATCCGATCCATGTACTGCCGGCCATCGCCAAGGGCAGCGTCGGCGGCACGCCCAAAACCGTGGTGTTCCTCACCGCCGACGCCTTTGGCGTGTTGCCGCCGATCGCACGGCTGACGCCTGAACAGGCCGTCTATCACTTCCTCTCCGGCTACACCGCCAAGGTGGCCGGCACCGAACGCGGCATCACCGAGCCGCAGGCCACTTTCTCGGCCTGCTTCGGCGCCCCCTTCATGCCGCTGCACCCCACGGTCTATGGCGACATGCTGGCCGACAAGCTGCGCGAGAGCGGCGCCAGCGCCTGGCTGATCAATACCGGCTGGACCGGTGGCGGCTATGGCGTGGGCAAGCGCATCGACATCGCGTCTACCCGGCGCCTGTTGACCGCCGCGCTCGATGGCGCGCTGGACGACGTAGCGATGCGCCAGGACGAGTTGTTCGGCTTTGAGGTGCCATTGCTGGTGCCCGGCGTCGAAACCCGCCTGCTGACGCCGCGCCTCACCTGGAGCGATGCCGAGGCCTATGACCGGCAGGCCCTGCATCTGGCCGGGCTGTTCCGCGCCAATTTCGAGAAATTCGGCGACGCCGCCAACGCCGCCCCCGGCCCACATCTGGCCCAGGCCGCCGAATAACAGCTATCTCCTCCCGAGATCACTCAGGGCGCCCGCAGGGGCGCCTTTTTTTGTTGGGTGGAGGCCGGTGCTCCGAACTCCCCACGCACTAAGCTGCGGGGCCGTGAACAACTTATGGCGCCCCACAGCCGCCCCACCCACCGTGTCACCCCGGCCTTGAGCCGGGGCCCATCTCGAGATGTCATCCCAGCCGCAAGGTGGTTTCTCCGGCACCTCAGGATGGGTCCCGGCTCAAGGCCGGGATGACATCGGGTTTGTGGGGCGCCCGGAGCGCCCCACTTATCCATCTTATCCCCGCCCCCAATTCCCGTGCCACACTCCCCCTCATCTTTCCGGGATACGGGCGGCGCTGCAGCGACCGGTGTCCGGCAAGACGGTCGGGAGGGTGGAGGTCGCGCTTCGCCCTGGGCTGTGCGGATGGGGCATTCGGGCATGAGGCTACGGTTTCATGCTGGGGCTTGCGGTCTGCCTTCCGAGAAAAACCCGACGCCCCGAGGCGGTTTCGTCTCATTTATTATTCAATTCCAGAGGCGCAGTCGCCTCGGGGCTCCGCTCGTCAAAACGCACCGCGCGGCATCTGGCCGGCGCGGCGCTTCAGCATGGCTGAACGACTGGGAAACTCAGTTGGGGGAGTAGAAGATATGCGAGCCGATCTGGGCGACGGCGCTGTAGGTATCGGCCCAGGACGGGCGGACATTGGTGGTGTGGTAGTAAAGGGCCGAGCCCGGCACGGCGCCGACCTTTTCACCCAGCGCGAATTCGGTATAGACGGCTTCGGCCATCTGCGCGGAACGGTCCCAGGCGCGGCGTTCGCCGGCGACATCGGTGCGGCCGTCGCAGGCAAAGGTGAACTGGCAGCGATAGCGGCCCTTGTCGGCGTTCTGGTAGATCACGCCGCACAGCGTCGAGGGGAACTTGCCCGAGCGGGCGCGGTTGACGATGACATTGGCCACCGCCAGCTGGCCGGTTTCGCTCTCGCCGCGCGCTTCGTGATAGATCGCCTGAGCCAGGCAATCGCGCTCGGCATTGGCATGGTCGAGGCGCTGCGCCAGCGGCTGGTAGCCGCTCTCGATATAGGCAGCGAGCGCCGAGGCGTTCAGCGCCGGTTCGGGCCGGGCAGCGGCCGGATTGGTGAAGCTGGCAATGGCCGAGACGGCGCTGTTGCCGCCCAGCGAGCCGCGCGCGATGTAGCCCATCAGCACGTCGGTGGTGAGTTCGCCTTCCGGCAGGCTGGCCTGCACGTCAACAGCGCGCAGCGCCTGCTGGCGCTCGACATAGTTGGTGAGCAATGCGGCGGTCAGGGGTTGCTGGCCGGGGGCCAGCGGCACCGCGATGGGGCCAAGCGCCGGGCGATCGCGCAGCGACACCAGATCGGCGGGCACCGGCAGCGGGGTTACATCGGCGACACGGATGGTCTGGGCATGAACAGGGACAAGCGTAACGAAGAGCACGAGCGCCAGCGCGCTCAGGGCAAGCACATGCGAAACCGCACGCACCGCAATATCTCGCCAAGTCTGCCCCAATGCCCCGTCCTTACTCGTGAGCCCGTCCGGCCATATCCGGCGGGCCTTCTTTGGCCGGTCCCGTCATTGCGGTCCCAGCTCACTTCCCGGCCGGCACCCTAACCAAGGATGCAAAGGGATGGAAGTCGAAATTTACGGCTGCTTAACCATGCAGGTTAGCTTCTTAAAGTAGGGTTAATCCACCCGGGGCCGGATGAAAACCCAAGAAATAGAAGGACTTGCCCCGTGGTGAAGAGGAGCTTGCCGCATTGGATAAAGTTTTAAAGGTTAAACAAACACCCCGAACATCGCTGTGGAGTGTTGCCGGCCGGGAACGAGTCCCGGCCCCGGCGCGGGTTCAGGAACGGCCGAAAGCGGCCAGATGAACCTGATTGAGACTCTCCACCACGGCGATGCCGAGGGCCTGGGTGGCAGCATTGGGATGCACCAGATCGGGCACCATGATGGTCTGCATGCCGGCGGCATGAGCGGCATGGACGCCGGCATTGCTGTCTTCGAGCGCCAGGCACAGCAGCGGATCGATGCCGAGGCGCTGCGCCGCGATCAGATAGGGCTCGGGATGCGGCTTGGGATGGATGACGTCGTCGCGGGTGACGATGGTCTGGAACATCTCCAGCAGGCCGGCGGCCCCCAGATGATGCAGCGCGTGGGGCTGGCGCGACGAGGTGGCGACAGCGGTGGGAATGCCGCGGGCATGCAATTCGCCAATGAATTCACGGGCGCCGGGCTTGACCGGCACGCCGCCCTCGGTGCGCTCGGTCATGATGACCCGGCAGCGCTCGTCGAACAGGGAATAGGGGAAGCTGACACCATAGGCTTCGAGCAGCAATTGATTGGTGCGCTCGTGGCTGCCGCCGACCATGGACCGATGCACATCATCGGTCATCTCGAAGCCAAGGTCAGTGCAGACCTCGAAGACGATGGTGCGGAACACGCTTTCGGTGTCGAGGATGGTGCCGTCCATATCGAAAATGACGGCCTGAAAGGGCGCAAGGCGCAGGAGATCAGAATGGGCGTTCATTAGTGTCGATATAGGGCGATTTGTCGGTTTGCGCCAGTCAGCTGGGCGAAAGGCAGGGTTGCAAGCATGCTGCCAGTTTTCTGGCACTATGCTAGCGTTGCACCCCATGTCCGACTTTCAGCCCGCTCAAAATCACCTGTCGCTCGGCGATGCCTTCTTTGATCGCGTCACCCCTGCCGACTTCCCCCAGACCATTCTGCGCCACCGCGACCAGCGCTGGGCCAGGCGGATGGGGCTGGCCGAGCTCAGTGACGACCAATGGCTCGCCCATTTCGGTCGCTTCGAGCCCCTGCCCGGCTCGCTGCCGCAACCGCTGGCGCTGCGTTACCACGGTCACCAGTTCCGCAGCTACAATGCCGATCTCGGCGATGGGCGCGGTTTCCTGTTTGCGCAGGGCTATGACCTTGCAGACGGCCGGCTGCTCGATTTCGGCACCAAGGGCAGCGGCAAGACGCCGTGGTCGCGCGGCGGCGATGGCAAGCTGACCCTCAAGGGCGGGGTGCGCGAGGTGTTGGCCACCGAAATGCTCGAAGCGCTCGGCGTCTACACCTCCAAGAGCTTTTCGCTGATCGAGACCGGGGAAGCTCTCTATCGCGGCGACGAGCCGTCGCCGACGCGCTCTGCCGTGCTGGTGCGGCTCAGCCACAGCCATATCCGCATCGGCAGCTTTCAGCGGCTGGCCTATCTCGAGGATCAGGCTGGGCTGGAACAGCTGCTCGATTATTGCATCGCCAATTATTATCCCGAACTGGCCAATGCTGCCGACAAGCCGGCGGCCTTCCTCGAGGCGGTCGTGGCCAAGGTGGCAATGCTCGGCGCGCAATGGATTGCTGCCGGATTTATCCACGGGGTGCTGAACACGGATAATATCAACATCACTGGCGAGAGTTTCGATTATGGCCCCTGGCGCTTTTTACCGGCTTACGACCCGGACTTCACCGCCGCTTATTTTGATGAGACCGGGCTTTATAGTTTTGGCCGCCAGCCCGACACGCTGGCGTGGAATTTGACCCGGCTGGCCGAATGCCTGTTGCCGCTCGCCAGCATCGAGCGGCTGGAGCCGGCGCTCAACACGGTGTGGCCGATCTTCCGCGCCGAACTGCCCCGGCAATTGCTGCGCCGGCTCGGCCTCAAGCCGCGCGACACCGAGGCCGATAGTGCGTTCGTCACCGAATTGTTCGGCTTCCTTGGCGCCAGCAAGGCGCCTTATGAGCAGTTTTTCTTCGACTGGCGCGGCGGCGGGCTCAGCGCCGAGCGCGCGGCGGCCAGTCCCTCGGCAGCGTTTTATGCCAGCGAGGCGTTCCGCCCCATCGCCGATGGAATGGAACATTACGCAGTCGCCGACGACCTCAATCTCGGGCATGCCTATTTCGCCCGCCGCACGCCGCGGAGCATGCTGATCGATGAGGTCGAAGCCATCTGGGCACCGATCGCCGAGCGCGACGACTGGACCTTGTTTGAAAACACGCTTTCGGAAATCGCCGAGATGCGCGATGCCTATTCCATCAAGCCCTGAGGAGACCCAAATGCCGATTTTTGCCCTTGATGGCATTGCCCCGCAACTCGCCCCCGATCTGGGCTGGATCGCGCCGACCGCCGTGCTGATCGGCGATGTCGTGGTCGGGTCTGAAGTGGGCATCTGGTTCGGCGTGGTGGCGCGCGGCGATATCGAGACCATCACCATTGGCGCGCGCAGCAATGTGCAGGAAAACTGCGTGCTGCATACCGACACCGGCTATCCGCTAAGCATCGGGGAAAACTGCACCATCGGCCATTCCGCCATCATCCATGGCTGTTCTATTGGCGACAACACGCTGATCGGCATGGGCGCGACGGTGCTCAACGGCGCCAAAATCGGCAAGAACTGCCTGATCGGCGCCAATGCCCTGATCACCGAAAACAAGGTGATCCCGGACAATTCCATGGTGGTCGGCGCCCCCGGCAAGGTCGTGCGCGAGATCGACGCCGAGGGAGAAAAGGCGCTGACCGCCTCGGCCGACCGCTATGTCCGCAACGCCAAGCGCTTTGCCACCGGATTGGTCGATGTGACGGCCCGGCCGGGGGATTTCGAGCCGGCATAGTGGGATAGACCTGCTTCCCCCCGCTTTCGTTTGGCGATAAACTTATCGCAAAACGAAAGCCCAGCGATGAACGAAACTTCCGAACGGCATCTGGCTATTCTTGAGCTGGCCCGCAGCCAGGGGCGGGTCATGGTCGATCAGCTGGCGGGTCACTTTGCCGTTTCGGTGCAAACCATCCGTAAGGATCTCAACACGTTGTGCGGGCAGCGGCTGCTCAGCCGGGTGCATGGCGGGGCGGTGCTGCCATCGGGCGTGGAAAATCTCGAATATGAGGCGCGTCGGCGCATTGCCGCCGAGGCCAAGAGCGCCATTGGCCGGGCCGCGGCGGCGCTGATCCCCAATGATGCGTCGCTGTTCATCAATATCGGCACCACCACCGAGGCGGTCGGCCAGGCGCTGATCGAGCATTCGGGCCTGCTGGTGGTCACCAACAATATCAATGTCGCCAATCGGCTGCGGGTCTACCCCCGCTTCGAGGTGGTGATCGCCGGCGGCATTGTGCGCCCCTCGGATGGCGGCATTGTCGGCGAGGCGGCGGCGGGGTTCTTTTCCCAGTTCAAGGTCGACTACGCCATTATCGGCGCCTCGGCGCTCGACGAGGAAGGCGCGCTGCTCGATTACGACTATCGCGAGGTCAAGGTGGCGCAGGCCATCATCGCCAATGCGCGCCATGTCATTCTGGTGGCCGACCAGGGCAAGTTCGCCCGCTCGGCGCCGGTGCGCATTGCCCGGATCGACCAGATCGGCACCTTCGTCACCGACCGCTGCCCCTCGGAACGGTTTCGGGCGCAATGTGCGGCGGCCGGGGTGGCGCTGATTGAAGCGCAATGACCGGCGGCGTTAGGTCAGCGCTAACCACCGGGCCAGTTCGCCGGCAAAATAAGCGAAAGTTAAACCGTCGCGGCACATCATGGCGCAGACGGGCCAGAAGGGCCGTGACGATTGGCGGTTACCCTTGGCTTTGAACGAGTCCCCTCTGCACGAGCATCGCCTGGCCTGGCTACGGCCCATCGTCCTGCCGACGCTGGTGGCGTTGGCCGTTCTGGTGGTCGGCGGGGTGATCCTCGACCGGCAGAGCAGCGTCCTGCATGAAGAGCGGATGCGCGCCGGGGTGTTGGCGCAGGTATCGCTGATCCGTGCCAAGCTGGAAGGCAATATCAACAGCAATATCCAATTGATCCGGGGGCTGGTCGCCACCATTGCCACCGAACCGGAGATGCAGCAGGAGCGCTTTGCCGCCCTGGTGTCGAACCTGTTCGAGGAACAGAGCCAGCTGCATTCCGTGGCGGGGGCGCCGGATTTGGTGGTCTCTATGACCTTTCCGCTGGAAGGCAATGAGCGGGCCATCGGGCTGGATTATCTGAAAAACGATGCCCAGCGCGAAGGCGTGCTGCGGGCCCGCGATACCGGCAAGCTGCTGCTGGCCGGTCCGGTCGATCTGGTGCAGGGCGGACGCGGCTTTGTCGGGCGCTTTCCGGTCTATCTCGACGGGCCTGACGGACCCCGGTTCTGGGGCGTGGTTTCGGCGGTGGTCGATGTCGAACGGCTATATCGCGATAGCGGCCTGCTGACCGCAGACCAGGATATCGACATCTCAATCACCGGCAGGGACGCCACTGGAGGCAATGGCTCGCGCTTTTTCGGCCGCAACCTCGACGCCGCCAACCCGGTGACCGCCGAGGTGGCGCTGCCATTTGGCTCATGGGAAATCGCCGCCGTGCCCAAGGGCGGCTGGATGGCCCAGGACGGCAGTTGGCTGCTGCGCGTGGCGATGATGGCCGCCAGCGCATTGATCCTGCTGCCCATCGTCATCACCGGACGTCTGGTGGGCGAACGGCAACAGCATTTCCGCGAACTCAAGATCCGCGAGGCCGAACTGGCGCGATTGTCGCGCCGGCTGGGGCTGGCGCTGGGCGTGTCCAAGGTCGGCGTCTGGGAACTGGACATGGTCAACGGCACGGAAAACTGGGACGAGCGCACCAGCGAGCTGTTTGGCCTGCCCGCCGATGGCGGCGCGCGCAATCTCAGCCATTGGCACCAGGCGCTGCACCCCGATGACCGGGAGCGCGCCGACGCCGAATTCAAGCGTATGATCGCCGCCACCGGGCGCTATGAATCCGATTATCGGGTGCTGCTGCCCGATGGCCAGGTGCGCCATATCCGCTCGGTCGGGGCGCTGTTCCACGAGCCCGGCGCGACGGAAAAGCTGGTCGGCGTCAATTGGGACATCACCGAGGACGTGGTCCTCAACGAGGATCTGCGCCGCGCCACCCAGCTCACCGAGGCGCGCAATCGCGAGCTGGAACTCGCCCGCGTCCGCATCGAGCACAATGCCCTGCATGACAGCCTGACCGGCCTGCCCAACCGGCGCTATCTCGACGAGATGCTGAAGCGGCTGGCGGCCGAGGGCTGCCAGGGCAGTGGCACCATGGCGCTGCTGCATATCGATCTCGACCGCTTCAAGCAGATCAACGACACGCTGGGCCACGCCGCCGGCGACGCCATGCTGATCCATGCCAGCGCGGTGTTGCGCCATAATTGCAGTGCTGCCGACTTCGTGGCCCGCATCGGCGGCGATGAATTCGTGGTGCTCACCACCGCCAGCGATGGCGATATCCAACTGGGCACGCTGGCCGAGCGCATCGTCCGACAGATGCGCCAGCCGGCCACCTATGAGGGCCATCAGTGCCGCTTCGGCGTCAGTATCGGCATCGCCGCCGATCGTGGCCCGCAAATCGACGCCAAACGGCTGCTGATCAATGCCGATATCGCGCTGTATCGGGCCAAGGCGCGCGGCCGCAACCGCTACGAGTTTTTCTCCGAGACGCTGCAGGCCGAAGTGGTCAGCACCAAGCGGATCGCCGACGAAATTCTCAGCGGGCTGGAGCGCCATGAATTCGTCGCCTGGTTCCAGCCGCAGTTCGATGCCCACACGCTCGAAGTGGTCGGGGTGGAGGCGCTGGCGCGCTGGCAGCATCCCAGCGAGGGCATCAAGGCGCCCGACGCCTTCATGCGCATTGCCGAAGAGCTCAATGTCGTCGCCACGCTCGACCGGCTGATCCTTGAGCAGACGCTGGCCGCGCAGAAACGTTGGGACGGTTTGGGATTGGGGGTGCCGCGCGCCTCGGTCAATGTGTCGCTACGCCGGCTCGACGACGAGGACCTGATCGCCGGGTTGCGTCAGCTCGATATCGCGCCGGGACGGCTGAGCTTCGAGCTGGTGGAATCGATCTATCTCGATGAAGGCGACGCCGTGGTCGGCTGGAACATCGACCAGATCAAGGATTTGGGCATCGATGTCGAAATCGACGATTTCGGCACCGGCTACGCCTCCATCGTCTCGCTGCAGAAGCTGCGGCCCAAGCGCCTCAAGATCGACCGGCAATTGGTCAATCCGATCCTCGTCGATCCGGGGCAGCGCCAGTTGCTGGCGTCCATTGTCGATATCGGCAAATCGATGGGCATCGAGGTGGTGGCCGAGGGCGTCGAGACCATGGAGCATGCCGCCATCCTGCGCGATCTGGGCTGCGATATTCTGCAGGGCTTTGCCTTCTCCCGCCCGCTCAGCCCGGCCGATCTCGAAACCTTCCTCACCACCAAAGCGTGGCGGCGCGCCTCCTAGAGCGGCCAGATTGCGGCTACCCGCCCTTCTCAAACTCGCCCCCATCAGGCATTGATCGCTGCATAGTGTGCAGGAGGAATGCGGCGATGGGCGACGAACAGGGACGGTTCATTTTTGGCGTGATCGGGGCCGGCATGGGCGCCAAGCCGCATGCGCTGGCGCTGCAATCGCTCAGCGCGGACATTGCCGTGCGCGGGGTCTATCGCCGCGATCCA
>NZ_JBTMWV010000025.1:0-39718 GCF_054489345.1 Devosia sp. A369 | reverse complement strand
CTCAAAAATCGCACGCGCACATGAGACCCCCGCTCGGGCTATGCCCTCCCGGCGGTCTCATGCGCGCGCCAAAGGTGGCCTGGTCTTGCTCCGCCTAATGGCCGGATTTTACTCCGCCGTTGACATAACCCAAACCGCGCCGCCACCGGTTTCAGCACCGGTTTCGAAGGAAGCATCATCGATGGTCTGGAAGTCCCAGATAAGCGAGCCGTCCTCGGGGTTGTAGGCCTCCAGACGCCCGCGCATCGGGCCATCGCCGCCGGCCGGCCCCATGACGATCTTCCCGTCAATGGCCAGCGGCGCCATCGTGCAATATTCGACGGGGTTCTGCTGGGTTTCGACGCGCCAGATCAGCTCGCCGGAGTCCTTGTTCACGCGGATCAGACCGCAATCGGGGGTGACCGAGTAGATCGAGTCGCCCAACAGTGCGACGCCACGATTGTTCAGAATACCGGTGGCCAATTCGCCATCGGTGTCGGGATCATAGATCCAGTCGATGAAGCCGCGATCGCCCTTGGTCAGGTTGATACGGTAGATCCGCCCCCAACCGTCCGACATATACATGATGCCATTATCAACCAGCGGCGTGCCCTGCAGCGAGCTCGCAAAGGCGCCCGCGCCCTTGGAACCCGGCATCAGCGGCACGGTGAAGGCCACCTTGAGATCGCCGACATTTTCCTTGGTGATCTCTTCAAGCGGCGAATAGCGGTTGGCGTCATAGGTCCGGTTGACCGAGAGCCAGTTGCCCGCCTCGGGACTAACAAGGCGCTCATAAGTCACGTCGTCGGCGACTGCGCTGCCGCCAAAAGCGGCCAGAACAGCGACCGCGACTCCCCCTAGAAGGAGCCGATGCAATTGATTAGCCATGGAATTCCTACCCTTACAGAAATGCTGACCGTGGGCGCTATCCGCCTCTGTCTTTGCAACGATGGCGCCAGACAAGCCCCTACCGCTGCCCGCCCAGCCTAGACGCAAGCGCCGTAAGAAAACCCAATGTGCAGTATTGCGATGTCCTTGAAGGACCTGCCGCGCGTTTCTCCGCCGTCAGCGCGCGCCTACGACGAGTTGCCCGCAGCCAGCTTCCCGGTTGACAAACCGACCCCGCGCTGAGCATGACCAAGGTCCGCCATTCTGCCGCAATTGCTGACCAAGGGTCACAGCCAGAGGGGGCTTGATTGACTGACACCGGCCTATCCGCCAGGAAACGCGGTCGCCCTCGCTCCGGACAGGCCGAGCGATTGTCGGAGCTGGTGATTGAAACCGCCCTGGTGATGTTTCGTCAGCGCGGTTTCGAGGCGACCAGCATTGGTGCAGTTGCCGAGGCCTGCGGCATGTCTAAGCACACGCTCTATCGCCGTTTCGACAGCAAGGAGGCGCTGTTCGTCGCCGCCATAGCGCAGGAACGTGCCGCGGTTCTCGCGCAGCTGGCAGCGATAGACGTCAGCGGTCTCGACACCATGGCCGCATTGCACGAGACCTGCGCGGCACTATTCGAGGTTGCGGTCTCCCCAGGCAGCGCCGACCTCTACCGCATGTGCATCGGTGCCGTACCCAAATTCCCCATGATCGGCGCTGAATTCGCCATCACCGAACAGCGCATCCAGGACTTGCTGATCCCACTTGTGGCCCAGGCCCAGGCCGAGGGCATCCTTGCCGCCCAGGACCCGATCCAGCTCAGCGGTCATCTCTACTATTCTATCATCGGCGAGATCTGGGGCCACGCCCTGCTCGGCCTGGACTATGTGAAGGACTACGAACGCCGCAAGTCTGTGTTCGACGCCAACTGGGCCATGTTCCTCAACGGCACCCGCCTGCGCCAAGAGCCGCAACAGTCGTGAGCCAATGGGCATCTTTTTGCGGATGCGCATCAGTTCACCGAGAGATCGCCGGCACATGACCTGGCGCGGATGTTCACTCCATATGCAGTTTCATGCCTGATTCAACGTGGTGAGGGAAATCCCTCTTTTGGCCGTCGTCCGCCGTCCCCAGGACGGCAGCGGTCCGCTATTGTTCTTCCAACGCCAGGTGCAGCCAGGCCGCTATTGGGCGTCAGCTTCGAAGCAGACCTACATTAGACCGTCGAGTAAGGTGGTGGGCCGTCTCCCGAACAAGAGCAAGACTGCGACGGCAAGTCCTACGCAGCCTGACCCTGACATGGAGGCCATTTGCCGCGTGCGATACGCCACCTCAGCGATCAGCTGTGACATTGGTCCCCGCGATCATGAAACGCTCGAAGAAGCTCGCGAGCTCTGCATGCGCATCGAGTGACAGGAGGCTTGCGATGTATTGGTCAGGTCGCACCACAACCATGCAGCCCTGCTGCCGCCCTATGCCGCGCAACTCGAAAATGTCCGAGCCGGCGGTCGGGTCCGCGCAAAATACCTTTTCATAGTCGCAGAGGCCGAGCGTTCCTTTGTGCGGCAATAGCATGGGATGCAGCTCTTCGATTGCAAGCGCGTGATGCTCACCCGGGAAGATTGCCCTGACGTCGATGACCGAGTCGATATCCCAGCCTGCGGGCGTGTAGCGCCGCACCGGTGACGAGACAGAATTCGCCAGGAAGTCGCACAATGAGCGGATCCTGCATCCCGGTGAGGACGGGTCCTGATCGCCGGCGAAGGCGAACAGGCGCCACCTTCCGTCGGCCTTGACGGTGTGGCCCAATTCCATGGGACGGGCATCGGCGAGCCGGATGACAGGCGCCGAATGAAACCGCATACCGACCACGAGCCCTTCGGCCAGGGCCTGCTGGGGCGCCTCGGCGGTAATCAGCGACGGCGTGTAATGTGTCGCGGTTCCGGCGGTATAGCGTCCGTGCCGCACAAAGTAGCTTTGCGGCGTTTCCGAACCGGCTGGCTTTGCCACGGGCTTGTTCTGTGCCTGCTTCGACGTGCTGAGCATTGCGGCCCATTCACGGTCAAAATCGATCAGTTCCTTGGCTACAGCGCGCCGTTCGGCCGTATAGGTCTGCAGCAATTGCGGGCTCGCCTGGCCGCGAATGACGGACGCCAGCTTCCAGCCCAGATTGAACGCGTCCTGCATGGAGACATTCATGCCCTGGCCGGCCTTGGGGCTATGGGTGTGGCATGCGTCGCCGGCAATGAAGACCTGTGGTACCTCAAGGCCGGCCTTGTTTTCCGCGACATTGTCAAACCGGTCACCCACGCGCTGGCCGATCTCGTAGACGGACCACCACGCGATTTCCTTCACGTCCAGCACGTAGGGATTGAGGATGCGCCGGGCGGCGGCAACCAGATCGTCGGCCGTGATGTTGCGGCTGGCGACGCGTTCCCCCTCACGGAGCGTTTCAAGCTCGATATAGAGGCGGAAGAGATACCCGCCTTCACGAGGAATGAGCAGGATGCTGCCCTCGGTCGCGGACTGGATAAGGGCCTTGAACCGTATGTCGGGGAAGTCGGTCGTCGCCAGCACGTCCATGACGCCCCAGGCCTTGCTGGCGGAGTCGCCGCGCAACTCAAGCCCAAGCGCCTTGCGCACGCCACTTCTGGCGCCATCGCAGCCCACCACATACCGGGCCCTGACCGTGTGCTCCCGAACCTGGCCCGTCGGGTCCTGGTGCTGCAGGGTGACTGCGACCGGAGCCCTGGCCTGGTCCTTGCCCGATGAGTCTGGTGGCGTGATGTGCAGCCCCGTCAGGCCACAATTGTAAACCGGCCCCAAGGGGTTGGGGGCATTGCGCATGACTTCGAGATAGAAGTCATGCACGCGGGCCTGGTTGATGATGACATGTGGAAACTGGGACAGCCCAACCTCGGTGTCGCGCACGCGGGCGGTCCTGACGATATTGGTCGCGTCGTCCGGATCAGGGTTCCAGAAACGCGTCTCATTGACCCAATAGGCCTCTTTCAAAACGCGTTCGCTGAAACCGAAGGCTTCGAACATTTCCATCGTACGGCAGGCGACGCCATCAGCGCGGCCGAGCTGGAGCGGGCCCGCATTCTGCTCGACGATCAGGGTCCGGATCTCGGGAAATGCTGCAAGCTGCGCCGCAAGCGTCAGCCCGGCCGGGCCGGTGCCGATTATCAATACGTCAACGTCATCGGGTAGTGTCTTTTGATGATCGATGGACGCGGCGCTCTTTGCAGACGCCGAAATTGCGGGATCACCTGTCGTGTAGCCATTGAGATGAAACTGCATGCCATTCGCCTCCCCAGCGATCTGTCAGAGCCTCCGTCGCTGCGGAGACAGGTATCAATATAGATGATAGGATGGATACTGATAATCAGTATGCTTGTCAATTTTTAGGATTTGCTGGATAGTATGGTAACGAAGCTAGACGATATGCCGGGCCATCTTGTGCGGCGCTTTCACCAGATCACGGTCGCAATTTTTCACGCCGAAATGGCCAAACTGGATTGCGATATTACGCCCGTTCAGTATGCGGTGCTGGCCACCGTCCTGGAAAATGAGGGTATCGACCAGGCGACCCTGGCGGGTCTGATCGCCTATGACCGAACCACGATCGGCGGCGTGATCGATCGCCTGGTGCAGAGAAACTGGCTGGTACGCGAAGTCAACGACAACGACCGCCGCGCCCATTCGCTGCGCGGTACGGTGGAAGCAAAGCAGATCATCGACAGGATTGCGCCGGGCGTCGAGCGGGCGCAGCAGGTCATGCTGCAGGGACTGGCCCATGATGAAGCCAGCGAACTCATGCGCCTGCTTGGCAGGGCGGTCACGGCAGCCAATGACCTCAGCCGGGCCCCGCTAAGGTCAAAGCCCGAACGCTAGTCACCGCGCGTTTCTGCGGACGTATGCTGTTTAGCTACGAACGGTGGTGCCCTTCAACCTAAACAGCGGTCCGGGTTCGCTGAGGGGGCACATCATCGTAGTCCACACGCATGGCCAGCCAACGGGTTCTCGCCACAGCCCGCTCAGCAGAGCAATCGTGGCTTCATTCTCCGGTTGGTAGCCGCCCCCGTTAAGCCAATGAAATGGAAAAGCCATCATCGCAGAGCGCAGACGGTTGAACGGGCCAAGTTGCGCGTGCCCTCGATGACGACGCTTTGTCCAGAAATCGGTCAGCGTCTCTGCAACGATCCGGGCATTGGTCTCGTCCGGCCAGTTGCGCCGCCCCACTGCCGGACTGCACTCCATCCGGCCCGGCACGACCTCCAGCAACTGGAAATTTCCATCACTGGGCATATGCGCAGACATAGCAGCTCACACCGTCAACAAATCCACGGTGCCAATACCGCGTCCGCCGCCTTCAAATCAGACAGGGTCCCTTTGGCGCTTACGGCCAATCTACGCGATCGCCCGAATCAGCAACAGGGTATGCGCCCCTATCACGGCGCCCTAAGCTCCCAAATCGGCGAGAATATGCGCAACATCCTCTGCCGGCCGCCGCTCCCCGAGCTGCTGATTTTCTGCGTTACACGGATCGCTGGGCTGGCGGTCGAAACGCGGCCTGCCGGGAAACTGGCGGGCCTTCAAGTTTGGTTGCATCATCCAGCCGCAAGCAAACCGATTGGGTCACGTCCTCAGCATCGCTATTGTGCCGAGCCAGCGGAACGCCGTCTTGTAGATGAAACGATAACGCAGGGCGACCTGCCGCTCGAAGGCGGCCCGACTTCGCCCGCCGCAAAATAAATCCAATCCAACCAAGCTTGCGCCAAGGGGAAGGGGCTCATCGGAAATCTTGAACATAGTCATACTCATAGGCGCATGCCTATGCCTTATCGGCTATGCCAGCTGGCAGGTCATGGGGTGCGCACCAAGCAGTCAGACAGCAGTTAATGTGCAACTCAGATATCGGCGAGAAGAGTTGTCGCTGTTTCAGCGGCCTTTTCCAATAAATCTGCTGCATCTTGTTTGTTATCACTTTCGACGTAGATGCGGAGCTCCTCCGCATTTCCAGACTGCCGGAAATGTATAATATTTCCTAGGCGATCAGCGATTCTTACTCCGTCCAGCAGTGAAATTTCCTTGGGCTCTTCAAACGAGCCATGCATGTTAGCTCTAATAGCTCTGTCACCCGCGATCAGCGCTAAAACGCGTTCCGCGTTGACCCTTGTCGTATTGGGGATAAGAGCCGTGTTCTTAAACCTTGAGGGGAAAGCTTCGATAGCTTTCGAAAGCGGCCTACCGCCGCAGAACCCGAGGAACGCGAGAATGGGGAGTACCGCGTCCCTGGTCAAAAGCTCCGGGAGGGTGGCATCTTCTCTTCGCAATGAAGTGCATAGATATCCGCCGTTACCCTCAAATCCAACAACGGGGTGTTTGCCGTTCGAAATCTCCTGCAGCATGCCTTCAATTACGTAGGGTGATCCGACTTTGGTTCGGTGGATTTTGGAAAAGAGCCCGCATCGATCAACAAGCGCCGAGGTCGTGAGCGGCGTTACCAGAGTGCTGACACCCAAAAAACAAGATGCAGCGACACCTAAAATATCGCCTTGTATCTGAGCTCCATCTTCCCCAAAGACCAGCGGCCGATCACCATCCCCATCAGTTGAAACTAGCGCGTCCAGTTCCATGGATTCTATCCAGTGCTTGGCAGCATCAAGATACTCAGCATCTAACGCCTCAGTATCAATTGCAATAAATGCGGCCGACGTGCGGACAGGTAAGCAATTAGCACCAAGCGCTTCTAGGATGGATTGCAGCAGAGCTGTCCCTGCCGCCGAATGATGATCGATCCCGATGCGCTGACCGGTGAGATCCAAGCCAGTGAAAAATGTCGTATATCTGCTTACATAGCCGAGGCTGGCTTCAGCTATCTCTTCGGGAACGACGAAATCCTGGTCCGGGAAATCAGTCTTTGGCTCTATACTAGCCAACCGCAACTGCAACCAGGCTTCTTCTTGCTTGTTAAGTTCTCCATTCCGAGTAAAAAACTTCATACCGTTATGGCTGGCAGGATTATGACTAGCCGTTATCATAATTGCCGGCATTCCCCGCGGCGTCGCAAAATTTGCTAAAGCCGGCGTTGGCAAAACACCAACGTTAATGACTGTCCATCCGAGGTCGGCTAGCGCCTCAGAACAGTCTTTCATTATGCGGCTGCTGCTCGCCCGTCTATCCCGGCCAATGGCGATACATCCCGCCTCCCCTACGAGGGCGGTGAAAGCCTCCATGTAACTTTGACACAGTTCGCGGGTGAGAAAGGCCGCGTCACCGCGAAGCCCGCTCGTGCCAAATGCTATCACTGTTCTGACCTCGTTTTCGAATGAAGGCGACCCTGCCTCAGGCCCTGCCAAATTCGTCTTCTTCGCGGATGATGTCGTCTTCGCCCAAATAGGACCCGGTTTGGACTTCGATCACTTCGAGTTCGATCTTGCCGGGGTTGACCAGGCGGTGGTTGCAGCCGAGCGGGACGTAGATCGACTGGTTTTCGGTGAGGATGGTGACCTGACCGTCGACGGTGACCTCGGCCGTTCCGCGCACGACGATCCAATGCTCGGCGCGGTGATGGTGGCGTTGCAGGCTCAGCTTTTTGCCGGGTTTGACGAATAGGCGCTTGACCTGGAAGCGCTCGCCGGTCAGCACCGAGGAATAGCCGCCCCAAGGGCGGTAGGCGGTTTTGTGGGTTTCGGTCAGCGCCCGCGTGGCCGGGACGCTTTTGAGCTGGGCGGCAATGGCGCCGACATTTTGCACCTGGCTCAGGCGGCCGACAAACACCGCGTCTTCGGTGGCGATCACCGCCACATCATCGAGCCCGTCGACCACGACATGGCTTTTCTCGGTCACCACCAGGGAATTTCTGGTGTTGCTGAGCAGCGCCGGCCCGCTGACGGCGTTGCCATCCGCGTCGCGTTCCTGCGCCTGCCACACCGCGTCCCAAGCCCCGAGATCGGACCACAAAAACGACACCGGCAATACGGCAGCGCGTTCGGTACGCTCGAAAATGGCATAGTCCACCGAGATATTGGGGGACGCAGCGAGGGCTGTCGCATCAAGGCGGATAAAATCGAGATCGCGTTTAGCGCCGGCAAGCGCGTCCCGGGCGGCGGCGAACACTTCGGGGGCCAGCAGCTCGCATTCCGCCAGAAACAGCTTGGCCGGGATCATGAACATCCCGGAATTCCAGACAAAGCCGCCCTGCGCCAGCATGTCGATGGCCTTGTCGGCGCTCGGTTTCTCGACGAAGGCCACGACTTTGTGGCCGCCATGGCTCAGGGGGGCACCGACGGCGATATAGCCATAGCCGGTCTCAGGACGATCGGGTCGAATGCCGAAGGTCACCAGATGACCGTCGCGCGCAATTTGGGCCGCGGCGTCCACGGCCTGGACATAGTCGGCGCTGGTCGGGATCAGGTGGTCAGAGGCGAGTACGTGGATGATCGCGTTTTCGTCCTCCAGCATCGCCGAATGGACCGCAGCGGCAATCGCCACAGCAGTATTGCGTGCCACCGCTTCCAGCAAGATCTGACCAAGGGCGACGCCCTGCTCTTCGGCCTGCTCGGCCACCAGAAACCGGTAGTCGGCATTGGTGATGACGATGGGCGCGTGATAGCGCTTGGCATCGGCCACCCGGGCCAAGGTCTGCTGGAACAGGCTGGTGCCCCCTACCAGATCGATGAACTGCTTCGGCCGCGCGGCGCGTGACCGGGGCCATAGGCGCGTGCCCTGACCGCCGGCGAGTATGACTGGGACGATTTTCACGATCTGATTTCCAACGATGAGGTCGTCGCCTGACAAGCGCTTGGAAGTAAGACTAACGACACAATATTCAATGAACGTCGACCATGCCGTAGCGCTAGCTCGGCTGGACGCAGGGGGCGGAGCGGCCGCGCAGGTCTTGCCACAGGCATGCCTGTAGTTCGGCCGGGGTGAGTTGGTCGACGAGGCGTCTGGTTTCGGCCGCCCGGAAATTGGCGACGACATCCCATACCAGAGACTGCATCCAGGTCGCGGTTTCTGGCGAGACTGCCGGATCGGCCGGCAGACCGTGCGGCTCCCGGTCGTAAATCACCGTGTAATGGGTCAGCGCGACGAGATAGGCGCCGGCCGGACTGAGGTGAATTTCGTCGGAAAACAGTTGCCCCAAGTCATCCAGACCGGGGGCGGCGCCGGCGGCGATTTCGTCGCTGGCGGCGGCGAGCACCATGGTGGCGGGAATGACCCGCAGCGGTTCGGTTTCTGACGGGCGGCGCTGATTGACGTGGTCGGCGAGCAGCATCCAGGCGCTGAATTCGCGGGGCAGCCGCTGGCGCCAGGGGATGTGCCCATCGGAGTCATCATAGGGATTGTCGTAGCCGGGGCCGCTGCCCAGCTCGACCCAGGTGGCATAGAGATAGGTTTGGGCGCCCTGCCCGGCGGCGCCATGGGCAGAGGCATGCTCGAACCAGCGCAATGCTTCAGCAGCCGAATTATGCCATGGGATGGTTCGGGATAGGGGAACGCGCTCGGTCAAGACCAACGCGTCGTACTGCCCGATGGCGGCGCGTGCATCCGGCATGCCGGGCGCTGGTCCCTCGTTCCAGCGCTGGTCCATCGGACTGCCGGGACGGGTGGAGCCATCGATGGTGATATCGGGCTCAGCGCCGGCCGCAATGGCCAGGCTGCGGAGCAATGGCGGGATTGGATCGGTCAGGCTGTGGCCGGACTGGATAATGCGCTGATTGAGGCCGGTGCCGACCGGCGCTGCAGCTGCCTCCTCGATCGCTTGCGGGTTAAAAAAACCGATCGCCCATAGCGTGACCAAAACACAGGCCACCAAGGCCAGCACAATCGAATTGCCGATCTTTTTCGTCACGGCGTGTCCCGCCTCCCAGAAAGCCACGGGGCGTCCGCAACGTAATGGCGCGGGCATGAGCGATCAATTCATTGTCCGGCGGATGGTAAAGAGGTTGGGGCGCTGACAAGCGTTATAGTATTGGGCCCACTGGATGAAACGTTAAGCCGGGGTGGCTAGGGTGCACTGGCTGCCGCCGATGGCGGCCGGTCCGACACGCAAGCAAGACGATTCCAGAACGATGGCCTTTTCTCCCAAGCAGATGCTGCACGGCGCAATATGGACCATCGGTGCCTATGGGGCTTCGGTGGGACTGCGCTTTGGCTCGAATGTCATTCTGTCGCGGCTGGTGGTGCCCGAAGTGTTCGGGGTGATGCTGATCATCAACACGTTGCGCATGGGCATCGAGCTGTTTTCCGACGTCGGCATTGGGCAGAATATCGTCCAGAATCCAAAGGGCGAGAGCCGCAGTTTTCTTGACGTCGCCTGGACCATCCAATTGGGGCGCGGGCTGGTGTTGTTCAGTCTGCTGTTTTTCGCCGCCGCGCCGCTGGGGCAGCTGTATCAGCTGCCAACGTCGGCGATCCAATTATCCGCCCTGACCCTGGCGATCATGGGTGCGGCGTCTATCTCGATCTATCTTTTGCAGCGGCGGCTGCAATTCGTGCGGCTCAATCTGTTCGATTTGAGCGTCGACGCGGTGGGGGCGGTGCTGACCGTGGGGCTGGCGCTGCTGAGCCCGACGATCTGGTCGCTGATCCTGGCCAATATCCTGACCGCTGCCATCCGCACCATCGCCACCTATCTGCTGCCCGAGGCGCGGAACTGGCTGGCGTGGGATCGCAGCCATGTCCGGGACATCGTGTCCTTCGGCAAGTGGATTTATCTGTCCTCGATACTGGCCTTTTTATGCGCCAGCTTCGACAAGCTCTATCTCGGCCAGAGCGTGCCACTGGCGCTGCTGGGCATTTATGGTCTGGCCCGCAATGTGGCCGACCTGCCGGCCGCCTTGTTCGCGCGCCTCGGCCATTCGCTGGTCTTTCCAGTGATCGCGGCGCAGCAGCAAGGGGTACGGCATGAGCTGCGGGCACGGATCGCCCCGCTGCGGTTCAAGTTGCTACTGTGCTGCGCCGCCTGTATCGCGTTTGGCGCGACCTTTGCCGACTATGCGGTCATGCTGATCTATGATGCGCGCTATCAGGACGCAGGATGGATGCTGCCGGTCATGCTGGTGGCGGTCTGGGTCAGCATCCTGTGCAGCATGAATGAATATGCGCTGATGGGGCTGGGCAAACCGCTCTATGGCGCCGGCGGTAATCTGGTGAAGCTGATCAGCCTGGCGGTCGGCATTCCGCTGGCGCTATCGGCGATGGGGGTCATGGGCGTCATTCTGGTCATCGCACTGGGCGATATCGGGCGCTACATTCCGATCCTGGCGGGGCAGCGGCGCGAAGGACTGTCATTCCTTCGGCAGGATGTGGCGCTGAGTGCGACCCTGCTGCTGCTGTTGGCCGGTTTCACCCTGCTGCGCTGGCAGGCCGGTTTTGGCACCGCCTTCGATCTGGTGCGGTTTTCATGACCGGGCCGCAGATCGGCATCGTGGTCATTGGGCGCAATGAGGGCGAGCGGCTGGTGGCGTGCCTGTCATCACTCGGTCCCTTGGTGCGGCGCGCGGTCTATGTGGATTCAAACTCGAGCGATGGTAGCGTGGCGGCAGCGCGGGCGCTGGGGGCGCAGGTGACGGAGCTAGATCCGCGGCTGCCTTTCACTGCGGCGCGGGCGCGCAATGCAGGCTGTGCGGCGCTGGAGGCCAGCTTTCCCGATACGACTTTGATCCAGTTCATCGATGGCGACTGCGTGCTGGATGAAGGCTGGCTGGGTCACGCCGAGGCGTTCCTGGGCGCCCATCCCGATGTGGCGGTGGTGTGCGGTCGGCGGCGCGAACGGTTTCCGGAACAGTCGATCTACAACCAATTGTGCGACCGCGAATGGGACACCCCGGTGGGCGAAGCGCTGGCCTGCGGCGGCGACATCATGGTGCGCCGCAGCGCCTTCACCGCCGTGGGCGGCTATAATGATCAGCTGGTCGCCGGCGAGGAGCCGGAAATGTGCGTGCGGCTGCGGCAGGCGCAGTGGCGGATTTGGCGGCTGGATGCCGAGATGACGCTGCACGACGCCAACATTATGCATTTTGGCCAGTGGTGGCGGCGCTCCATACGGGCGGGGCACGCTTTTGCCGAGGTGTCGGCACTGCATGCAGCATCGCCCCAAGGAATCTGGAAACGCGAGACGCAACGCGTGCTGCTGTGGGGGCTGGCGCTGCCGCTCGCCACCCTACTGGCGGCGGTGTTGATCCACCCGGCCTGCCTGTTGCTGCTACTTGTGTATCCGCTGCAGATAGCGCGGCTGGCGCGACGCGGCGATGGCTGGTGGCCGGCCTTCTTCCTGGTGGTGGGCAAATTCCCGGAACTGCAGGGTGCGCTGCGCTTTTATGCCAATCGGCTGCTGCAGCGCACGGGCGGGCTCATCGAATATAAGTAGCTCAGGCGCGGGGCAGCGCGAATAGCGTCTGCAACTGCTCGGCTAGCACGCGACGATCATGCTGCCGCTCGACGCGGCGTCGCCCCTCCTGCCCCATCATTGCCAATTGCGCGGGACTGGCGGTGAGCGCGGCTTCCATCGCCGCCACCAGTTGGGCGTGATCACCGGGAGTCACCAGCCAACCGCATTGCGCGTCCACCAGTTCTGGAATGCCGGCAATCGGGGTTGAGATAACCGGACGCCCGAGGGCAAAGGCTTCCATGATGACCACGGGCAAGCCCTCGGCATAGCTGGGCAGCAGCATAGTGCGGCTAGCCGCAATCAGTTTCCGGACATCGTCACTGCTCGCCCAACCATGCAGGATCACGTGCTGGGCCACATCGTGACGGGCGATTTCGCGCTCGATGTCGGCGCGACTATCGCCGTCGCCGACGAGGATCACCCGCAGCGCCGGAAATTTCTGCCGGAGCGCGGCAACGGCGGCGGGAATATGGACCTGGCCCTTTTGCGGGCAGAGCCGGCCGACACAGACCAGGGTGTAATTGTCCGGCGCAACCGGCGCGGCCACGGCGAACTGATCCAGATCGAGGCCGCAACGGGCGATGTGGATCTTGTCAGCATGCTCGGTCCGGTCAGCGAGGCTGATCAGCATGGCACGGCAATAATCGGAGATGGCGACGACGAAGGCGGCGTGCTCGATCTTGGCAGCAAAGCTCAACTGCGCCGCGTCGACGAATTCATCGGGGCCATGGGCAGTGAAGCTATAGCTCGGGCCGCCCATCAGAAACGACAGCATGGCCACTGCCGGGGCGTTGTTGCTGAAATGCGAATGGACATGCGCGATGCCGCTGCGCCGGGCCTCTTCGCGCAAAAAAGCGGCCTGCATCAGATAGGCGATATGGCGGACCAGCCCGCCGCCGGAGTTCCGCAGCAGCCCCCACCAGGCGGGCAGCGCGCGCGCCAGCCCAAGAGGATTGGTTACCAGCATCCGCAAGGTGGCGCGGCACAGATCGAACAGATTGCCGTCGATCAGCAGGCGCGTGGCGTCGCGCTCGGCCAGATCCAGCGGATCGACCAGCGGCCCGGCAAAGCGACGAACCGCCAGCCGCGTGACCGGGGGCCCGATTTGCTCAAGCGCCAGGATCTCATTGCGAACGAAGGTCCCGCTGGGCGTGGGATAGGTGTTGAGCAGGTAGGCGAGCTTGTTCGCGGTCAAGGCGTTTGGCGTTTCGTCGCGGCTGGCGTCAGCTGCATTTGCCGCGCAATCAGGGCGGCCTCGGGGGAGAACCAGCGCTCAAATGGGCTCAACGAGGCCTGGTTGAACACCGTGCCGATCAGTCGCTCGCGGACCGCGCCGGCCAGCCCCAAGGCGGCGCGCAGCTGCGTGTCGGTCACCATATTCCACTGTAGCACCAGCAGGAAATTGTCGATAAACGCCGTTGCGGCACGCAGATCGCCCGTCGCCACCAGCGGCGGCATGTCGAAGAGGATCAGATCATAATCCCGCGCCTGTTCGAACAACAGTTCCATCCGCTCCGACCACAACAGCTGCCCGCCGCCATCATTGCTGCGTGGTTGGCCGAAGGGGAGCAGCGACAGGCCCGATTTCGGATCGGTCAACACATAGCGCGACAAATCCGAGCCGCCCACCGCGAGAAAATCGGCGAGGCCACGGGTGGCCTGCGGGGCGAGCGCGCGGGACAGCGCGGGATCATAAGACTGCCCATCCACCAGCAGCACCCGCTTGCCGCTGCGGGCGGCCAACAGGGCATAGTTGGCCGCAATGACGGTTTTGCCTTCGCCGGACAGGGTGGAGGTAACGGCGATCCGCTGGGTCCGCTCCGGAGACCGAGACGCGACCGCGCCAACGCTGCGTAGCGTCTGCCACAGCGGCGTGAAGGCATTGCGCTCGACTTCGGAGAACAGGGAGGGGGCCGAAGCGAAAGAAAACTGCCCGTCGAGCGGGGCTCTGGAGCCTGTGCCGGGCGTCGCCTTCAGCAGCGGCACCATGCCCAGGCATTCGACGCTGGTGACGGCATTCACCTGCTCGGAATCGCGCATACGGCGATCGAGGAAACCCATGGCAAGGCACAGCATGGCCCCACCAATGCCGCCGGCGATCAGCGCCATGGCAATGATCAGTATGCCGCGGGTGCCACTTTTTTCCACCGGGGCCGTGGCTTCGGAAACGACATGGGCCTGCGCGCCGACGCCGCGAAGCCGTTCGCGCAGCCAACTGCTGGCGGATTGCACGGCGCTTTCGCGATCAGCGCGTAGCTTTTCGATATAGGCCACGGCGATGGCGTTGGCCGTGTCAGCCGCCGGCTGCGCCGCCACATCGGTAAAGGCGACACGCACCAGATTGCTCTGACCGACGCGTTGCACGCTGAGGCTGTCTCTGAATTGCTGGATAGCTTTGTGTTCATCCTCCGGCGCGGCACCGGCCAGATTGGCCTTGGCCAGCACGGCGCGGGCAATCGGCTCGGAGGCGATGATCTGGATCTGTGTTTCCAGAAAGGTCGGATCGAACAGCGCTTCGGCGTAGAAGGTATCCTGATCGCTGGAGGACAGGCGCAGGTTGGTAATGTTGAGCATGGTCGCGGCGGTGTAATGCGACGGTCGCATCTGCACATAGCCCGCCGCCACGACGGCGCAGAGCAAGGGCGCTAGCAGCAGGATCAGCGGCCGCCGCAGCAGCGATTTTACCATCCACTTCCAATCATAGACTGGCGGCGGCAGCACGAACTCGGTGGCCGATGGCGCGGGGCGGGTCACTTCCAGCATGACATGGTCCTTCTGATGCCCCGGTTACGGTCGGATGGCGGAGACGGGATGCTCCGCGGCGCGCAGAACTTTGACGATATCGCCCGGCAGCACGCGGGTGGTTTCCGTCACTTCGGTTTCATTGAGCGTGTCGCCCTCGGCGCGCACGATGAGGTAGCGCAGTTGCGGCGCGGCCTGGGCCACTGCGGTACTGACCGCCTCGGCCGAATAATAGGCGGCGCCGGATAGCAGGCTGGACAGCGCACTGCGCTGCTGCTCGACTTCGCGAAGCTGCGCATTGACGCTCTGAAGTTCGGCAACCAGTTCAACCTGACGCTGCTGGTCGATCTCGCTGAGCTGGCGCTGCAGATCCTGCAGGGACTGCTCGGCGCGCAGTTTGCTGATCTCCAGCTCCTGATTTTGCCGCTGAATTTCGGCCAGCGTGGATTCGAGCGGGGCAAGGCGCTGCACGGCCAGGTCTTTCTTGGCCAGCTCCCGCACCTGCGCCAGTTCGGCATCATTGGACTGCCGACGGATGGCGACGTCGGCCAATTGGCGGTCGACGGCCTCGATCTCTTTTTCCAGCGTGGCAATCGAGGCGGCCAGCGAGGCCTTGGCGGAGAGGCGGCGTTGCGCCAAACCGTCGAAAATGCGCTGCTGTTCGGCCAGCGCGCGCAGCAATTGCGGGTCGGCGTCGGCCGGCGTTGGCGGGAAGGCCGCGAGGCCATCGAGCTCGGTGCTCAGCCGCATTTTTTCGGCCAGCAGGTCCTGATAGCGCAGATCGAGGACCGAGATGTCACCGCGGCTGCTGATGGCGACGCGCTCGATATCCCATTCGGAGCGGTCGGCGACACGATAGGCCCCGCCGGCAATGCTGAGCGCATTGAGCACCACCATGCCGGGCCGGTAATTATATTCGCCGGGGCTCATGACGCTGCCCAGAATATAGAAGGGGCGATAGGCGATGACCTCGACCGAGGTGTTGGGCAGTTCTATGAGATCGACCGCCTTCATCAGCCGCTCGGCGATCAGGCGTCCGAGTTCGGCGGTGTCGAGATCGGCGGCGGTGATCTGGCCGATAACCGGCAACGAGATTTCTCCGCCAGCGCCGACCACGACTTCGCCGGTCAGCGTTGGCCATTCGGACACATAGATGCGCAAACGATCCTGCACGCCCAAGCGATATAATTCGGCACTATGCGCCTGCAGCGGCGCGAAGAATGCCACCAGCGCAAGCAGGGTCAGGCCGAAGGATATCAAATTCGTTTTGGGCCGGCTCATTTTCGAACTCCGATCATACCCATCCCAGTAGCCAACCAAGCCCCCTGCAAGCAACAAAGCGGGGGCGGTAAGGGGGAGCTTCGTGGTTTCATGGTTACCATGCGCCTTGCTGGGCACGCGCGAGCCGGCCGCCGCCATGGGCTGAGTTTGCAAGGCGACATGCCGGGCCATGGCATTGAGGCGCAGCGTGATGCCGAAGATCATGCCCATGGTCATGAACAGCAGATACTGGATTTCCTTGGCGAAAATGACCCATTCGTAGAACGAGTGCACATAGACCACCAACAGGGCGACGCCGAAGCCAAGCAGCAGATTGCCTTCGGCGGTAGCGCGGAACCGCCAACCGGTATGAAAGGCGGTGACCAGCGGCACCGCCAGCATCAGGCAGAAGGCGATCAGGCCAAGATAGCCGGTTTCTGCCGCCGCCAGCAGATAGGCATTGTGCACGATGTTGTTGCGATTGCCTTCGCTGGGCCAGACGCCGGCTCGCTCCGAATAGCCGTAATCGCGGGCGATCTGGACGTAATGATTGACGCCGATGCCCCAGGGGTAATCTTCAGCAATGAAGGTGGCGGCCCGGTTGAACGCGGCGCGTTCGTCATATTGGTCTTCGGTGAGCGGAGAGGCTTCAAAGCGCTGGTCGAAAGACGACATGGCCACCGGCGCGACCGCCACCAGCCCCATGACCGCCAGCGAAACGAACAGCATTTTGCGCCCGGTCAGCCCGGCCAGTGCCAGCACCGAATAGAGCAAGGCCATACCGACCGCGCTGAACCCGACAGCCGCGCGCGAGGCGGTGAAGAGCACGACGAGAATGGTGCCGACGATGGTGAGTAATTGCTTGCGGGCGCCGGTATAGCCGTAGAGCAGCAGCGCGAGATGGGGAAACAGCACCAGATGGGCGGCCATGCCCAGCGTGTTCTGGTGGATAAACAGGCCGTGCGCCTGCGGCAAGTGCAGCCCATAGCGCTGATAGAGCACGGCAATCAGATGTGCCCCCATGCCCAGAGCCATGCCGTTGAGGATATCGATGGCGCGCTTCGGCTCCAGGCAGAGCCGCGCCACCACCATCATAATGAGGAACATGCGCGCGAACTGCCAGACGCCGAACGCCGCCGCCAATGGCTGGGTGGCCTGCAGCATCGACAGCGCCGCGGCGCCCACATAGAGCAACAGCGGTAGCTTGCACCAGGCCGGGATCGACCCGCCGCCCGGTGCGAAGCTCAGCAGCGCCGCCAGGGCGAAGATGTCGACAATGGTGATTTCGAGGCTATAAACAAAGCCGATCCAATCGCCGGCCCAGGTAATGAGGGCGACGTCGAACATGGGGAGTTCGGCGGCAAAAAACGGCAGCATGCCAAATGCGGTCCAGAACATCCGGGCAAAGCCTTGGCTGCTCCGCAGCAGCAGGCTGAGGGGGAATGCCGCCAATAATGCGATGACCAAAACGACGAACTTCAACCGGAGATACCCCGAACCCGCGAGACCATAATCGTACCATGCGACACCGGGGCCGCAGGTTAACGAGGCGGACAAACCCGCTGAAAGGTTAATGCCGAGACGATGTCACTCCATCGCGTCTATCGCCGCTTGTGCCTGCTGATCGTGCTGCTCGGCTGCGCCGTTCCAGTCCGCGCCGAACCGGTGCGGGTGGTGGAGGTGTCGATGGCTGCACCGGACATTGTTCATGTCACATTGCGCGACCCGGCGTACAGCAGTGGGCAAATCATCGCCCTCCCCCAGCCCCGGCGGGAGCCGAATGGGAGCTGGGTCCAGCATGAGGGCAATTGGGGGCTGGTGATTGGCCCCAAACGCGATCATTTGCGGCTCGAAGATACGCCACCCACGGTGTTTTTTGATCGCGCCACGGCCGATGACGCGGCCCAATTCGGCGCGATCGGCGGGCGCGAGGTTATCGCGGTCTACCGCAAATCCATGCCCTATGCTTCCGGCCTGTTCCGTTCGGGCAATGGCGACGCCAGAGCAGGCGCCAGTTTCCAGCACGATCTCTATCTGATGTTGGAGGCGCCGCTGGCGCCTGGGCGCCATGTGATCGAATGGCCCAATGCGATGCTGGACGGCACGGCTTTCGTGTTTGACGACCGAGCGACCCGCGCTTCGTCGCTGCATGCGACGCAGAACGGCCATCGCGCGACCGACCTGGCCAAATCGGCCTATTTGTCGCTGTGGCTGCCCGGTGCTGGCAAAGGCGGCGCGGTGGATTTTCGGCGCTATGGCATCAAGGATTTCGAGGTTCTGGATACGGCGGGCGACGTAGTTTTTACCGGCCCGATCATGCTGCGCGCTGGCCCTGACGCGCCTGAGCCCGGCAATGGGCTCCCGCAGGCGCTGGTTGATTATACCGATAGCGCGGCGACGCCCACGGCCCTGATCGGATTAACGGACGATCATTTCACCACCGCCAGACCTCACTATTTTGCCGTCGGTCAGCGCATCGGCTTGGAACGATTGGCGGGGGAGCAGGATGCTGGCGCGGTGTTTGCGACGATCGCCACCACCACCCCGACCGGCTTTACCATCAGCGGAATGGACGGGGCGCTGCCGCAACGGCTGGCTGCTGGGGCGAGGGCGACCCCGGCGTTGCGGGCCAATCGGGCGGGCACCTTCGTGTTTGAACTGGACTATTCGGCCTGGTTGCCGGCCGAGCCCGGTCTGTATCATCTTCGGGTGCCCGGCATTGGCGTGTCGGACCCGATCAGCATCGCCGACGATGTGTGGGAGCACGCTGCCCTCAACGGCCTGGCCGGTCTCTATCACCATCGCAGCGGCGTGCCGCTGGACGGGCGCTTCGGCTATGAACGGCCTGCCGCATTTCGGCCCGGACCAGATTTCACCATTGTTCAGTCCCGGCTGCCGCTGGCGTGGTCGTCCGAATTTGAGGGTTTTGTACCGTTCGCCGAGGCGACCAAGCCCGACTGGATCACCAGCATCGCGGCGCCGGCGGATTTCTGGGGGGGTTATATGGATGCCGGCGATTGGGACCGGCGGATCCAGCATGTCGAGGTGTCCTGGCTGCTGTTGCAGGCCCATGAATTCACCCCGCCCGAACGCTGGCTGACCACCACCGGGCTGCCAAAATCGGCGGAATGGCTTGACAAGGCGCTGTATCAGGACAGCGACGGCTTGCCCGATCTGGTGCACGAAGCCATCTGGGTGCTAGATTTCTTTCGCCGGCTGCAGGCGCCGGACGGGAGCATCCATGGCGGCATCGAAAGCGCCGAGCATCCGCTGCGCGGCGAGCCGAGTTTCCTTGAACATCAGACAGTGTTCGCCTACGCGCCTGACCATCTGTCGAGCTACAAATATGCTGCGGTGGCGGCCAATCTGGCCCGGACGTTGCAAGACCTCGACGCCGAGGCACTGGCAAAGCTCTACGCCGACAGCGCGATTTCCGCCTGGCAGGCGGCGGAACGCGGCTTTGCCGATCCTGATGAATTTTATGCCGACGCCATCGCCGCGGGCCAGGCGAGCGGCGTGTTCGCCCAGGTCAGCTGGCCGCAGCGGCGAGACGCGCTGCAGGCACGCTCTGGAGAATATCGGGCGGCTGCGGCCGCCGCGTTGTTCCGGCTGAGCGGCGCGGACGAATATGGTGCCATTTTCGCAGCGCGGTGGCAGGCCGGGATGGACCTATACGCCCATAAGGGCGACGCCGCCTGGGACTATCTGCAATCGGGCGAGGCTCTGCCGGAAATTGCTGCCGCCATCCGCGAACGCTTCCTGAGCGAAGCCCAAGTGGTGGTGGAGACGCAAGCGCATTTCGCCTATCCAAGCCTCAAGCATCCCGGTGCGCCGGCGGGCTGGGGCCAGGGCGGCGCCCCGGCCTATTCTGAATTGCAACTGCTGCTGAGAGCGCATCAGATCGGCGGCGATCCGGCGATTTTAAGGGCGCTGGAACAGGCTCACCACGTCATGGTGGGCGCCAATCAATTGGGGTTGAGCCTGGTGACCGGTCTAGGCACACGGGCAATTGGCAATCCCCTGCACGAAGATCGCATCGCCATGGGCGTGGCGCCCCCGGCGGGGATCACGATCTATGGCTGGGCGTCGCAGGCGCAAACGGCGCATGGCTGGATTTTCGGTCCACCCTGGTCACCCCTGCCGGAAGTGGGCACCGCCGAGCATGCTGCAGAGCGGCGCATCGAGCCAGCGCGGTTTTCGTTGCCCTACTTTGAATATCTGGTGGAGCACCCTGCCCTGGTGATGCAGCAGGAATATACCGTGGCCCAGAGCATCGGCACCATGACGGCGCTGGCGCTGTACATCAACGCCCGGTAGCCGCCTAGCCTTTGCGCTTCTGCCGCAACTCGCCGGCGACCAGGCCCAGCAGCGGCACCACGGCAAACACATAACGGCGCCACAGGCGGCGGGGATCCGACAACAGGCGATGCAGCCACTCCAGACCGAGCGTGCTCATCAGTTGCGGCGCGCGCGGCTTGAGGCCGGTGACAAACTCCAGCGCCGCGCCAATGCAAAAGCACACACCGGTGGCGCGTCCATCCAGGGACATGGCGTAGGCGATGGCCTCGGATTGCGGGGCGCCAATGGCGATGAACACGAAATCGGCGGGTTCCTGCACTGCGAAATCGACGCAGCGTTGCAGCTCGACCGGGTTTTCGCCGACGCCGAAGGGCGGCACATAGGCCCGGATATGCAGGCGGGGATATTGCTGCCGCAACTGGTCAATCACAGCCTGATGCGGCGCGATCAGCGTCAACCGGTCGCCATCGCGAATGACGCGCTCAAACAAGGCTATCGTCAGATCGGACCCGGTAACGCGCGGCAGCTTGTGCCCCAACAAACGGCCCAACAGAGCCAGCGGCTTGCTATCGCACACCGTCAACCAGGCATTCTCATAATAGATCTTCAATGCCGGACGCGCAGCATTTCGAACAACGTGGTCCACATTTGGGGTGACTACATATTTAAAGCCACCAACACCACGCTGTTCAACAATGTATTCTACCGTTGTATCAAAATCTACATCATCGAAAGGAGCTCCGATGAAATATGTCCGCTTAATATACTTTTGAATCAAATTTTCATCAATTTTAGTTTTTCCGTCGAATGCCGATAGCATCTGATGCATTCCAACAATATTTAACCGTTACAAAAATCACCACAACAGCAGGCGATCAAATGGGTCAAGCTGGCAGTGCTGGCGGGCGGCCAAATGGTTGAGCATGGTTAATCCTTGGGTGTGTTGACCCTGTCGATGACGCCTTGTTGATCTCGGGGCGATGATGATGGAGGGTCGCCACGCGGCCCTCGCCGCTGGACATAAAAGCTGATGATTGTTGTGGTTCTCCTTCTCGTTCTGGCCAATCTGGCGCTGCTGGTTCCGGCGATGATTTTTGCCGTCGAGGTCCTGGCCAGCCTGTTGCCGCAGCGCAGCGCGCCACAGCAGAGCGGAGACCGTCCTGCGGTAGCGGTCATTGTGCCGGCGCATCAGGAGGAAGATGGCATCGGCGATACCGTGACAGCGCTGCGAAGTCAGCTGCGGCGGGATGATCGGCTGTTGGTGGTTGCCGACAATTGCACCGACCGCACGGCCATGCTGGCCCGGGAGGCCGGGGCCGAGGTGGTGGAGCGTGTCGATCCGGCGCGGCGCGGCAAGGGCTTTGCGCTGGATTTTGGCGTGCGCTATCTGGCCGAAAAGCCGCCGGCGGTCGCGATCCTGGTCGACGCCGATTGCCGGCTGGCGCCGGGAGCGATCAACCATTTGGCCGCGGAGGCCTGCGCCAGCGGACGCCCGGCGCAGGGGCTATATCTGCTGTCGGCCCCGCCGGATAGCGGCATCGGCTTGCAGGTGGCCGAGCTAGCGTTCCTGGTCAAAAATCAGGTTCGGCCCGCTGGCCTGCACCGGCTTGGCCTGCCGTGCCACTTGACGGGCAGTGGTATGGCCTTTCCCTGGCCAATCCTGCACGACGCCAATCTCGCCCATGGCAGTCTGGTCGAGGACATGAAGCTCGGACTGGATCTGGCGCTAGCTGGCACGCCGGCAGTTTATTGCTCCCAAGCGCGGATCAGCAGCTCTTTCCCCTATTCAGCGTCCGGGGCCGCCTCGCAGCGCAGCCGGTGGGAGGAAGGCCATCTCGGCATGACGGCCATGGCAGTCCGGCAGTTGCCGCGGGCGGTTGCGGCGCGCAGCATCGGCGCACTGGCGCTGACGCTCGACACAATCGTGCCCCCCCTGACGCTGCTGATCATGCTGGTCGGGACCAGTTTCGTCGTTACCGCGGGGCTGACATTGGCACTCGGTCTATCGGGGGCTGCGCTCTGGCTATCGGGCATAAACTGCCTGCTGCTGGGGCTTGCTGGGTTCTTGGCGTGGTATGTCCATGGCCGCCAGATACTGCCGGCCCGCGCGATGTTGGGCGTAGTGCCGTTTGCGCTGAGAAAGTTCAAGCTTTACCGCGCCCTGGCCGGCGGCAAGCGAAGCGGTGACTGGATCCGGACGGACCGCAAGGGACCCGACGGGTCCTGACCTCAGGTATGCGCCGCGATGAGGGCGGCGCGTTCGGCATAAAGCTTGCCCTCCTCGAAGCCCTGGCCGGCGGTGGCGGCCTGCTTGACCAGTTGGGCCAAGGCCTCGCGATTGCCGGCCAGTTCGATCAGCATTGTGGTCAGCTGATCAACCTGATGGCGGGGCGACAGGCGGCCACCGCCGGCCTCGATCAGGCCACTGGCATAGGCGCTGTCATAGCCAACAATGGGACAGGCCGAGACCAGCGCTTCGATCAGGCAGCGCGGAGATTCCGGGGTTTTATGGCAAAACAGGAACAGATGCGCCCGGCGCAGTTGGTCCAGGATTTTGGCCCGATCATCGACGTGACCGGCGAGGGTGACATGATCCTCGATCCCCAAATGGTGGATATGCGCCTGCATGGCCGAGAGTAGCAGCCCGTCGCCCAGCCAGGTGGCATGGAGCGGGACACCAGCCTTGACAGCGCCCGCCACCACGTTCAGCCAGTCGATCGGCCCCTTCATTTCTGCGGCCCGCCCCACATAGACGACACGCAGCGGTGCGCCGGCGCGGATCGCAGTTAGTTTGGCCGCCAGGTCGGCGGCGGAGGCGAAATCCTCGGGGCCGGTGTGGACGTCGTAGACGCAGGCCGGGTTGTTAGAAAACTGCTGGTAGGCGTTGAACGTATCCATGCCCTGCAGCAGTGCCAGCGAACTGCGACGGGTCAGATAATGGTGGTAGTGCTGCATCACCAGCAGGGTCGCGCGCTCCTTGAGCTGGCGCTTGAACGGCATGGCGTGGACCGTCTCGCGCAGCACCTGATGCTCCACCCGATCAAACCAGACGCCGTATTTGCGCTTCTGCGCCAAGGCCTCCTGCGCCGCAACGGCGGCCCAGTCGCCCACGAGGTAGCCAATGGTGAAGCACAAATGGTCGGCCTGGCTGATTTCCTTGGCGAGCAATTGCCGGGTGTGGCGGTAGGTGCGGGCGAATGCGCCAAGCCTGTAGGCCATCGGCAGCGCCAGAAAGCGGAGTTGGCTGGCGCAGGGCAGCGAATTAACGTCGACCCAGGCCGTCGAGGTGGCATCCTCCCGTTCAGTGTCCAAGGCAATGCCAGCGAACACCACCTGGCTAAAATGCTCGGTCCAGCGGGCCAGGCCGGCGCAGGTCTGGTCATCGAGCTGCAGCCCATTCGGCCCCTGGCGCAGTCGCACCGCGGTGACCAGCAGCAGCGCACCGCTTTTGGCCGGCAGGTTTGTCAGGGCGGGGTCCTGCAGTGCGATTTCATCCATGGGCGAAAAAACTACCGTGGTTGTGCCGTGGCCGGGCGGCAGGCAATTGGGCGTGCGTCAGGGCCATGCCGGTGAGGATATGCGTGGCATTGATGGCGTATCGGCCCGCGAGTTCGTCACCGGCGTTGAACGGCTCCACCGAACTGTTGAAGCGGGCGGTAAAGCGTCCGGCCGCGCGATCGATGGAGATGGTCAGCACGGAAAAGTCCAGCAGACGCTGTGAAAGCGGATACTGGCATTTATAGGCGCATTCCTTGGCGCTGAAGATGAGCCGGGCGAAAAGGCCGCGCTCATGCGGCGGCAAGCCCGCCAGAAAGTGGTGTTCTTCGGGGCCGCAAATGGCGGCGGTCAGATCGGCATCAAGGTCCTCGGCAGGCTCGAGGTCAACGCCGATCGCCACAAAGCCATCGGCCGCGCGCCCGATGGCGACCACGCACAGATCGGCGCAATGGCTGATGCTGCCGGCCATTGTGGCAGGCCAAACCGGCGCACGGTCAGCGGCAGCGGGGATTTCGGCCAGCACCAGACCCAGAGCGTGCATGGCCTGGCGCGCCAAAGTCCGCCCGGCGCGGAATTCGCGTTGCCGGCAGGCGACGGCGCGGTGCAGCGCGGCCTCCTCAGCGGGCAGCACGGCTGGCCAATGGACGCGGGGATCGCCGTATTCCACCCGAATTTCCGGGGGAAACAGATCGTCGAAGATGCTCATCCGGCACCCTGCACGCGCGCCGCATGTCCGCCCAGGGCCGCCCGACGAGCTGCGGCGCGGTTTGCCACCTTGCTCAGCCGCTCGTCCGCTTTGCCTCGATCAGACAGATGCGCCGCCAGCGCCGCCACCGTGGGGAAGCGGAACAGATCGGTGATCGCCATCTCGGGGGCAATGCCGGCCTTGAGCTCGCGATGCGCCTGTACCGCCAGCAGCGAATGGCCGCCCAGGGCGAAGAAGCTGTCCGAAAGTCCAACCCGCTCCACCCCCAGAATGCGCTGGAAAGTCTCGGCAATGCCTTGCTGCATGTTGCCGACCGGCTCGATGAAGGCGACTTCGGCGACCGGCTCAGGCGCGGCGTTGGGCTTGGGCAGTGCCTTGCGATCCACCTTGGCATTGGGGGTGAGCGGGAAGACGTCGAGGCTGACGAAATGGGCCGGGATCATATAGTGAGGCAGCGTCTTGGCCAGCTGGGTCCGTAGCGCGTCCTCGTCGATGGCGCCGCGGGACAGGCGGAGATAGGCGACGATGCGCACATCGTCGGCCCGATCCTCGCGCGCGACTACTACGGCTTCGGCAATACCGGGGAATTCGCTGATCCGGGCTTCGATCTCGCCCAGTTCAATGCGATAGCCGCGCACCTTGACCTGATGGTCGGCCCGTCCGAGAAACTGCAAGTTGCCGTCGGGCAGCAGGCGCGCCAGATCGCCGGTGCGATAAAACCGACCCGCTGCAAACGGGTTCGCCAGGAAGCACTCCGCCGTCAGATCCGGGCGATTGTGGTAGCCACGGGCGACGCCATCGCCACCGATATAGAGTTCACCCGGCGTGCCGGGTGGCACCGGACGCCCGGCGGGATCGAGCACGTAGAGCTGGGTGTTGGCAATGGGCCGGCCCAGCGGCACTGCGCCCTCAACCTCCCCCACCGCCAGGGTGGACGACCAGATCGTGGTCTCGGTCGGGCCATACATGTTTTCGATGCTGGCTGCGGTAATGCCGCGCAATTCAGAGACCAGCGCGGCCGGCAGGGCTTCGCCGCCGATGAACAGATGCGCGACGTTGCCGAGCGCCTGGCGGCTGGCCTCGTCGGCCAAGAACATGCGGGCCATGGCCGGTGTGCATTGCAGATGGGTAATGGCATGCGCCGCGACGTCGGCGGCCAGACTTTGCTGAACCACGTCCGCACTCGCAGCCGGGGTGCCGAGCGGGCGCGCCACGACCTCGGCCAATAGCTCAAGCCGCTCCATCACGGTGTCGACGGGGACGCCGAAATCGATGAGGCAGGCAACTTCATCAACCCCGATCGCCGCGATCTGTTCGACCCGCTCATTGGCATCCTCAATCGTGCCGAACAGGCCGCTGTCCTCGAAATAGCGCAGGAAGGCGAATTCGAGGATCGCATCAAGTTCCTCGGCTTCGAGGCTCTGCAGATCGATGTCCATCGGGTTGGCCATGCCCTGCGGCTTCTTGAAGGCGGGAAACGCCCAGGCATATTGCTTGATCAGCGCCGTCGCGCTGCGCAGATAGTCCTTCATCGGCGCGCGGGCCAGATCGCGAACCTCTTCGCGGTCCTCGCCCAGCAGCGTATGCAGCATTAGCGTGACCTTGAAGTCCGCCGGGTTCCGGCCATGCTCCGCCAGCGTCTCGCGGTAAATGCGGATCTTGTCTGCCAATTCCTCGACCGACTGCCCCAGCAGATGGGTCAGCACGTTGGCGCCCTGGCGCGCGGCGTCACGATAGGTTTCCGGATTACCGGCCGTGGTCACCCAGATCGGCAGCTCTTTTTGCACCGGACGGGGCTGAGTGATCACGCCCACCTTGCCGGCGCCGAAGTCGAATTCGACCTTTTCGCCGCGCCACAGCCGGCGCACGGTCTCGATATCGCGCAACATGGCCGATTTGTTGTGCGGCGGCGCGTTTTCCGGGCGCAGGATGAAGTCTTCCGGCATCCAGCCCGAGGCGAAGGCCAGCCCAACGCGACCATTGCTGATATTGTCGATCACCGCCCATTCCTCGACCACCCTGGCCGGATGGTGCAAGGGCAGCACGCAGCTGCCGGCGCGGATCGAAAGATTTTGCGTCACAGCCGCGACTGCGGCACCGGTGACTGCAGGATTGGGATAAGGTCCGCCAAAGGCGTGGAAATGCCGCTCGGGTGTCCATATCGCCTTGAAACCATGGGTATCGGCGAATTTGGCGCCTTCCAGCAACAGTCGGTATTTCTGCGAACCGACGCCATCATCCATGCCCCAATAGAACAGCCCGAAATCCAGCGAGCGCGCCTGGGAGTCAGCAGCGGCGCCGGCGCCGACCTCGCTGGAGTGGATCACCACCTTGAAGCCGCGGGCCAGCGTCCAGAAGAGTTCAAGCACAGAAATATCGAAGGACAGGCTGGTGACCGCCAGCCAGACCGGCTGATTGTCGGTCGGCACCGGAACCCGCTGGTCCATCCCGGCGAAGAAATTGGCGACGTTGCGGTGCTCGATCATCACGCCCTTGGGGCGGCCGGTGGAGCCCGAGGTGTAGATCACATAGGCGAGGTTCTCCGGCACCACGCCAATGTCAGGCCGGGTCGCGGGATGGCCGGCCTCGACCAGGTCTTCAATGACCAAAATTGCGGCGCCGGCGGCCGTGAGGCGCCCGCTGAGCGCCCGTTCGGTCAAAACCACGGTCGCGGCGCTATCCTCGACCATGAGTTCAAGCCGGTCAGCTGGAAACAGCGGATCAAGCGGCACATAAGCGGCGCCGGCCTTGAGGATGGCCAGCGCACCGGCCACTAGATCGACCGACCGCGAGACATTGAGCCCCACCATCATGTCGAGGCGAACATCTGCCGCCAGCAACGCATGGGCCAGGCGATTTGCCCGCTCGTCCAGTTGCCGGTAGGTAAGCGACATAGCGCCACTGACTACCGCGATAGCGTCCGGGGTACGATCAACCTGACGCTCGAACAGCACATGCATGGGGGCATTGTCATAAGCCAGCGCGGTGTCATTCCAGCCGTGCAGAAGCTGATGCTCCTCCGCGACCGACATCAGCGGCAATGCACTCAGAGGCGCCGATTTGTCGGCGAAACTGGCTGCCAGCACGGACAGCCGTTGGCCTAGAATCGTCATATGCGCCGCATCGACCCGGCAACGGTCAAACACCAAGGCATCGCCAGCCTCGCCGATCACAAAGGCAAAGGCGCAGGCGGCGGGCAGCTCGCCGCCGCCAATGAGGCCGACCGTCAGTTGCGGCGCCACCACACCGGGGAAACGATGGCTCAGATCGGATAGATAGGGCCCCTGCTTGCCGATGGTTGCCAACTGGGTCTGGCACTCGGCCACAAAGGACGCCAGCGGTGCGTTCTCGGTCGCTACGAGATTCAGCGGGACGATGTCGGCGAAATAGCCGGGGAAGCGGGTGGCGGCGGCGGCAATCGCGGCGTCGCGATAGGCAAGCGAAAACTGGGCCTGGCCACTGAAGCGGGCGATGAAGGCGGCGACAAGGGCCAATTTGTCCGCGCGCGGCAGATCGGAAGGCAAATCCAGCTTCAGGCTGGCGATGTCGGGCTGCTGACCCGCCACCGGCGTGGCGACATCCATCAGGTCGACGTCCTGCACGGCGGCTAGGCGGCGGCGCTGGACGCCCTCATATTTTGCGGCGCTGGCGACGGCCCCGGAGATTGCGACGCTGTCGGCGGGTGACAATTGGGGCAGCACCGTGCCAGCTATTGCTCCTGCGCTGAGGGCGGCGTCGTCGCCGATGCGGCTACCGGTGATGCGGACGGCCCGATCGAGTGTCGCGATAACCACCCCGTCATCGCCCACCGAGAGCACGGTGCCGGGCGCCGCATGAGGGGAGTCGGGCAGCACCGTCAGCCCGGTGACGCGGTACAGTCCGGATGTAGTGCGCAATTTGGGGGTCAGCAGCGGATTGGCGTAGCCGGGACCAAAATCGAGGCCGCGCACCAGACGCGTCAGCGCCGCTGCCGACTGATCGAAGCGCAGCGTGCCGGCAGCTTCCGGGCGCTTGGCCCGGTCGTAGTAGGTCCGATGGGTGAAGTCCTGAGCCTCGCCGTGCAGCGTGCCCATCTCGATTTGTTGCACCAGCGCGGTGAAGGTGGCGATGCCGGCTTCGAAGCATTTGCTGTTCAGCGTCAGCCCCGTCTCGTCCGGGGCAATGTCGAAGCCGGTCTGCACATAAATCTGCCCTTCATCGACTCCGGCATTAATAGCGTGCCAGACCACGCCATGCCGGTTTTCGCCTTCGAGCAGCGCCCAGGCCGGCGCATTGAGGCCGGCATAGCGCGGCAGCGGGCCATCGTGAAAATTGACCGCGCCAGCCCTGGCCTTCTGCCAAACCGGCTCGGGAATGAGGCGCAAATTGGCGGCACTGAACAGCCAGTCATAGTCCACATCGGCGAGGCTAGTTTCGAGGCTCTCGCCCCAGCCGACGGCACGGATGCCCTGCTTGGCCGCGTAGCCGGCAATGGCGGCGGACTCGGTAACGATGGCTGCGATGGTGTGCCCCCGCTCGCGCAGCACCTCCGCGCACTGCACCAACAGGGACTCGTCACCGACCAGTACGCAGCTCAAAATTTCATCCGCCATGATGCCCCCCGATGTGCCGGTTGATTGGCCACACCTTTACGGGCCCTTCATAAAACCATCATGAGGCTTCAGCGATGCTTTGCGTGACGGATCGTCATGTTTGGTTAAGGTAATTGCCAAAATCGACGCTAAACCTCTCGTCTTCTTCAACAATGAGGGGCCAATGCTCGTGATTTAACGACGTTTCTGGTTTCCAACAACAGATGACACGCCGCAATGCTATCAGCAGGCTGGCATCGTTGAATTGACGTTTGAAGCAAGCCCGAGAGCTGAGGCAAATTATGACCGTGCCTTCCGACCAGTATTCGCCCAATGACATTGCCATCGTCGGGATGGCGCTGCGGGTTCCCGGTGCCAGGAATGTGCGGGAGTTCTGGTCCAATTTGCGGGCCGGCGTCGAATCCATCCGTGACCTCAGCGAGGGCGAACTTCTGGCTGCCGGCGAGTCGGCGTCGCGCATCCATCATCCAAATTATGTGTGCCGCGCTGCCGACCTGCCGGCCATGGACCTGTTTGACGCCGATTTCTTCGGGCTAAGCCCCAAGGAAGCCGCGATCATGGACCCCCAGCATCGTCAGTTTCTGGAATGCGTCTGGGAGGCGATGGAGGATGCCGGGCGTCCTCCCAATTCCGACGACGGCCCGGTGGGCGTGTTCGCCGGGGCCGGCATGGGGAGCTATTTTTATTTCAACGTCTGCAGCAACCGCCAGCTGGTCGATCAGGTCGGCATGTTTCTGTTGCGGCATACCGGCAATGACAAGGATTTCCTGGCGACGCGCGCATCGTTCTCGTTCGACCTGCGCGGTCCCAGCGTCAATGTGCAAACCGCCTGCTCGACATCGCTGGTTGCGGTGCACATGGCCTGCCAGAGCCTGCTGTCGCATGAATGCGAGACCGCCATCGCCGGTGGCGTGACCATCGAAATTCCGCACCGGCGCGGCTATCTGTATCAGGAGGGTGAAATTCTGTCGCCTGACGGGCATTGCCGCGCCTTCGACCACCGAGCCGGCGGCACGGTGTTTGGCAGCGGCGTCGGTGCGGTCGTGCTGCGCCGGCTGTCCGATGCCCTGGCCGATGGCGATTTCATCCATGGCATTATCAAAGGCACAGCGGTCAATAATGACGGGGCCAGCAAGGCCACCTATCTGGCACCCAGCGTTACCGGGCAGGCCGAAGCGATCATCGAGGCGCAAGGCCTGGCCGGCGTCGACGCCGACAGCATCCAGTATGTCGAGTGCCACGGCACCGGCACCTATCTCGGCGATCCGATCGAGATCGAAGCGCTGACGCAGGCGTTTCGCCAGAGCACCAACCGCACCGGCTTCTGCCGGGTCGGCTCGGTCAAATCCAATATCGGGCATTTGGACACCGCCGCTGGCGTCGTCAGCCTGATCAAGGCAACGCTGGCCATCCATCATGGTGAGATTCCGCCGACCCTGGGCTACGACCAGCCCAATCCGGCCATCGATTTCGCCCGCAGCCCGTTTATCGTCAATGACCGGCTGACAGCCTGGCCAGAAACCCAAGGCCCGCGCCGGGCGGCCGTCAACTCGCTCGGTGTTGGCGGTACCAATGCCCATGTGATCATCGAACAGGCCCCGGCCCGGGTGGCCGATGTGGCTGAGGTCGCCGAGCCAAAACTGCTGGTGTTCTCGGCGAAAAACCGCAAGGCGCTTGATGCCGGTATGATCCAGCTTGGCACCGAACTCGCGCAGCGCCCGAACCTGTCGCTGGCAGATGCCAGTTATACGCTGCGGGCGGGGCGCAAGCATTTCGAGCATCGCCGGGTGCTGGCGGTGCGTGATCGCAGCGAAGCGATTTTTCTGTTGGAGACGCCCGAGACCAAGCGCGCCTTTACCCATACGGCGCTTGAACCAGCGGGCGCAGCGGTTTTCCTGTTTCCCGGTGGTGGGGCGCAGCATGTCGGCATGACGCGCCGGCTCTATGAGGGCGACACGCACTTCCGCGCCACGGTGGACGAGGCGCTGGCCAGCCTCCAACCCGACGCGACCGCCGAAATTCGGCGGGTATGGCTAGACTCCGGCCTCGATCCGGCGGACACGGCCGTGCAATTCCTGCGCCCGTCGATCCAATTGCCGGCCATCCTGATCGCCGAGGTGGCCGTGGCGCGGCATTGGATGCGGCATGGCCTGACGCCGGCAGCACTGATTGGCCATTCCATGGGCGAAAATACCGCCGCCTGCATCGCCGGGGTAATGAGTCTAAGCGATGCGGTGCAACTGGTGCGGCTGCGCGGCGAGCTGTTTGAAACGATCCAACCCGGCGGCATGCTCAGCGTCCAACTGCCAGCTGCTGCCTTGCGGGACCTGTTGCCCGCAGCACTCGACCTGGCCTCGGTCAATGCGCCCGAGCTTTGCGTGGTGTCCGGCAGCAATGCCGACCTCGAAGCGTTTCGCCAAGTCTTGCTCGCGCAAGGCATCGAGGCGTCGCGCGTGCCGATCGACATCGCCGCCCATTCGCGCATGCTCGAACCAATCCTGCCGCGCTTCGAGGCGTTCCTGCGCAGCATCGTCCTGCGCGCCCCAACGATCCCGATCGTGTCCAATGTCACCGGCGCCTGGCTGTCGGAAGGCGAAGCGCGCGATCCGCTCTACTGGGTTCGCCACCTGCGCTCGACGGTTGAATTCGAACGTGGCGTGTCACTGCTGGCGCAGCAGACCGACCGCGTGTTCATCGAAGTTGGACCCGGGCGCGCGCTGTCGTCTCTGGTCAAGCTGCAGCGCGGGATTGCCGCCAATCAGGTGATCAACAGCCTGCCCCATGCCGATGACGATACAGATGATCGGATCCATCTGCTGACTGCGCTGGGCCGCGCCTGGGCCGTTGGGCTGAACCTGCCGCTGGACCAGCTTTGGGCCGGAGGCAAGGCGCGCCGCGTGCCGCTGCCGACCTATCCGTTCCAGCGGCAGCGCTATTTCATCGAGCCCAGCGTCAACAATGCTGCCGACAATCCGGTCGAAACGCCTCTGCTCAAGACGCCTAACATTGCCGACTGGGGTTATCGCTCGAGCTGGCGCCAGTCGCTGCCCGATTTCACTATTGGCGCCGACAAGACGGCGACCTCGTTCCTGGTCTTTCTGGATGACACCGGTTTCGGCGTGGCGCTGGTGGAGGAACTCCGCGCTGCGGGCCATGCGGTGACCACGGTCGCGGTGGGCGACACCTTTGCCCAGCGGTCGGACAATGCTTATGTGCTGTGCCCGGAAGATGGGCTAGCCGGCTACGCGGCCCTCTTATCGGGGCTTTCGGCCGCCGGCCCCTTGCCCGCCCAGATCGTCCATCTCTGGCTACTGACTGGAGCGGAAAGCCACCGCCCCGGCTCGACCTTTTTCAATCGCATTCAGGAGCAGGGCTTCTATAGCCTGGTGTTCCTGGCGCAGGCGCTTGACGAGGCCAACGCCAGCGACCAGCTCCAGCTGACCGTGGTCACCAACGGCATGCAGCGTGTCGACCAAGAGCCCCTGCCCTATCCCGAAAAGGCGACGATTCTCGGCCCCGGAATGACCATTCCCAAGGAAATGGCCGGTTTCAATGCGCGCCTGATCGACCTGCAATTGCCGCCGCAGCCCGAAACGGGACGCAAATGGTTTGGCCGGCGCGCCGCCGACGTGACCGACACGACCGCGGCGTTGCGGGCCCAATTGCGGGACGATCTATTCGCCACGCCGGGTTCGGATGTCGTCGCCTATCGCGACGGGCGACGCTGGTCGCGCAGCTACCTGCCGCTGGCGTTGACCGAACCGACGCCGGAGCGGGTTGGGTTTCGCACCGGCGGCGTCTATCTGATCACCGGCGGCCTGGGCGACCTGGCACTGGTGATGGCCAGGCAGCTGGCGGAGCGCTTTGATGCCCGCATCATCCTGAGCGGGCGAACGGCGCTGCCACCGCGGGAGCAATGGCCGCTCTATATCCGCAGCCATGCCCGCAACGACCGCCGCCGTCGGGCCATGGAACAGCTTGAAGCACTGGAGCAAGCCGGGCATTCGGTGCTGTACGTCCCCGGCGATGTCAGCAACCCCGAGGAGATGGCGCACGTGGTCGCGACCGCGCAATCGCATTTCGGCGCCATCAACGGCATTCTGCATAGCGCAGGCCTGGTCGACGACAACCTCATTGCCCTCAAGACCGTGCCGCAGCTCGAAAATGTCCTCGCGCCCAAGCTGCATGGCGCGGCGGTGTTGCATCGCCTGTTCGACGAGCAACCGCTGGAGCTGTTTGTCCTGTTTTCCTCCACCAGCACCGATACGGCGCCCGCTGGTCAGGTCGATTATGTGGCGGCCAATGCGTATCTCAACGCCTATGCGGAGTCGCAGGCGTGGCGCCCCGACCGGCAAACCGTGGCGATCCATTGGGGCATCTGGAACGAAATTGGTCTGGCGGCCCGCGCCACTGGTTCGACTGCGTCCGCGCCAGCCGTGACCAGCCCGGCGCAGGGGCCGTTCTTCACCCATTGGGTTGAGGATAGCGACGCCGCGCCGATGCTTGAGGCGGAGATCGGGCCGGCGAGCTATTGGCTGCTGGACGAGCATCGCACCATGTCGGGCCAAGCGGTGCTGCCCGGCACCGGGCATATCGAAATCATCGCGCAACTCGCCAAGGAATACGGCTTGGGCGATGCCTTCCGCATCGAAGATCTGATTTTCATCGCGCCACTGACGGTGGTCGATGGCAGCACGACAACGTTGCGCGCCCGGCTGTCACCCGATGGCGATTGCTATCGGGCTGAAATTCAAGCCGGCAGCCCAGCCAGCGGCTTTGTCAGCTATGCCGAGGCCGCACTTCGCCCGGCTCAGCCAGCACCCCAGCACGCCGATCTGGCAGCGGCCTCGGCCGGCCTTTTCCGGACCGATGCCACGGATGCTGCCGGTCTGCGCTCGGCCCAGCATGGCCGCATCCAGTTCGGCCCCCGATGGCAGGTATTGCGATCTACCGCCTTCGGCGCGACCGAAGCCATTGCCGAACTCGGCCTCCCCCCAGAGTATCGGGCTGACGGTTGTTTGCTGCATCCCGCCTTGCTCGATATCGCCACCGGCTTTGCTATGCAGCTAGCGCCGGGCTTTGAGGTGTCGCGGCATTTGTGGGTGCCGATGTCCTATGGCAGCATCACGGTGCATTCGGCGTTGCCGAACGCTATCCGCAGTCACATTCGGCTGTGCGACGACGCCGGCACGGATCAGGGCTACGCCACTTTCGACGTGACCATCACCGATCTCGATGGCCAGGTGGTGCTGCAGGCGGAGCGCTTCGTCATGAAGCGACTGGCGGCCGACTTCCTGTCCACCGCGACCGGCGCCGCGCGTCCGGCAACCGCTTTGGCGAGCCCATCCAAATCACATGCCGCCTTGCAGTTGGCTGACCAGGTTCGCCAGGGTATTCTACCCGCCGAAGGGTTCGATGCCCTGCTTCGCGCCCTGGCGACCGGGCAGCAGCAGCCGATCATCAGTTCGATGAAGCTGGATGCCTTGCGCGCGCGCGCCGCCCTGCCCGCGGCACAATCCGGCCCGGCCGAGGTCGCGTTTGAGCGCCCAGACCTCGACAGCGCCTTTGTGGCTCCGCGCAACGATATCGAACGCACCCTGGCCGGCTTCTGGCGCGAGTTGCTGGGGATCGAGCAGATTGGCGTCGACGACAGCTTCTTTGACATTGGCGGCCACTCGCTGATCGCGGTGCGGCTGTTCCGCATGATCAAGCAGGCCTATGCGGTCGACCTGCCGATCTCGGTGCTGTTTGGAGCGCCGACGATTGCGGCATGCGCCGCGCTGATCGCCGCACAGACGACGCCAGTGGCGGCCGTGTTGGGTGAGGTTGCGCTGGATCATCAGGCCAAGCTGATCCATCTGGTTCCCATGAGCACCGGCAAGGCCAGCGAGCAAACACCGTTCTTTTTGTGTGCGGGCATGTTTGGCAACGTGCTCAATCTGCGGCAGCTGGCTCTGCATATCGGCGCGTCGCGGCCGGTTTACGCCTTGCAGGCGCGGGGACTCTATGGTGATCAGGAGCCGCATGAGCGGTTTGACGACGCCGCCCGCGATTATTTGGCTGAAATCCGCACAGTACAACCCCGAGGCCCGTATTTGCTGGGCGGCTTCTCCGGCGGTGGGCTGGTGGCCTACGAAATGGCGCAGCAATTGCGGGCTGCCGGTGAGGAGGTGTCTCTCGTGGTGATGCTCGACACGCCGCTCCCCACCCAGCCGGCACTTAGCACGCGCGACCGCATCAGCATGAAGCTGCAGGATTTGCGCCGCTCCGGTCCGGCCTTTTTCGCCGACTGGCTGCAAAGCCGGTGCCGCTGGCGAGAGGCGCAACAGCGGAGCCAGGATGCGCTGGATAATGAAAACTCCGGGGCGCAGTTCCATAATGCAAGGATTGAAGCCGCCTTCCGGCGGGCACTGGTCGACTATGACTTGCAGCCCTACCCCGGCGCGGTGCTGCTGCTGCGACCCAAATTCAACATCCTCTACCATCTGAGCGGTGACCGCCGGCTGCAGGAAGGCCGAAACGCCGCGATCGATGACAATGGCTGGAGCCCGTATGTGGGCGTACTGGCGGTGCAGGAGGTGGCTGGAACCCACGACAGCATGGTGCTGGAACCCTTCGTGCGGGTGCTAGCCGGTCGGCTGCGTGTGGCGCTGGACCAGGCCGACGCCAAACCCGACGCTTTCCGAGCCGCGGCCGAATAGGGCCGCGGTGCGCTACAGGGCTGCGGCGCGGGTGGACGTCTCGAATAGCTTCGTGATCAGGCCGGTTTCCGCGGCCAGGGTATATTCCGCCGCCCCCAGCTCGAACTGTGCCGTAATCAAATTGATCTGAGCCGCCGTCAGATTCTCTATCGCCCGGATTTCGTCGAGCGCGGTGCGTTCGCCCACCTGCCGTTCGGCCTCGATGCCCTGCAGCATGGCCTTGGCGCTGCTGACTTCTTGCTGCGCCAGCGACCGGAGCTGACGCGCCTGCTGGCGGCGTTCAAACGCGGTTCGTACCGCAGCGGCCACGCCATTGCGCGCGGCTTCGCTATCAAACTGAGCAGCGAGTCTTTCGTCGGCCCGCAGTTTTACCGCCGCCTGGCTGGCACCGCTGAGATCGAACGGCATCGAGAATTGCAGCGTGGCGCGGGCGCCGTGGGCCGGGTCCCCCCCGCCCGAGTAACCGATCTGCTCGCCATAGACCTCGAACTGAGCCGCAACCGATGGCTGCATCTCCCCTTGGGCCTGCGACACCCGCGAGGTCGCGGCGTCGAGCTGAGCAACGCTTTGGCGAATGCGGGGATTGTTTTTCAGGGCCAGGTCGGTCAGCGCCTGCAGGTTCTCGCCCAGCCCCAACCCAGCGACATCTGGCAGCTTGCTGGAGTTCGAAAGGCCCAAGCGATAGACAGCATTGCTGGCCTCGGTCACCGTGAGCTTGGCTGTTTCGCGCAGCACCTTGATGCGCGCCAGCTGGCGGTCAATGTCGTCCAGATCGACGCGACTGGCGGCGCCAGCCGCAAGCTCGGCATCAACGCCTTGGCGCAGCGTGCGGAGCGCGCCTTGTTGATGTTCGAGCGCCCCGATAACCTGCTGTTGCTGGCGAATGCGCAGCAGCGAAATAGCGATCTCATAGGCGGTGGCCACGCGACGGTCAGCCACAACCTCCTGCGACGCGCGATAATCGGCACGAGCGGCCACGATGGCTGCCTGGGAGCCCCCCTGATAGAGCGGCACATCCAGTCCAAGCGCATAAGAGTAACCGGCGCCTCCGGGCTGGCCTTCATAGGCAATGTGCGGCGTGGACGCATTGATACCGGCGCGAAAATAGGCGTCAGGACGACCCGAGGCTAAAGCCCGCTCGATCTCTGATGCTGCGGCGCTGCTGCGCGCGTCGGCCGCCAGAACTTCGGGCGCTGCGGAAACCGGACCATAGGTCGAAATGCTGCAATCGGCCTGGCTCACCAGCCCGGCACAGCCGGTGGCGACCTGCCGCGTGGAGTTGGTGGCACAGCCCGCCAGACTGATGGCCGCAACGGCAAGCAGGGCAAGAGAGACAATGCTCTGTTCGTTTCGCATCGAAGCCATCCCTAATACGCAGGCCATACACTGTAAGGACGACAGGTTCACGCGAGCCGGCCTTATGGCTAACCACTGGTAAACGAACGAGGTAACTAAAACGCTAAGGGGTTGTTTATGAAAGGTTAAGGCGGGCGGGCGCCCCGCCTCCACGGGTCGGGAAAGAACCGGCGTATCTGTTAAAATGCCGCAGATTAATTGACGAGCGAAGTATTGAGGCGACGGTTAACTTAATCGGAGACGCCCGATTGGGGCGCGGCCCGTGCTGTGATACGCACGATGTTGGTAAAGCGTTGTGGCACAAGGAAATTAGCGTGAGCGAGGGACAAGTCGGGGTTGGAATCAGGCGAGAACGTCGGCGCGCCCGACGCGTCGAGATCAATCGCGGGCTGCTCTGCTTGGGTCTGTGCGTGCTCGAAGGCGTGCTGGCGAGCTTGATCGTGCTGCTCTCGGCGCTGATTTATCACGATACTTTTGCCGGCATCCCGCTCCATGGCCAATCGCTTTGGCTTTATCTGGGCTATGCGACCCTCACCGGTATCCTTTACGGCGCCAGCGCCGCCATTTCGGCTTCGCGGTTCCTTGACGACATCCTGTCGCAACAGGGTGGCCTGGCGGACAGCATGCTGGGCTGGACCATGGCCTTTGCCATGGCACTGTTGATTGCCTTCCTGTTTGGCCTGTCGAGCGATCTGTCGCGGGTTTCGCTGACCTCGGCCTTTCTGGTCGGCGCGCCGGTGCTGCTGGGCACCCGTGGCTTGGTCTATTCGGCTTTGCGCGCCTATGTGCATCAGGGGCAATTGCAATATCGCCGGATAGGCGTGATCGGCAGCGAGATCGACATCGCGCGCTTCCTGGTCAATAGCGACCTGTGGCGCGTTGGCTACCGGCTGGCGGGGTCGATGCCGCTGGAAAATATCCAGAATGCCGACGGCACCCTCCGCAAGGACACCATTCAGGAAACCGGCCAAAACTGGGTAGCCCTCGGCACCCAGCATGTGGTGGTGGTCGGTGAGCTGAACGACGTCGACGCGCTGGAAGAACTGACCAACGAGTTCAAGCGCTTCTCCGTCAGCGTCATTGGCGTGCCGGCCACGGACAATACCTCGCTACGCTTTCTCGACATTGTGCCGCTCGGGCATACCGGCGGCGGCGTGCGAGTGCTGCGCGCCCCGCTCAACCAGTCCGCCGTGTTGATCAAGCGAGTGTTCGATCTCTGCGTCGCCATCGTCGGGCTGGTGCTGCTGGCGCCCATTTTCCTGCTGACTGCCATGGCGATCAGGCTGGAAAGCGCTGGGCCGGTATTCTTCAAACAGGCCCGCCGGGGCTTTAATGGCGAAACCTTTTACATCTGGAAATTTCGCTCGATGAATGTCGCCGAGAGCGGCAGCGCCATGACCCAGGCCAGCAAGGGTGACAGCCGGATAACCCGGGTCGGACGTTTCATCCGCGCGACCTCCGTCGATGAACTGCCGCAATTCATCAATGTGCTGCGGGGCGAAATGAGCGCGGTGGGTCCCCGCCCGCATGCCTTGATGCACGATAGCGAGCTGGCCTTGCAGCTGGAAAAATACGCCCATCGCCAGCGCATCAAACCCGGCATCACCGGCTGGGCCCAGATCAACGGCTATCGCGGCGCCACCTCGACCTTCGCCCATGTCGAGGGGCGCACCGAACACGATCTGTACTACATCGACAACTGGTCGATTTTCCTGGATTTCTGGATCCTGCTCCTGACAGTCTTTTCGCGAAAAGCCCGCCACAACGCATTCTAGCGCTCAGCCCTCGTAAATAGATGTCTCGAGTGAACCAAGCGTTCCCAAGAGCCTCACCGATAGGGTTTGAAGGCTCCTCATACGGGGGCGGGCCATAGTGACGATCCATGTAGACCAGCATGTTACATGCTGGATCGAACACTCGACCCCTCCTATGATCGATGCCTTAGTGCGTCTCCCGCATTGTTCCGCGGCAGTGGCAATCGTCGCTCAAACTGACCTGATCGCCGTCTTGCCCAAGAGCATCGCCATGCTTTTCAAGGGTGTTTTTTCGCTTTCGGTGCACCAGTCATCGTTCCTCCACTCCCCGCAATCTACCAGCGTGATCTCCCTCAAAGCCCGTGAAAGGGAACCCGGAATTTCGTGGCTACTCAATGAGGTCAGAGGCGTGTTCGCATGGGCGCTTTGAATAGCCCCTAGATTTGTAGACGCCTTCCTTCCTAATTTTGAGGCAAGGAGGCCTACATGGGCAAAGCCAATTTCAGCGACGATTTCAAGCGGGACGCGGTTCGTCAGATCACCGAGCGGGG
>NZ_JBTMWV010000024.1:0-41232 GCF_054489345.1 Devosia sp. A369 | reverse complement strand
ATCCTCAAGGCAGGCCGGTAGAAAACTCGCCTGGTGACGGTCGGCAGCCTCGACAAAACGTCCCATCTGGCACCTCCGAAGCAGTGCCAGATCATACCATAATCAAGGGTTTTCACACAGCCTCGGGACATAAGCGGACAGGCAAGAAACCACCCCATTTCGGCCACTCATCCTGAAGGCATTTCCACCTCAGTACGGTGTCGTAGGGGCCTGGACGCTGGCACAAGCCGCTGGTACAAACACCCCGTTGCGGGGCAGTCCGAAGCCCCCGGATTCCGGGCATTTCCGGGGTTTCTTGGCAGAGTCCCTTTCTCTCCGCCATTAACCCCTTGTTTTCGTTGCGAAAATTGATCTCCAATAGCATTGAGTCTTAAGTCGCTGAATTCACGTAGCAATTCACGGCGGGAAATGGCGAAACGCTTCGGGAGACTGCCTTGAGGCAAGCCCAAACAGCCCTCAATTATCCCCATTCTCCAACGGCCATTTCCTCGAATAAGTTAGTCCGGAAATCATTCGGGCGGTTTCTTGGCTCAGTGGCTAGCGGTGAGTCCACCAAACCGAAGCACGCTCATTTTCATTCTCCGCCAATAATCTAGCCGAAATTCAGCCGACGTTTCAATGAGTTAGCGGGAGAAGATTTTCGAGAGTTCGAATCCCGTTCGGACCGCCACTAATTCATTGAAACATACGGGAAACTTGGTCTCTAATCACGCTGAGTCCTAAGCCCCTGAAAAGCCGACCCAATCCGTTCCAACCGGAGACGAAAGTCTTCTGGAGAGCGCGGGCCATGGGCGCGAAAAAAGCCTGTGTCTGGACGTATTCTCCAAATGCCTTTTGCGCGAAATAGTTGGTTCTAGGATCGTACAGACGGTTTTCGTATGACTTAGCGACAAGCAGGGAGTCGTCCCTCCCTGATTGACCCCGGGACCATGCCGATGCTTCGGACGCCGTTTGGGGCGTTGCCGACATTTCGGTCAGCCGCGAAAGCGGTATGTAATCTGCGGCCAGCAGCTTCCCGCTGGGCCCAAAGTGGGCATCCCTCCGTCACTCACCGGCGACTGAAATGGGGCCGGTAGCGGAATGGCGGCTTCTGGCGTTCGAAGAACGATAGCGGACGTTCAGCTTGGCGACGCCGAGGGTTCTGAAGCTGGCCCGAATTTATGGACCGGCTGCTGATCGCAAGTGAGTTGGCGCGTGGATAGCGGAATTCGCTGATATGTATCTGGACTGTTTGATCGGCCCGTGGTCGTGGCCTTGATGGGTGCCGCCGTCTTGGTCAACAGCCGACGCCGGGCACACTCATCGGCCGGAAACAGTGGCTTTCACGCGACTGATCTCCTCGATTTCGCGGGGCAGGCCTAATAGAGGTGGTAGCCGGCAAGGACCAGCATATTCGGCCAGCACTTCGACGCGTTCGCCGCTGCCTATACCATAAAGGGATCGGACCGCATCCCAGGGCACGCAAGCGAGGCCACGGCCAGCCAGCGCCGCGTCCAGGGTCGGGCGGAAGGCCAGCCGGCCGGCAGATCAAAGTCGGACACCAGTTTCCGGATCAAACAGATGTACCTTGGCACTTTCAATGGCGATTTTGATCGCATGTCCAGGCGAGACGATAATACGATCTCTAAAAATGCCAGAAAAAACCTGACCCGCAACCTGTCCGAGAATCTGCGTTTCCGCACCGGTTGGTTCGACTGTAGAGACTAGGAGGGAAAGCCCTTCAGCACTTATCGCGACGTGTTCGGGCCGCACGCCCAGAATGACCCGACGTCCGTCGGAATTGGCGGGTATGGTGTCCAGGCGGATCTGTGTACCGTCAGTCGTCACGAATGCGCCACCAACCAGCCGCCCTTCGAGAAAATTCATGGCGGGCGATCCAATAAAGCCAGCTACGAACCTATTGGCCGGCCGATCATAGAGTTCGAGCGGCGTGCCCACCTGCTCGATGATGCCGCTATGCATAACCACAATGCGGTCGGCCATGGTCATGGCCTCGACCTGATCGTGGGTCACGTAGACCGTAGTCGTCTTGAGCCGCTGATGGTTGAGTTTGATCTCGCTGCGCATCTGCACGCGGAGCTTGGCGTCCAGGTTCGAGAGCGGCTCGTCGAACAGGAAGACTGCTGGATTGCGAACGATCGCCCGCCCCATGGCAACGCGCTGTCGCTGGCCGCCTGAAAGCTGGCGTGGCTGACGCTTGAGCAGGGGGGGCAGCCCCAATATCTCGGCGGCATTGGCGACGCGCCTGTCACGCTCCTCCCTGGGCACCCGCTGCAACTTGAGGGAGAAGGCCATGTTCTGCTCCACGGTCATGTGCGGATAGAGCGCATAGTTCTGAAACACCATGGCGATGTCGCGGTCACGGGGCTCCACTTCATTGACGCGTCGGCCGGCAATGGCAATCTCGCCCGAAGAGATGTCCTCAAGACCGGCAATCATGCGCAGCAGAGTAGACTTCCCACAGCCTGACGGCCCCACGAGCACGACGAACTCGCCCGGCTCGATATCCACCGAGACACCATGAAGAATTTCGACATTTCCGTAAGATTTACGAACTTGCTCGATGCTGACAGCACCCATTCCAAAACCCCATTCTTTGCATTTTCCGGCCTTTTCTGCGCCTCTCCAGACGCTGCCCTGAAACTTTTCTTAAAGCCCTCTTGACCGCTGCACAAGTGAAATGTCATGGATATGAAACGAAGTTCATGCATGAGAAGTTTAGGGGTTCGGATTGAGCGGTTTTGAGGCAGGCATGCGGACAGATGTTCCGACGGGTATCGTTCCGATTTTGGTGACCCCGTTCGACGCCGGTAATGACGTCGATGCGGATGAGCTTCGCAGCGAGCTTCGTTTCCTGAGGTCAAAGGGAATCGTCTGGGTTGGTGTGGGTTTCGGCAGCGAGGCGCATCGGCTGACGCCGCGGGAGATCGTCCAAATCATAACGATCTCCAATGAAGAGGGGCTGAAGGTCGTCGGCAATTTCGAAGCCTCCTCGCCCAACGTTCGAAAAGAACTCGAGACCCTGCGGGACGCAGGCGCCAGCGCTGTCATGATGCGTCCGCGTTTCATGCGCGGCACGCCTGCGGAAATCACCGACACGCTGGTTGCGGCCGTGAACAGCTCGCCCGTGCCGGTGGTCTATCAGGATGCACCGCCGATGACGGGCATTGATGTGCCGGCCGACCAACTGGTTGAGTTGGTGCGCCGTTCCAGCCAGGCAGTCTGTCTCAAGATCGAGCCTGAAAACTCTGTCGAGAAGATTGCGGCAGTGGCCGAAAAGCTTGATGGAAATGCGGTGATCCTGGGGGGGAATGGCGGTCGACACTACGTGTCCGAGGCCATTGCGGGAGCGGCCGGCACTATGCCTGGCCCCGCTTTTCCCGAATTCTTCGAGGCATTGCGGTTGTTGGTGGCGAATAATGAACGTGTCGCGGCCCGGCGGCTACACGCGCGTCTGCTGCCGCTGATCTGCGCGACCGTTACCACGGAAGAATTTCTGTTCCAGCAGAAGCACATCCTGGTGCAGCGGGGCGTGCTGAAATCGCGCCGACTGAGAACGCCGCACGCCTCAATCTATGCTGGCTACCAGGAATTGCTGGACACTCTGTGGGATGACCTTGGCGTCGACGACATGCTGGCTGAATGTGCTCAGATCACAGGCAGAAAGTAATCTGGAAGCAACATGACAAAACGTGCAAATGAGACAGGGTTGGACGAGGTAGCAGGGACGGGGGCAATTCCCGTAAAATCTGCCGATCGACTGATGGCGTTGTTTGAATATATTGCGCAAAGCGGCCCTAGTTCGTTCATTTCAATAGCCAAGGATCTCGGCCTGCCCAACTCATCGGCGCACCAGCTGGTGCAGACTGCTGTGGCGCGCCGGTTCGTTGATTATGCGGAAAGCTCCAAGCTCTACCGGCTCGGACCAAGGCTGTGGGAAGTCGCACAGGCCTATAAGCCCGAGTTGGGGCTGGTCGAACTCGCTCAGCCCATCATGGATGCCCTGACAGGCTCGACGCGTGAGACTGTACAACTGGCGCAACTGGACGGACTGCAGAACATCTACCTCGCTATCTCGGAATCGCCGCAGCCTATGAAGCTTGTGTCGCGGGTCGGTTCGGGACTGCCGGCGCATGCAACGGGCGTGGGGAAGGTCCTGCTGGCCTTCCTCCCACCCGACGAACTGGAACGGCGGCTGGAGACGGCAACTTTCGAACGGTTCACGGCCAGCACAATCACGGATCCCGTCGTGCTCAAGTCCGAAATCGAGATGATCCGCGCGCGTGGATACGCGCAGGACATTGAGGAATACGTCATTGGCTGTCGCTGCATCGCCATGCCCATCCGAGGTGCTGGTGGGAACGTCGAGGCGGCCCTGTCGATTTCGATCCCCACGCCCCGCTACAATCCGGACCTGGCTACCAAGATCCACACCGAACTGCGGGACGCAATACGGCTACTGGAGGCCCAGCTGGGTAATACCGGATAGGGCGACGAGATCAAGACATGAATACGCGTTCATGTACTGAAGGCTTCAAAAACAATTACTTAGGAGGAGAAAACATGTTCTTTAAGTCGATGCGAAAGGCAACGGCGCTTCTACTGGCTTCGACGCTGATGACCTCGGCAGGTATCCAGGCAGCTGAACTCCGGGTGGCATGGTGGGGCGGAGACGCCCGCCAGGTGCAGACCAACGCGGCCCTGACCCTGATCTCGGAGGGCAAGCTGGCCGACGTCACCTATATCGGCGAATCCCAGGGCCGCGCGCAGTATCTGGAGCGACTGGCAACCCAACTGGCTGGCGGCAATGCGCCCGACCTCGTTCAGACCGCCGCGCCCGATATCCAGCAATTCCATCAGTTGTTCCTCGATCTCACCCCCTACATCGAATCTGGTGCGCTCGACGTTTCCGGCATCGACAAGGCCATGCTCGATACGCAGGGCATGGTCGATGGCAAGATCGTCGGCATCCCCTTCTCTGTCCAGGCTTACACCGTCCTTGCCAACAAGACCGCCTTTGACACTTACAAGGTCTCGCTACCCACCTCGTGGACCTGGGAAGAGTACGGAAAGGTCGCCCAAGCCATTTCGGACGCAAGCGGCGGCGCGATGAAGGGCTCGGCCGACGAGTCGTCCATCGACTTCGTCTACGAGAGCTGGTTCCAGACGCGGGCCGGCAAGACTATGTGGAACGCCGATGGTACGCGCAACGACGCCGTCGAGGATCTACAGGCCTGGTTCGAATATTGGGCCGCGCTGCGTGAAACGGGCGCTGTGGTTAGCGCCGACGTGCAGGCATCGCGTGTCTGGGGCGACAATACCACGAGCATCGTGGTCACCGGCAAGGGCGCGCTTGAGAGTTTCGTATCCTCCGGTACCGGCAGCTATCAAGGCCTGATGACCGAGCTTGTCGTGCCCCTGCCGCTGCCGAACGACGGTCACGCGAGCAACTCGATCACTGCCGGTACGCTGTTTTCCATCCCTGCTTCCACCCAGCATGCCGATCAGGCCGTGGCGACGCTCAACCTGATGCTCAATGACCCCGAAGCCGCTGCCGTGCTCGGCATGACCCGCGGCTCGCCGGGCACTGCGGCAGCACGTGATGCAGTCGCCGCTACGCTTGATGATGCCGATCCGCTCAAAACGGTCGTTCAGTTCGACAGCGCGGTAGCGGCCGGAGAAACCGGCGCCATTCGCCCTGCGCCGGCCGGCTCCAGCGATGCCAGCAGCCTGTTTACCCGCATCGGACAGCAGGTCGCGTTCGGCCAGTTGAGCCCCGCCGACGGCGCCACGGCATTCTTCGATCAGTTGCCCGGCGTACTCAATCGCTAAGTGATGCAGCCCCCGCTTGGAAACGTTTGGCAGAGCCACAGTCAGAAAAGTCCACTTGTATGACAATGAAGATTAAAATCGGCAGTGCCAACCGCCAGACGGGGGCTGCATTTCTCCTGCTGTCGCCCTGGCTATTGGGCGTGGCAACCCTCACCCTGGGGCCGATGATTGCGAGCGCGTATCTGTCGCTCACCAGCTATCGTCTGCTCGATCCGGGCAAATGGGTCGGCTTCGACAATTATGTGCGGTTGCTCACCGCCGACCCCCGCTATTCGAAAAGCGTTGCGGTTACCGCCTTCTACACTTTCGTGTCCGTGCCGTTGAAGCTGGCTTTCGCACTGGCCGTGGCCATGCTTCTGGCCAAGAATACGCGCGGGGTGGGTTGGCTGCGAGCGGCCTATTATCTGCCTTCGATGCTGGGGGGCAGCGTTGCTATCGCCATCATGTGGCGGCTGATCTTCGGGGCCGATGGGGCGGTCAACCAGGTACTGGGGGTATTTGGGATTCAGGGCGTGAGTTGGCTCACCTCTCCTAATACGTCGATCTGGACGCTAATCGCCCTGGCCGTGTGGCAGTTCGGTTCGCCCATGGTGATTTTCCTTGCTGCGCTCAAGCAGGTGCCAACGTCTCTGTATGAAGCCGCCACGATCGATGGCGCGAGCAAATGGCGATGCTTCTGGAGCATCACCGTTCCCATGATCACGCCGGTCATCTTCTTCAATCTCATCCTGCAGATCATCGGCGCTTTCCAGAATTTCACACCGTCATATGTGGTTTCAGGCGGCACAGGCGGCCCCATCGACTCCACACTGCTCTATTCGCTCTATCTCTACCTCGAGGGCTTCGTCGGCTTCCGCATGGGGTACGCCTCGGCCATGGCCTGGCTTCTGGTCGGCATCCTTGGTGTCGTCACCGGCATGCTGTTTGCCACCTCGCGTTTCTGGGTTTTCTACGGGGACGAGAAATGACTGCATCAATTACTGTTTCCGGCCGGAAACGATCGTCCTGGCCGACCATTGCGCGCCAGATCGCACTTTGGGGCGGGCTCGTCGTCATGCTTTACCCCATTGCATGGATGCTGCTCGCCAGTTTCCGACCGCAGAGCGAGATCCTCTCCAATCCTGCAGGAATGCCCTCGCAGCTTATCCTCGACAACTATGTACGAGGATGGACTGGGACCGGCCGGGCCTTCAGTGACTACTTCATCAACTCGCTGATCGTCTCGCTGGGCGCGGTGCTCGGCAACGTGCTGGCCTGTTCGATGGCCGCATACGTGTTCGCCAGACTGGAATTCCCGTTCAGGCGGACACTGTTCGCGCTGATGCTGATGACCATCATGCTGCCTCACCAGGTGGTGCTGGTGCCCCAATACATGATCTTCCGGCAGTTGGGATGGGTCGACACCTTCTGGCCGCTGATCGTGCCGAAGTTTCTTGCGGTGGATGGCTTCTTCATCTTCCTCATGGTGCAGTTCATCCGCGGCATCCCACGTGAACTGGATGAGGCTGCCCGCATCGATGGCTGCGGCCATGTCGGCGTCTTCTTCCGAATTATCCTGCCGCTGCTATCGCCGGCGCTGGTCACGACCGCCCTGTTCACCTTCATCTGGACCTATGACGACTTCTTCGGTCAGTTGATCTACCTCAACTCGCCCAAGAATCTCACCGTCCAGCTGGGTCTGCGCGTGTTCATGGATGCTTCCAGCGACTCTTCCTACGGTCCATTGCTGGCCATGTCGGTACTCGCGATCATTCCGGTAATAGTCTTTTTCGTGATCTTCCAGCGCCGCTTGGTGGAGGGCATCGCGACATCCGGCATCAAAAGCTAAACAACACGACGAGCAGATCGCCTCTGCTCGCAATAAAAATAGACTTTATTATGCGGGGATCGCCTTGAACAATTATAATTTCGAAGGACGTGCGGCGGTTATTACAGGTGGAGCTCAGGGAATTGGCTTTGCCGTTGCCAAGAAACTCCATGAGTCCGGTGCCCGGATCAGCATCTGGGATTTCAACCAGGCCATGCTTGACCGGGCCGGTGAGGAACTCGGGCCGGAGGTGCTTGGCGTTTGTGTCGATATTACCGATGTAGACGCCGTGGCCGCCGCAGCGCAGCGGACCGAGGCGCATTTCGGCAGCCTTGACGTATTGGTTCATTCGGCGGGCGTGGCCGGCAAGAACGCCCCTCTCGACGAGTATGACGTGAATGAATGGCGCAGGGTCATTGAGGTGAATCTCAACGGCACCTTCTATGTCAACCGCGCGGTCGTGCCTGGCATGAAGCGACGCAACTACGGTCGGATCGTCAATATTGCCTCCATCGCCGGCAAGGAAGGCAACCCCAACGCCTCCGCTTATTCCGCCGCCAAGGCCGGCCTGATCGGCATGACCAAGTCGCTTGGCAAGGAGGTGGCGTCCTACAATGTCGCCGTCAATTGCGTAACGCCCGCAACAGCCGACACCTTGATCCTCAAGGAGCTCAAGCCGGAGTTTATCGAGTATATGCTGTCCAAAATTCCCCGCGGGCGCCTGCTCGATGTTGCCGAGGCCGCCAACATGATTGCCTGGCTGGTGAGCGAGGAAAACAGCTTCACGACCGGCGCGGTGTTCGACCTGTCAGGCGGCCGCGCTACCTATTGACCGCCCTGGACAAAGCGGCGTCGGGCAGGCGCCCCTTGTTTAAAACTTACTATCGATGCCATCGGCTTTCTCGGTCGAATGCTTGACCAGCCCACCCCAAACCTCTGTTATTGGAGCTCGAGATGCCGCTCGGCGTCATACTTGCGTTCATTGCCTTCGTCGTCTTTTCGGTTGCCGATGCGCTGATCAAAACGACGGGGTCGGGGCTTTCGGTTTTCGAGATCGCCTTTTTCACCACGACATTCTCGATCATACCCCTCGCCTTGTTCAATCGTCAGGAACGCTGGCGCGGCATTTACAAACTGAGGCACCCCTGGCTGGTGCATCTGCGCTGTGGCACGACGATTGCTGGTACCGCCTGCGTCATGTACGCCTTCACCCATATCGCCTTCGCCGACGTCTATGCCATTGGCTTCATGACGCCTTTGTTCGTGACGCTGCTGTCTGTGTTGCTGTTGCACGAGAAAGTGGCGCTGCATCGCTGGGCTCTGCTGCTGATCAGTTTCCTGGGCGTCGTACTGGTCGTCCGTCCCGGTTTCAATGAGCTTGCGGCTGGCCATTGCCTGATGTTGCTGGGCGCCATTCTGGGGGCAATCACCAACACTATCCTGCGCCATGTCGCGGCATCGGAAAGACGCATCAGCCTCGTCGGACTGCCCGTGCTGTATTCGGCCGTTGTCAATGGCTTACTAATGATCCCGACCTTCGTGGTTCCTAGCCTGGAACAAATGGCGCTGATGCTGGCCAACGGGCTGTGTGCCGGTACGGCCTGGCTGTTGCTGATCCAGGCCAGCAAGCTATCGCCGGCCAGCCTCATCGCACCAGTGCAATATACTCAGCTCGTCTGGGCGATGCTGTTCGGTGCGCTACTGTTCGGTGAGTATCCCGACGGGGTAGCCATCATTGGCATGATGGTTGTCGTCACCGCCGGCCTGTTCAACGTGGTCACGGAAAAATGGCAAATCCGCCGGAGACCGCGTGTCGTGACGACGCTTGCTACCGCAATGCGCGAACCACTGCTCGTGGAGGAGCCGACGAGCCAGCCACAGGTTTCCGTCTCCAAGTTCGGCGGCCAGGCAGGCTAGTTGCTCTGCCGTATCGTATTGGCGGACTCTCCGGTCCGTGGGCAGTCCTCGCTGTCTGAGGAATAGAACGAGAATAACAAACCTACTGTGGGTACAAAAACCGACGTATGTCATAAGCTAAGCCTCTTTCGGCCGCCCCTGCGCATGTGTCCGCGTAGGCGCAAGCGTGCTGCCTCGTGCGGGTGCCCGCTTTTGGGATGCGGCTAGGGTCTGCTCAACGTCTGACATGGGGCGCGTTGCCGCCTGGCAGCAAACGACCGGTGAGTTCAACCGGTCACTACAACACCTTCTGTAGCCTATCGGCCGGGGTCTCGAAATCCAGGGTTTTTCGGGGTCGCTGATTAAGACGACGCAAGTGCAGGGCAGGGTGCAGACATCCGCGAGTTAATAGTAACTCACTTGAGTTGTGTTAATCGACGTCCCATAGTGTGCCCTGCGGCTGTCGGAGAGAGTCTGCCCGGAGGGGGCAGGCGATGCGGTCGCGGAGAGGAATTCCAACTCATGACCCGTTTGACTCGGCGAACCTTCATCGCCTCAGTGCCGCCGCTGCTCGCGGCTACGCAGATTCCCGCCTGGGCCGCGCCCGCATCACATCTGGAACTGATTGCGGCCCAGAAGGGGGAGCCGGCCATTGTTAAGCTGTATCGACAGCTTGAACGCCTGACCTCCACCGTCACTCTCATGACCACCGGCGCCCATCCGGACGACGAGCCTAGCGGCATGCTGGCGGCTTTGCGCCATGTCTATGGCATTCGCCCGGTGCTCTACTGCATCACCCGTGGCGAAGGCGGACAGAACGCTATCGGCCCGGAGCGCGGCTCGGTTCTCGGCGTGCTGCGTACCCGCGAAATGACCGAAGCTTCGCGCTCGCTTGATGCGTCGCTGGCCTTCGGCGGTCAGGGCCACGATGACAGCGTCCATGACTTCGGCTTCTCCAAGGACCCGAATCAGACCATCGACCGCTGGGGCCGCGACCGAGTCATCGAGCGCATGACCTGGGCGTTCCGCTACTACCGCCCCGACGTAATCATGAACTGCTTCCTCGACGTGGGTGGCCAGCATGGCCACCACCGCGCGGCCAACGTCGCAACCTTCGTGGTTGCCGAACTGTCGGGCAATCCGGACGAATTCTCCAACCAGATCACGGCTGGCCTCAAGCCCTGGACTGTTCCCAAGATTTACCAGCCCGCTTATGGCGGCGGCGGCGGCGTCTATGATGACGAGACGCCTCCTCCTCCCCAAACCCTGATCGTCCGCGCGCCCGAGCGAGACCCGATCTCCGGCGCCACCTTCCCGCAAATGGGCGAATGGTCCCGCTCCTGCCACCTGACACAGGGCATGGGCCGCTGGCAGCCTGAACCCAAGACAGAATGGGAACTCAACCTAAGCTGGGCCGCCAATGGTGAAGCCGGCAAGCAGGAAGAAGACATCCGCGAAGGCCTTATCGCCACCGTTGGGCACATAGCCGAACTCGACGGCATGCCGACTTCGGCTGCCGACGCGCTGCGCAATGCTCAGGGACTGATCGAAGAAGCCATTGCCGATTATGCTGACCCGGTTGTCGTCGTAAGCAAGCTGGCGGAAATCGGCAAGGCAATGGCCGAAGCTCGCGCCACCCTGCCGGTCGAACTGGAGGATAATGTCGCACACCGCCTCGATCGCAAGATCAAGGAAGTGGACCTTGCCCTTGCAACTTCCGCTGGCATGAATATCCGCGCCTACACCGATGGTGGCGACCTGCGACCCGGCCAGGATATTATGGTCAAGACCATCGTCGACGCGCCTGAGGCCATTGCGGTGGAGAGCATCGCCGTTATCGCCCGGGACGGTATCAGCAGCGAAGCGGCTGATGACGGGGTCAAGGTGAGCATTGCGGCCGATGCCGACCTCACCAACCCTCTGGCCGAACAGTTCGATCCATTGGGTGGTAATGGTGACGCCTTCGTGCGTCTGACTGCCAATATTGCTGGCCACAAGGCCGTGCTGGACATCGACCTTGAAGATGCTCTGCGCATACTGCCCCCAGCCTCGCTCGAGCTTCAGCCCGACGCCGTGGTGTTCAACACCGAAAACGAAATCTCGCCGGTCGCCATGACCGCCGTGGTTTCTGGCGCGACTACTGCAGACCTCGACTTCAACCTGCCTGACGGCTGGACGATGACGGCAACGGGCGAAACCGGTAGTGAAGCCGGCACCTATGAGCTGGCCCCGCCGGCCGAGCTCGGCACCGAGCGCATCACCATCGCGCCCAAACTGCTCGACAAGCAGGCCTATGCCATCAACGTGTTCTCCTATCCCCATATCGGCCGCTCCGTCGTGCCGACGGAGGTGGCGGTACCGGTGCAGTCCGTTGGAGCGCTGATTCCGGAAGGCAAGATTGGCTATATCGGGGGCGGCAACGACAATGTTGCGATCTGGCTCCAGCGCCTGGGTGTCGACCTCAAGGAACTCAGCCCGTCCGACATGGAAGCCGGTGCCTATCGCGACCTGGATACGCTGGTCGTGGGCATCTTCTCCTTCGGTCGCCGCAAGGATCTGGTGGCAGCGCTCGATGGCGTGCATGAATGGGTCCGAAATGGCGGTCACTTGGTAACACTCTATCATCGTCCGTCGGACGGCTGGACGCCAGAGACCACGCCCCTAGCGTTCCTCAAGATCGGCACCCCATCGATCCGCTATCGCGTGACCGACGCCACCGCAGCCGTCACCGTGCTCGAGGCCGATCACCCGCTACTCAACTACCCCAACATTATCGGTCAGGAAGACTGGGACAACTGGGACAAGGAGCGCGGGCTCTACTTTGCATCGGAGTGGGACGAAGCCTACATGCCCTTGCTCGCCATGAACGACCCGGGCGAAGAGCCGCTCACCGGCTCGCTGCTCTCGGCAGAGATCGGCGAGGGTCGCCACACCCATACGAGCCTAGTCCTGCATCACCAACTGGACAAGTTGACCCCGGGCGCCTTCCGCCTGATGGCCAACCTGATCCAGCCGGCCAAGAAGCGCTAGTGCCGCAACGCAAGCATCCGGTCCGCGCCATCCTCCCTGGCGCGGACCGCCCTACCGTGGTGCGATCCATGGTAGAAGCCTCGGATCAGCGCGCTGACCGGGGCTTTTTTGTTTGCAGGGAACACCCACATGCACCGGCTGCTGTTCTAGCCACCATTGGCGATTGTGGTGCATAGGTGGCACAAATGCAGAGGGAAGGTCGATGGGGCACAGGCCACCACGCTATTGGGTACTCTGTCCGCCTTCTTTGCTTTGCATCTTGCAGCGGATCTGGCGCTTGCGGCCCCTGACGTGACAATCGCTGCATGTCCGCTTTAGCGGTCGCGTGACCGAAAGCTGCCGGCCTGTACCTCCCATTCCGGCAGTGGTCTTTCAAGAGCAGACCGGAAGCTTTCGGGACATGCAGATGGCGGCCCGAATGGCCGCAATGGGCGGTACCTAGCAATGGTCGCCAACGCAGTGGCGTCAATGGTGTGATGCCATTTTCGTGGAAGATTAGCCATACCTGCCTAATCTGCCCAAGATTAGCGAGTTCTTGGGGCTCTTAGATCTATTGAAGGCCATTTTTGGCGCGTTTTGTGCCGCGGGCTATCGCCTCATTGGAAGATTTCCATGGTGGTCAGATCAACGTAGTATCTCTCGTCGCCACACCGTACGAAGTATGCTTTTCGTGGCCTCAGGTTCACCGACGCCATAAACCCGTTGGACTCTGCCAACTGGGTTTCAGTGCACAAGTTCCCATCAATCAAGCGCTGCGCAGCTTGTAGGAGTTGGGGCCGATAAATGTTGAAATCATCAGAGCCGCCAATCGATTTGGCCAGGCCCGTGGCGCCTTCGGCCGGATCGGCGGGCCGATCCTCGGAAAGACTGGTTTCCGCAACCCATTCTGCGAATTGGCCGTCGACAATGCCATTGCTCTGGGTGCACTGAGCATTGCCGGTATCGACATAGTCACTCCGACCATTGTTGCAGGACGCGTCATAATACTTTGACACCCGCACCCAGCCGTCCTGGGTCTCCAGGGGATGCACGCCTTCTCGATAGTAGAATTCGCCCACAACGCCACAGGTCAGAGCGGGGCAGCTGTGTCGCGCCAATCGTTGCGCGGTCACCCAAACGGTACCTTCCGGAGAGCTCGTATTTGGCGTGGAGGTACTTGTGGAGCTCGCCATCCACATGACTATGCCAACGCTGAGCGCGCCGAGGAGAGCTAGACTCGCGATCAAGTATGGCGGTCTCGGCGATGGTCCGATTTGCGCCGACACCGGCCCAGAGCGACTGGTGGAGCTGGACGTCAGTTTGGTGGCGTTGCGTTTGCCAAATGTCTGTTGCTGCACTGTGCAGTCCCCTTTGCTGTTTAGCAAAAGACTACATTTTGTTCCTGAAGTATTCCGTAACGTTCGTGGATGGATTGATGCCTATCGGGAACAAATCGTTCCTATGGACATCTTCGCCAGACGACTTCGAGAACGTGCAGAGCAGCTTGGCATCTCCAATGCCGAGGCCGGCCGGCGAGCTGCCTTGGACGAACGGCGTTACGCCCATTACGCCAATGGTCGCCGGGAGCCTGACCTTGCCACACTCGTCAGAATTGCCGCGGCACTCGCGACGACGCCGAACTGGCTTCTGGGTTTATCGAACGAAGGGGAGAGCAGTTCCGCGCGAACTGACTTGCTCGAGCGCCTGCAGCAGGCCGCCGTGACCATGCCCGAGACGGAGCTACGGCTCTTTTGCATTCAGGCCGAGGCCATCGCCCGCACGCTGGGAGAGACCGGCAAGAAGCGCTGACATGCCGTTTGCTGATGCCCGCACGGGCATGAGCGCGGCCCTTTTGGCTTAACCCCGCTCAACCAAAGCCAAGGTGTCGATCTGGGATTGCCAGCTAAGGTCGAGCGCCGGGCGTGCTCGATCCAGCAAACCCGGCGAACTCTTACCGCTGAGAATGTCCTCTACAATCCGCGGTGCGAGATATGCCAGGGGCAAGATCCGGCTGATATAGGCTGCACTGCGGTTTTCAGCTGCCGCGAGCTGGGTCATCGAGCCAACCTCGCCATTGGCGAGACGTTCGGCCCACCGGCGCGCTCTAACCACAGCGGCAACCAGTTCGGTGTCGGGCCGCAGATTGTCTGGTCCGGCCACAACCATTTTCATCTGCGGACCACGCCGCCTGATGACGAGCGGCGCTCGGAAGCTGATAACGTCGCTGTGTGGATCGGCGTTCGCCGGCCAAGCGGTGCTTTCTGGCTGTCGAATGTCGAGCAGCCGGTGCAAACCGGTTCGTGAAATCTCCAGCTCTAGCTGGGTATCGCGATATCGAACCTTGGCGATCACATCGCGAACAACAATGTGCTGCGGCTGGCCCAATCGCTGCCCCAGAAGCTCAGCGCTCCGCTGCGCGTGGTACAGCGCCCCAGCGATTTGGTCCGCACTCACCTCGCCCAAGTCACCGATCAATTGCTGTTGGTTCATCAAGTACGCGCGGAGGGCGGCCAGGGTGGCGGCTTCGATATCGCCAGCGGCCAATCGCCGTGGTGTTTTTCCGGCAACAACGTCCTCGACATAGTATCGATAGCGCCGCGCGCCCTTGTTGGCGTGAGTGGCAATAAAGCGGTTGCCATCTTCCGAGCAGAGTAATCCAGCCAGAAGGTGGGTTTCTGCCGCTGCACGACGGCGTCGACTGCGCGGACCTTGGGTGTTGGTTTGAAGCTGAGCCTGCACAGCGGCCCATGTCTTCGCATCGATGATGCCCTCATGCTGCCCGGGATGTGAGACGTTCCTATGTGGCACACGGCCAATGTAGATCGGGTTGGACAGAAGCTTATAGAGGTGGCCGCGCGTAAAGTTGCGGTTGCCATGCTTTCTGGCATTCGCGGACAGGCGTGGCGCCGTCAGTATATTGTCCGCCTTGAGACGCTCCAGCAGAGCCGGCACATTGCCCACGTCCAAATAGCGCTGGAACACCTGCCGGATGGTGGTGGCCTCCTCATCATTGATAAACAGGCGCCGGTCGCGGGCGTCGTATCCCATCGGGATCACGCCGCCCATCCACATCCCCTTCTTCTTGCTGGCCGCGATTTTGTCGCGGATACGCTCGCCGGTAATCTCGCGCTCAAACTGGGCGAACGACAACAACACGTTGAGCATCAGCCGACCCATTGAGGTCGTGGTATTGAACTGCTGCGTCACAGAGACAAACGACACGTTGTGTTTGTCGAACGTCTCAGCCAGCCGCGCAAAGTCGGTGAGCGATCGGGTCAACCGGTCGATCTTGTAGATGACGATGATGTCGATCTTGCCGTCGCGTAACTGGTCCATCAGTCGGGCGAGCGCTGGGCGCTCCATATTACCGCCGGAAAAGCCACCGTCATCGAATCGGTCGGGAATGAGCTGCCAGCCTTCATGGGCCTGGGATCGGATATAGGCTTCGCAGGCCTCTCGCTGCGCCCCCAATGAGTTGAAGTCCTGCTCAAGACCTTCCTCGGACGATTTGCGCGTGTAGATCGCGCAGCGAAATCGTGTTTGCTCGCTCATGCCGCGATATCCTCGCGCGTTGCTGCGGCGGCGCGCCGCGGCGAATTGGCGGCTTTGGGCGCGAGGAGGCCGAAGAATTTGGGGCCAGACCACTTGGTCCCCGTGATCGCAACGGCTGTGGCAGATAAAGTCTTGTACAACCCGCCACGCCACACGAAGCCGCCCTCCACAACATCCACCAGGTGGGTTGTCCCGTTCCATTCCCGCATGAGACGCGTGCCGGGTGACAGCGAAGCGCGAGCATCGAACACCACCACTTTGGTGGGCTGCAATCCATCCGCGCCCACAGTCGATGGACGCACGTCGAGGGACTTGCCGTAGTTCCGGAGCTGGCGAAGCGCCGCCGGCTTAAGACCGCCAAAGGCCAGCTCCTGCAGGCGGTATGCGATGGCCAGACGTAAGAAGGGGGATTGCATTTTGGCAGGCGGCTCGGTCTTGAGCACCGCGCGCCATCGTATTCGCAGCGCCTTGGCGTCCATGTCGCGCAGTGCATCGACGTCTTGTGCCACGTCAACCGGGGTCCGGCGTTTCACAACCCGCTCCCATGGCCGCTTGCATTGACCGCCGCAGCCGATCTGCTTTTCTCGGCGGGTGGCGCCTCTGGCATCTCAATGCGATAGACCCGGCCGCGCCCGCCTACCAAAGTCGACGAGATCGTATGGCTGTGCTGTTTCTTCAGCGCACCGCTGATGGCTCCGCGCACTGAGTGCTTCTGCCATCCCGTGACGGTCACTAACTCCTCAATCAGGGCTCCCTGTGGGCGCTGCATGAGCATGACCAGGGTTTGTAGCTTTGAAGCTGGCGGTGGCATTCCGCCGACCGCAGGCCTCTGCTGGATGATGGCGGCCGCGGACTTTCCGTCACCTGTCACCATAACGCCGATTGTGACGAGGCCAAGCTCGGTGATCAGCAAGGTTGTATCGGCAGCATCGTCGTTCTTGTGCCAAATCTCATCGCCGTCCTCGGCTGCTACCTCTGCCAGCAAGCCATCATCGACGAGTTCTGCCACGCTCTGGCGAACCATCATGGGACCTCTGCCAATCGTCGAAGGTACGGGCAGGGCCCGCAGGCTATCGCGTGCCGCCGCATTGGCGAGGATGACTCGGTGGGTGTCTGTCAGAGTTTTGCGCATCGTATGTCCTCAGGTAAACCCCAGTTTGGGGGCCTTGCACTGAGGCGAGCCCGGAGTGGCTGCCGGGCTTCGGTTCGATACCCACAGCAATGCGTGGTTGCGCGGCGAAGTCCAGTCCTTTGGTCACGAAGGCTTTCCGTTATGGCCGCTTCGCGCGCCATTTCTGAAATTAGGCGCTATACCGCCTCGCCCCAAAGCTGCCACCCCGAATGGCAAGTCGACGATCGATTTGCTGCTAACGACTAGGCCCCCTTCCGGCAACACTTTGACCAGTAAAGCCGAGGGCTTTGGAAACGTCGATCCCGAGGATCGGTTGGGCTATACTCATCGGGCCTATCCCTGTGATGCGGGGTTATGAGCCGGCTCAATCAGAGGGCCGAGGCCAAGTAACGCAAGCGGTCCGCCGTCCGAAGGGGCCGAAAGTCTGCGGCGGCGGCTAAGCATTGATCTAAAATTGATCCGACAGTGCAGTGGCGTCGCTGTCGCGCCTGATGTCCAAAATCTCCTGCACCGTGAGGCGGCGGTCCTTTATCGTCTTGGTGACGATATAGGTGAAATAGCGATCGACGCCGAGATTGGCGTCCAGCATGTCATCGATGAGCTGCTGATACTGCGACACGGTTTGAGCTGCGACCTTTATAGAATAGTCCACGCCGCCGCCCAATGCGAAACACTCGGTGATCATCGTGGTATTGCGCACATAGTTCTCAAACATGCCGAAATCGACGGCACGGTGCGTCTTGAGAATGATATGAGCCTGAAACATCTGCAGATTGCCGAAAATGGCAGGATTGATGACCGCGTGATAGGACTGGATCAACTTGTTCTGTTCGAGCTTCTGCATCCGCTCGAAACACGCGCTGACGGACAGGTTGATCTTGTTGGCGAGGTCCGTCTTGCTGATGCGCCCTTCGGTCTGAAGCATCGAGAGCAGGCGCAGATCTATCTCGTCGAGTTTAATCCGAGGTGCGCTTGCCATGGGCTCAGTTCCTTGATCGAAAAATAGTCGGGAAGTATGCGTTTTTCCGCAGTATTTTCGGTTTAGTCAATTATCAGCCATTCCCTGCCTAACGGGCAAGAAACACACCTGCATCGCTCTGGTTAATGGTGGTGGCCCCGGAAATTCGGCCTTATTCTGCGCCATATATTAGGGCAAATCGCGATTTTGGCGCGAAATTAGTCATGCGGCGTGACGCCGCGCCGATTTTCATATGTCAGATTCCAGATTTTTCCGCAAAAGTTTCTGTTATGGCCGCTGTTACGAGAACTTTTTCGTCGCTAAAGCCCTAATTTAAGCCAGGTCGGAAGCATAAGAAGGCGCATGTCCAAATTTGGCGCACGTCCGACGGGAAACAAGGAGAATTCCGATGAGATTGAAACTGGCTCTGCTATCCACGGTCGCTCTGTCCGCTTTTGCCGGCAGCGTGGTTGCCCAGGAGAACGTGCTCTATGTGGCCGGCAATGGCGGCTCGCAGGAAGAGCTGATGCGCGCCGAAGTTTTTCCCGCCTTTGAAGCCGAGACCGGCATCAAGGTGGTCTATTCCGCCGGTAACTCGGCTGCGGTGCTGGCAAAGCTGTTGGCGCAGGAGGCCAATCAACAGGTCGACATCGCCATGATGAATACCGGTCCGATGACTCAGGCGATCGATCTCGGCCTGTGCCTGGATCTCGACCTCTCCGCGCATGAAGCAAATATCTATGATTTCGCCAAGTTCAAGTCCGGCAAGGCCGTCAGCTTTGGCGTGGTTGGCCTCGGACTGGCTTACAACACCGACACTTTCGCCAAGGAAGGCTGGGATGCGCCCACCTCCTGGACCGCGCTTGAAGATCCGAAATTTGCTGGCCGGGTCGTGTTCCAGCCGCTGAACAACACCAATGGCCTGCTGGCCCTGATCAAGCTTGCCGAAATCCATGGCGGCGACCTTGAGAATCTCGATCCTGGCTTCAAGGTTATGGCGGAAAAGATCGCGCCCGGTGTGCTGAGCTTCGAGCCGGCCTCTGCCCGTCTGGCCGAGATGTTCCAGAGTGGTGAGGTTGATCTGGCGGTGTGGTCGTCCACCCAGGTTCAGGTGCTGGCCGCCAGCGGCTTCCCGGTTGAGCTGGCATATCCGTCCGAAGGCGCCATGGCGATCAGCAACGACGTCTGCGCGGTCAAGACGGCCTCGCCCAAGCCGGAGGCGGAGGCCTTCGTGAATTATCTGGTCTCGCCTGAGGTGCAGGAGGTGCTGGCAAAGGGCCTCGGCTTTGGCCCTATCAACAAGCTGGCTGAACTGACGGCAGAGGAAGCCGTTGGCGTTCCCTATGGCCCGGACAAGGTGTCGAACCTGGAAAATGTGGATTGGAACTATATCAACGCCAACCGCGAGGCATGGGACACGCGCTGGGTTCGTGAAATCGAGCGCTAAGACCACCACACTGCTATTTGAGAAGGCGTTGCCCATGAGTGCCGCTGCTACTACGCCAACGGCGTCATTTTTGGAGATCGCCGGACTGTCCAAGGCCTATAACAAGGTCACAGTCGTCGATCAGTTCGCTTTATCTGTCGAGGAGGGGGAGTTCATCTCTCTCCTCGGCCCTTCAGGATGCGGCAAGACCACGACCCTGCAGATGCTGGGCGGCTTTGTTGATCCTACCAGCGGCAGTATCCAGCTTGAAGGCCGCGACCTGATTGCCACGCCGCCGAACAAGCGCGGACTGGGGATGGTTTTCCAATCCTATGCGTTGTTCCCGCATATGACGGCGGCCCAGAATATTGCCTATGGCCTTGAAGTCCGTGGTGTCGGCCGCGCCGAACGGGATGAGCGCGTTCAAAAAGTGCTCGAACTGGTGGGGCTGGCAAGCTATGGCGACCGCTATCCGCGCCGCATGTCGGGCGGGCAGCAACAGCGCGTCGCGCTGGCCCGGGCGCTGGTCATTCAGCCGCGCGTCCTGCTGCTGGATGAGCCGCTGTCCAACCTTGACGCCAATCTGCGCGAAGAAATGCAGATCGAGCTGCGTCGTATCCAGCAGACGACGGGGACGACGACGGTTCTGGTCACTCATGATCAGGCCGAGGCCATGGCCTTGTCAGATCGTATCGTGCTGATGCGCGCCGGGGCTATCGAGCAAATCGGTGCGCCCGAAGAAGTCTATGCCCGGCCCTGCAACAGCTTCGTTGCCAGCTTTCTCGGCAAAACCAATCTTTTTGCCGGTTATGTCGATGATAGCGGCGGCCGAATTACCGTCGGCGGCTATAGTTTTGCAGCGCCGGACAATGCGCGCCCCGGCGCCACCATCGTGGCGGTGCGGCCGGAAAAGCTGGGCTTTGGCGAAGACGGGTTGCGGGGCGTGGTGCGCAATTGCGTGTTCCAAGGCACGCAATGGCTGCTCGAAATCGACACTGAGCAGGGCCTCGCAGTGAGCCAGCGGCAAAATCTTGGTCCGCGCCCGCCAGCCGTGGGTGAAACCATCGGCCTGGTGTTCGACGCCAGTGATGTCCATCTGATTGCGCCCGAGGCGTCACCGTGAGTGGGCTTCGTCGCGGGCTGCCTTATCTGCTGTCGCTGCCGGCAGCATTCCTGTTTGTAGTTTTCCTGCTGCTGCCGCTCCTGGGCACGCTGATCCTGTCGCTGCAGGATTTCAGCCTGACGACCGGCATCATGCCGGTTTACGAACTCGCCAATTACATCGAGATTTTCTCGGATAGCTACTTCTTTGAAATTTTCGCCAGAACCGCGAGAATTGCTGTCTTCACGACCCTGCTGACCGTGGCCATTGGCGCTCCGGAAGCCCTCATCCTGATGCGGATGAAGGCGCCATGGCGGGGCATTTTCCTGCTCGTGGCGCTCGGCCCCCTGCTGATTTCGGTGGTATCCCGCTCGCTGGGATGGGCTCTGCTGATGGGCGGGAATGGCATGATCAATCAGGCGCTCAAGGCACTGGGCCTCATCGAGCGTCCGGTGCAGATGATGTATACCGAATTTGGTGTCGTGATCGCCCTGACCCATGTGCTGCTGCCATTCATGATCATCGCCGTGATGACCACCTTGCAGCGGCTCAACCCGCAGGTCGAAAATGCGTCCTATTCGCTTGGCGCCGGTCCCATCACCACCTTCCGACGCGTGATCCTGCCGCAAATGCTACCGGGCATCATGGCTGGCGCCATCCTGGTCTTCGCCATGGCCGCCAGTGCCTTCGCGACGCCCCAAATCATCGGCGGTCGGCGCCTCAAGGTCATTGCCACGCTGGTCTATGACGAGTTCCTGTTCAGCCTCAACTGGCCGCTTGGGGCGGCGCTGGCCATGATCCTGTTTGCGGTGATCATCGCTGTCGCCATCGGCCTGAACGGCGTTGCCGAACGTTATTTCGCGAGGATGTACAAGTGAGCGGACGCAACGGTTTCTGGTGTTTGCTGTTCCATGGCGTGTTCGTCTTCTTCGTGCTGTTGCCGATCGTGATTGTTTGCGTGGTTGCCTTCACCCCGCTGGGCTATCTGTCCTTGCCGCTCGATGGGCCGTCACTGCGCTGGTTCGAGGCTTTGCTGAACAATCAGGATTTCATGGCCAGCTTTCAGGCTAGCCTGGTTCTGGGCAGTATCTCCGCCACGCTGGCCGCCCTGTTCGCGGTTCCCACGGCCATGGCAATCGTGCGCTTTGAGTTTCCGGGCCGCACGGCGCTGCTCAGCCTGTGCATGTCGCCGCTGATGGTGCCATCGATCGTGCTGGGTGTGGCGTTTCTGCGCTTCCTGTCCCAGATCGGGCTGGGCGGGACGATGTTCGGGCTGGTGATCAGCCATGTCATCATCATCACCCCCTTTGTGCTGCGCACGGTGATGAACTCATTGGGCTCGCTGGATCTGGCGCTGGACAATGCCGCCGCATCCCTGGGGTCCAGTGCGTTGACAACCTTCCGCCGCGTCACCCTGCCTCTGATCGCGCCGGGCATCGTGTCGGGTTGGGTGCTGGCGTTCATCAACAGCTTCGATGAAGTCACGATGACGATCTTTATCGCCTCGCCGGGCCTGACCACCCTGCCGGTACGGCTGATGCTCTACATCGAAGACTCCATCGATCCGCTGGTTGCTGCGGTTTCAACCGTACTCATCGTTCTGGCGGTCGTCGCCATGCTCATTCTGGACCGTCTCTTTGGCATCGACCGGATGCTGATCGGGACCACTGACAAAGACAAATAGGAGGTTGCCATGAAGCTCTTGGTAAAATCTGGTGGCCGCGAGGCCATGAACGAGTGGAAGGATCACTTCCACGCCGCAAACCCGCGCATTGAGGTCGCCTATTGGGAAGATACCGGCGACCTCGCTTCGGTTGACTATGTCATGGCGTGGGAGCCACCGGCTGGGTGGCTGGCAACGCTGCCAAACCTGAAAACGGTGTTCTCGTCGGGCGCCGGGGTGGATCACATCACCAAGGATCCAGCCTGGCCGCGCCAGATTCCTCTGGTGCGCATGGGCGGCGTCGACATGGCGCAGCGCATGGGCGAATTCGTGGTGTGGTCCGCATTGTCCCTGCTGCGCGATACCCATGATTTCGCGCTGGGTCAGGCGACGCGCGAATGGCGCTACAAGGAAGTCCTGTATTCGGCTGCCGATCGCAAGGTTGGAGTCATGGGGCTGGGCAATCTGGGGGCCCGAGCCGCAACAATGCTGTCAGCCGTGGGCTTTCCGGTTCAGGGCTGGAGCCGTTCGGCAAAATCCCTGCCCGACATCAAGACTTTTGCCGGTGCCGACCAGTTCGACGCCTTTCTGGCGGACGTCGACATCCTGGTTTGCCTGCTGCCGGTGACGCCGGATACGGTCGATATCATCGATGCAAAGCTGCTGGCCAAGCTGCCGACCGGTGCCCAGATCATCAATGTCGGCCGCGGTCAGCATGTGGTGGAAGCGGATTTGATTGCGGCGCTGGATAGCGGGCACATCGCTGGTGCTGTGCTCGACGTGTTCCGTGTCGAGCCGCTTGCCAAGGATAGCCTGCTTTGGGCCCATGAGCGGATCACCCTGACCCCGCATATCGCTTCGACGCCGACCCGGGCCGAAAAGGCGCAGTTTGTGGCGCGCTGTATCGGGTTGCATGAAGCAGGCGAAGCGCTGCCCAATATCTTCGATCCAAGGCGCGGCTACTAACCCGCCTTCACCAGCAAGCAGCCGCCCTGCCGACCACTCGTCAGGGGCTGACTCTTCACACCCTGAAATTGCGCATCAGCGCCCAAGCAAAGTGTGCCCATCATGACCACCGGAATTTTCAAACTCACCGATACTCAAAGCTGGACCGAGGCGTTCAGCGACGCCGCATTGGCGGTGTCATGCTACACCGGCCCATTGCCGGCCAATGGCGCCGCCTTGGCCGATGCCTATGTTTTTGGTCAGCTGCGGAGCGGTACGCTCAGCATCGCCGGCAGCGACCGCGTGGTCCAGACTGGTGACATTTTCGCCCTGGAGCCGGGCCAGGCCAATGGCTGGTCGCCATCGGCAGATGCAGCGGGCTATGTGATGGTACGCCGCGATGACGCCGCCGCAATGGGCGCGCCGGTCGTGGCTTCGCGCAGCGACCTCGTAGCCATTCCGCCCTCCAATCCCACGCCCGCCCATCTGCTGATCAGCGGCGACCCGAAACAGGGCGATCTGGTATTCTGCGCGGGTGCCGACGGGCAGTGGAATGTCGGCGCTTGGGAAACCAGCCCGTATCACCGCGTCCCGACCACCTTCCCCAAGCACGAGCTGATGTATCTGCAGGATGGCTGGCTTGAGCTGACGATCGAAGGCGGCGGGGCGCATCGCTTCGTGGCCGGAGACAGCTTTGTCGTTACCAAGGGAACGGTCTGCGACTGGAAGACCGGTGGCCTGCGCAAATTCTACGCAACCTTCACGCCAAAGGCATAATCATGGGCAAAGCGGTCGTAATCGCACCGGGTTATGCAGACCATGCCACGGAAGCCGACATGCTGGCGCCGCTGGGGATGACGCTGTCCGTGCTGGACTGGCATGGCAACCGCGCGGAACTGTTCGCCGGGCTTCACGAGGCGGCGATCATCTTCGTTCGCGATACGCCGCTTGATGCCGATGTCATCAAGGCCTGCGCCAAGGCCAAGGGCATTGTTCGCTACGGCGTCGGTGTCGACCGGATCGATCTGGAACAGGCCAGAGCACAGGGCATCAAGGTCGCCAATATCCCTGATTATGGCGCTGACATTGAGGTCGCCGACCAAACTCTGGCGCTCTATCTCGCCCTGCAGCGCCGCGTCGTCAGCCACGACCGGGCGGTCCGCTCCGGCATTTGGGGTATCGGTCAGGAGCAACCCATCCAGCGCATCGCCGGCAAGACCCTCGGATTAATCGGTTTCGGGCGCATTGCCCGGGCCGTCCGGGCCCGCTTCGCCGCTTTCGGCGTGGTCGGCGTGTTGGTGCATGATCCCTATCTCAGCGCCGGCGATGCTGCGGCGCAAGGCGTGCAGTCGGTAAGCCTGGATGCGCTCGCGCGTGGTTCGGACATCGTCTCGATCCATGCACCGGTGGCCGATCCGGATGCCCCCATGATCAATGACGGTTTCCTGTCCGCCATGCGTCCAGGTTCGGTGCTGCTGAACACCGCGCGCGGCGCGCATGTAGATGAAGCGGCACTGGTCCGTGCATTAACGGGTGGAGCGCTGTTTGGCGCAGGCCTCGATGTGTTGCGCCAGGAACCGCCCGAGCGGGACCATCCGCTGCTGGGTCTGCCCAATGTGGTACTTTCCGACCATGCCGGCTGGTATTCGGAAGCCACAGTGGCGTCGTTGCAGCGCCAGGCCGGTGAGGCCGCCGTGGCGATCCTGAACGGGCAGACGCCAGCCAACTGGGTGAACCCATGAGCCGGGGTGCGTTCGATCTAACGGGCAGGATTGCCCTGGTGACCGGCGGCGGCAGCGGTCTTGGCCTGGCCATGGCGCGCGGGCTGGCCGAACATGGCGCCTCCGTTGTGCTGGTCGGACGTGACGCCGGCAAGCTGGAACACGCTGTCGAGCTGATCCAGGGGGGCGGCGGCCAGGCTGGCGCAGCCGTTTGCGACCTGCTGGACCCGGTTGCACTCGATGAACTCGTCCGCCGCACCGAGGAGCAGCATGGCGCCATCGACATCCTGATCAACAATGCCGGCATCCAGCACCGGCAGGCGGCGCTTGAGGTCGAGGATGCCGACTGGGCGCGTGTGCTCGACACCAATCTTACGGTTCCGTTCCGCCTGGCCCGGCAGGTCGGACGGGGCATGGTCAGTCGTGGCCATGGTAAGATCATCAACACCCTCTCGGTGCTGTCGAGCCTGGGGCGGCCTTCGATTGTGCCCTACACGGCGGCCAAGGGCGGGCTGAAAATGCTTACCAAGGGGTTGGCCGTCGAATTGGCGCCGTCAGGGGTGCAGGTCAATGGCATCGCCCCGGGTTACATCCTGACCGAGATGAACACCGCCCTGAGCGAAGACCCGGTCTTCAGCTCCTGGCTGATGGGCCGCACGCCGGCAAAGCGCTGGGGCCAGCCGCAGGACCTGTCCGGCGCGGCTGTGTTTCTGGCGTCAACCGCTTCCGATTTCGTGACTGGCCATGTGCTCGCCGTCGATGGCGGCCTGACCGCTTCAGTTTAGCCCGAACTTCAACCAGGAGAGCCCCATGAGCCTCATCATCCGCAATGCCGACAATGCCAACCGCGCTATCGTTGACGCCAGCAACCCGCATCTGCAAGACGTCTATTTCAACCGTATCAGTCTGGCCGATGGCGAGTCGGTTACCCTGGAGGTTCCCGGCTTCGAGACGGTTGTGGTCGTGCAACGCGGCGTCTGCCGTGTTGCCGTCGGCAGTGCGCTGTTCGAAGGCATCGGCCGGCGGGCCGATATCTGGTCGGGCAAGGCCGATTCCGTCTATGCTGGCACCGGCAATGCCATCACCATCACGGCCACCGGGGCGGTGCTGGAAGCGATCGTGGCTGGCGGCGCCTGCGCCGAGAGCCATGCGCCATTCCGCGTGACGCCTGACGAGGTCCAGAGTGTCGTCGTCGGCTCGTCCGACACTAAATCGAAGCGGGAAATTTTCCACATCCTGGGGCAGAACGCCAATGGTCGGGCGGGAAATCTGCTGGTCAGCGAACTCTATGCGGAAGACGGCTGCTGGTCGGGCTATCCGCCGCACAAGCACGACACCCATCGGGATGGCGAGACCAATCACGCCGAACTCTACCACTATCGCTACAATCCGCCGACCGGGTTTGGCGGCCAGTTCCACTATCACAACGACGGCACGCCGGAGGCCGTGATGACCCTGGACGGCGACAGCTACCTGCTACCGACGGGCTATCACCCCACCGTAACGTCGCCGGGTCATCAGGCCTATGTCTTTACCATTCTGGTCGGCCGTGATCAGCGGGGCCTCGTGCAGTTTTTCGACCCCGAGCACGCCCACCTGATCGACTATATCCCGGGCCTGGGCGCGATGCGCGATAAGTTCAAATAGCCGAAAATTCTTCGGCAACAGCGGCTTTTCCCGCGAAAAAACCTTTGGCGCCCATGTGCTTGGGCAGCATTTTTGGGCGCCATAACCCTAGTCTTGGGTAGTCGCAGGCCTGAGGACGCATGATGAACGCAATCGCCGTTAATTTCCCCGTTAGCCAGTCGTGGATGCCGGCCGACGGCAGCCTGATGCCGGGCAAGGCCTATTATGACGGGGGCTGGCATAGCGGTACGGCGCCGATGACGCCCGTGACCAATCCAGCCAATGGCGTGGTCATTGGCCATGTGCCGTCCCTGGGAGCAGATGCAACGCAATTGGCGATTGCCGCTGCCGACGCCGCCTTTATCGGCTGGCGGGCCATGCTGCCACAGCAGCGGTCGAACATCATCCGGAAATGGTTTGAATTGATTCGCGACGCCCGTGAAGACCTGGCGATTATCATGACGCTGGAGCAGGGCAAGCCGCTGCATGAGGCGCGGGGCGAGATCGACTATGCCGCCAGCTTCGTGGAGTGGTTCGCCGAGGAAGCGAAGCGCATCGACGGCGAAATACCAATGAGCCATCTGCCCGGCCGCTCCATGCGCGTGGTGCGCGAGCCGATCGGCGTCGTCGCCTGCGTTACGCCGTGGAATTTCCCCTGCGCGATGATTACCCGCAAGGCGGCCGCGGCCTTGGCAGCCGGTTGTACAGTCGTGATACGGCCAGCTAATGAAACACCGTTCTCGGCGCTGGCTTTGGCGGTGCTTGCGGAACGTGCCGGCTTCCCCGCCGGGGTGTTCAACGTGCTGACCGGGCCCTCGCGCGACATCGTTGGTGAAATGACCGCGAATCCGCGCATCCGCGGCCTGAGCTTCACTGGATCGACGTCGGTGGGAAAGCAACTGGTCAGGGCCTGCGCCGGCACGCTCAAGCGCGTCTCCATGGAACTGGGCGGGCATGCCCCATTTCTGGTGTTTGACGACATAGATCTGGATCGTGCGGTCGCAGCCGCCATCGACGCCAAATTTCAAACCACGGGGCAGGATTGCCTGGCGGCGAACAGGATTTTTGTGCAGCGCAGCATATATGAGCAATTCCTCGAAAAATTTACCGCCGCTGCCCAAGCCCTGCGGGTCGGAAACGGCTTTGCAGCCGGGGTTATGCTGGGCCCGCTCATGCATGAACGTGCGGTCAACAAATGCCTTGACCAGATTGCCGATGCGACCGCTGCCGGGGCGCGATTGCTCACCGGGGGTGAGGCCAACGGGCTGTTCCTGACGCCGGCCGTGCTGGCAGATGTGCGACCGGATATGGCGATCTTCCGCGAGGAAACCTTCGGGCCCGTCGCCGCAATCCTGCCATTCGATACCGAGGCAGAGGCACTAGCGGCCGCCAATGACACTGAATATGGCCTGTCTGCCTATCTTTTTACCAATGACCATAACCGCATCTGCCGGGTAACCGCAGCGCTGCGCAGCGGGATGGTGGCGGTCAACTGCGTGAAGATGACTGGGCACCCCATTCCCTTTGGAGGCGTGCGCGATAGCGGGTTGGGCCGCGAAGGCGGGCGACACGCGATCTCCGAATTCACTGACCTGAAATATGTCTGCGCCTCTTACGACGCTGTCTGAGCAAGGAACTATCATGGACGACCGCATCAACGACCTGTCTACCGTCGACAGAGAATATATTTTCCACCCTTCGACCCATCTCGCTCAGTTCGAGCGCGGTGATATCCCGAACCGGGTCATGACCGGCGGCAGTGGGGTCTATGTTCGGGATCGTGACGGTCTGGAAAGTCTGGACGCCTTCGCCGGCCTCTACTGCGTCAATATCGGCTATGGCCGCACCGAAGTCGCGGATGCGATCTACGCCCAGGCGCAGAAGCTGGCCTATTACCATGCCTATGTTGGTCACTCGAACGAGCAGATCATCAACCTGTCTGAACGTATCGTGCGCTCTGCCGGCATGGGCATGAGCAAGGTCTATTATGGCCTGTCCGGATCGGACGCCAACGAGACCAATCTCAAGCTCGTCCGTTACTACAACAACGTGCTCGGCCGCCCGACCAAGAAAAAGGTCATCTCGCGCCATCGTGGCTATCACGGGTCGGGCCTGATGACGGGCAGCCTGACGGGCCTGCAGTCGTTCCATAACTCGTTCGACCTACCCATGGACGGCATTCTGCACACCGCTTGCCCGCATTACTGGCGCTATGCCCAGCCCGGCGAGAGCGAGACCGATTTTTCGTTGCGTTTGGCGGCCGAACTTGAGGCGCTGATCCTGCAAGAAGGGCCGGAAACCATTGCGGCCTTCATCGGCGAACCCGTGCTCGGAACCGGTGGCATCGTGCCGCCGCCCGAGGGCTATTGGGCCGCGATCCAGGCTGTGCTGCGTAAGTATGACGTGCTGCTGATTGCTGACGAAGTGGTCACCGCCTTTGGCCGGACCGGCCAGTATTTTGGTTGCCATACCTACGATATCCAGCCCGATATCATCACCATCGCCAAGGGTTTGACCTCAGCCTATCTGCCGCTGTCGGGTTCGATCATTGGCAAAAAGGTTTGGGATGTGCTGGTCGAAGGCAATGACAGACTGGGTCCCTTGGGCCACGGCTGGACCTATTCGTCACATCCCGTTTGTGCCGCTGCCGCCAATGCCAACCTGGATATTGTCGATGGTGAAGACCTCACCGGCAACGCCGCCCGCACCGGCGGCTATTTGCAGCGCCGGCTGCGCGAAACCTTCACCGACCATCCCCTGGTCGGAGAAGTGCGTGGCGTTGGCCTGATGGCCGCCCTGGAATTCGGGACTGGCGCCGAGCGTCGGGATTCCTTCGCTGTCGACCTCAAGGTCGGTCCGCGTGTATCGGCGGCGGCCCTCGAACTCGGCATGATCGCCCGCGCCATGCCGCAAGGCGACATCCTTGGCTTCGCGCCCCCGCTGGTGATCACTGAGGCTGAGGTCGACAAGATCATCGACATCACGCAGCGCGCCGTCAACCAGGTTCTCGACGAGCTTTCTCGCTAGGCCGGGCTTCCCATCGCTGCTTGGACAAAGCAGCGATGGGGAAGCATTGCCGTCAGCATGTCGGTGGTCGATCGATAGCGAGCGGGACACCCGCAAAAACCTTGATGGCCAGGCAATTCGACGAGTTCGCAGTCGAACATAATGGAATCGTATGCAGAACAAACGGGATTCAAATGGCTGTCCGAAACATCCCTTGATCTTGCGGTGGGGGTTTTTGCGGGTGTCCAGCGAATAGTTTTCGCGGCCTATTGATGGAGAGGTAACTCAGGAAGTTTGGGCTGTCGGACTGTACTTAATGCGGGAATGCGTTGGTTCAGGCGCTCTTTTGCAGTTAACCGTGAGAGGGGCGGCGCGTGGATATTTGACAGCAGCACCGCTTTCTGCCGGACCGCCCCGTTTCAACCGAGAGCTGCGCCCACCATCGGCCATTTCTCATTCTGGCTGTTGCAGCGGTCAGAAACCTAAATGGGGTCGGATGCGATCGGGCCGCTTACAGATGAAAATTCAAATAAAGCTGTCGTTCGTCGAGCGGATTAATGACTGCCAATCGAACCGAGCGCTGAAGAGACAGGGATCTAGCAGTCGATAGTAAACAGGGCTGCCATCGTCTCAGCCCTTCACCCCGGCAGACAGCATAATTGCCTGTGTGACACGACGTTGGAATATCAGGTAGAGCACGGCAACCAGCAAGGCGGCCATCATGGCACCGGCGAGCTCGCGTGCATATTGGACGCCAAACGCATCGTTAACCTGCGTGATGCCTACGGCAACGTTCATCATTTCCGGCTTTGAAACCGCCAGAAATGGCCAGAGGAAATTGTTCCAGGCACCGATGAAGGTCACGATGGCGAGCGCCGTGGTTATACCCCAGTTCATTGGCAAATAGATGCGGCTGAAAATACGCCACTCACTGGCCGAATCCATCTTTGCCGCTTCCCGATATTCCTTGGGCACCGAGTCGAAGAAGTTCTTGTAGACGATGATCACGACGGGGTGGATGAGCTGAGGAAGAATGACCCCCATCCAGGTGTTGATCAACGAAAACTGCGCCATCAAAATGAAGTGGTTGACGATCAGGGCCGTCAGCGGAACCATGAAACTGGCGAGGATCAGAACCCAAAGCAGCGTGCGGCCCGGGAACCTGAGTTGCGACAGCGCATAGGCGGTGAGGGCGCTGCACACCAGGGTGATGGCAGTGACGCCAAGCGAGGTCACCAGCGAATTGAGGTACCATCGCCCGATCATGGTGTTGACCAGAACGTGCCAATAGGCCTCGATCGTCCAGGTGCGTGGCAGGAATTCCACGGTGCTGGAGATCACCTGGGATTCGGGCTTGAGAGAGGTGACCAAACCCCAATAGATCGGAAAGGCCCAGAGCACCGCAAAGATCACCGTGACCAGCGTCAGGATGAGCCCGCCGATATCGAGCGTTTTCATGATGCGGGGCTTGACCGTGAGGCCAGTGGTGTCCGCGACGACGTTCTGGCTTTCAGCGACGCTCATTTGTACCTCGTGCGCGAAGCAACTGGAACTGCAGGACCGAGAAGACGATGACGATCACGAACAAGGCGACCGAAATCGCAGCGGCATAGCCGCCCTGGTTTTTCTGGAAGGCCTGGCTGTAGATGTATTGCACCAGCACCATCGAGGGGTCAGGCCGGCCGCCCTGCACGAACAAATAGACCTGATCGAAAATCTTCAGTTGCAGGATCAGCTGAATAGTCAGCACGAGCGCTGTCACCGGCCAGATCAGCGGCCAGGTGATGCGACGAAAAATCGTCCAGCGATTGGCATTGTCCAGCGCCGCGGCCTCGTAGATGTCGGTTGATATCGAGCGCAGGCCAGCAAGGAACAGCAGGATGTTAAAGCCGCAGGTCCACCAGATGGTGACGAACGCAACGGCCGGCATGAACATCCACTGCGTCCGAAACACTGGCGTTTTCGCTCCGAAAATCCAGGTCAGCGGGTACTGCATGATGCCGAACTGCAGATTGAACATCCAGTTCCAGATGCGGTAAACCACCGAGACCGGCAGGATATAGGGCAGGAAGAACATCGCCAGAATAACGCTTTGCTGCCATCCCTTGAGGCGCGACACCATCATCGCAATGGCGAGCCCGATCAGCGTGTTGGGGATGACGGTCAGCGCGACGAAATAGGCTGTGTTTCGGAGGGCGGTCCAAAAACGACGGTCATCGAACATCTCGATGTAATTTTCGAGACCGACCCATTTTCCGGGCCCGATCAGGGGCGCATCGGTAAAGCTGAGATAGACCATCTGCGCGGTCGGCCACAGAAACAGCACGCCATAGGTCAGCACAAACGGAAGAATAAGAAGATAGGCGACCGCAACTTCGCGTCGGTGGTTCCTGATCATACTGCTCCGGCCCCTTAAAGTGTTCGGCGGCACGAAGCCGCCGAACCAGATTTTGAGGAATTAGTCGGCCTGGTCTTGCAGGTCGGCCTTCATTTCGTCGATGGCTTCCTGCGCACCCATTTCGCCGTTCATGGCCGGGCTGATATAGTTGGCAACGGCGTCATAGACGGGCGAAGCCACGCCAGCCAAGACCGACTTGGGATCGAAGACCGCAGTGTCAGCCAGCACCGAATAGGTGGCGTTGGGTTCCATGGTCTTGAACGCTTCGCTATCGCGGGTTGGTGAATAGGCCGGGATGTGGCCGGCATCTGCCCAGGCCAGCGAATTCTCATTCATCCACGAGATGACCTCCAGCACGGCGGCCTTCTTCTCCGGCGTCATTTCCTTGCCGACATTGTTCGGGATGGCAAAGCCATGCGAGTCGGCCCAGGTCGCTGGGTGATCGAAGAAGGTCGGGATGGCGATGGCGCCCCATTCAAAGCCGAGCTCGCCCTTGGCCGCGAGGTCGGTCATCGTCGGAACTTCCCAGACGCCGTTCATGTGCAGCGCTGCTTTTCCCGAGGTGAACAGCGCAACCGAACCTTCATATTCGGTCAGTGCCGGCGCATAGCCGCCCTCGACCCAGCTGGCCATGGTTTCGACGGCAGCCACTGCCTTTGGAATGCTCTCATCGGGCAGGAAGGTGCCGTCTTCGCCCAGGAACACGCCGTCCTGCTGGCCGAACAACGAGTAGAACACGCGCCACGGCGTACCGTCGCCCGAGGTCTGCAGCGAGAGGGCATATTCGGAATTGGGCTGGAGCTTTTCGAGAGCCGCCATGAAATTGTCGGCGCCATCTAGGCCCGTGGGCTTGCCGTCTTCGCCAAGGAGCCCCGCTTCGGCCAGCTTGTCCTTATTGTAGTATAGAACGATTGAGTGGATATCGAAGGGCACGGCATATTGGGCGCCCTCGCTCTGGCCGGCTTCCCAGTTGGCCGGGGCGAAGGTGTCTGCGCTAAGGCCGACGCTGGCGAGATCGTCCACGTTGATCTGCGCCAGAGCCCCCGAGGATACCCCAAGCGGCACGCGTGACAGGTGATAGGTCATCACGTCAGGACCTTCGCCAATGGCGGCCGAAGTCTGAACCTTGGTATAGAAAGGGGTGCCCCACTCCAGTGTGGTCGCCTGGATGTTGATTTCACCCTGATGTTCAGTGTTGAAGCGGTCGATCAGTGACTTCATGCGCACGCCGTCACCGCCGCCGAGGAAATCCCACCAAACGACGTCTTCCTGGGCTTGCACGGCACCGACAGATAACAGCGCAGTCGACAGCATTGCGATCTTGAAAAGATTCTTCACGTTTTCCTCCCTTGGGACAATCCCGACGCCACTCCTCAGGCAGTGCGCCAGCTGGCGAAGCAGGCGCACTGTAGTCAGGCGGCCGTTTTAGACGGCTCTATGTTCTTCTCGGCCGGCCCATTGATGGGCTCCATGCCGGTCTCCAACCGGTCTGTTAGCCGGCGGCGTGGTAGGCCTTTCCGGCATCGTCAAAAACGATGGCTGTATCGCCATCGAGAGTGATGTGGACGGTATCTCCAGCTTGGATCTGGCTGATGCCCTTGTCCTCGGCGACCAGGACGGTGTCATCAGGCAGGCGTGTATAGACCAGAGTCCGTTCGCCGAGCCGCTCGACCACGTCGGCCACGCCCGATATGCCAGCGCCCATGAAATTGACATGAGCGGCCTCTGCGCGAATGCCGAAGGTCAGGTTGTTTTTTGGCAAGGATGCATAGGGCACCGCGGTCTGTACCGCCGTTTGTCCGGCAAAGCTGACCGACGCCCTGCCGCCAACGTCGCTGATGGCTGCAATTGGGATGAAGTTCATTGCAGGTGATCCAACAAAGCTGGCCACAAATCGCGTTGCCGGGCGCGAATAGACCTCCATCGGGGTCCCGATCTGTTCGATCCGACGATTGTTCATCACCACGATACGCGTCGCGAGGGTCATCGCTTCGGTCTGGTCGTGGGTCACGAAGATCATCGTCGCCTTGATACGATTGTGCAGCTGCGCCAGTTCGAGGCGGGTGCGCACGCGTAATCCGGCGTCGAGATTGGACAACGGTTCGTCCAGAAGGAAAGCCTTGGGATCGCGAACGATGGCTCGACCGATGGCGACCCGCTGGCGCTGCCCGCCGGAGAGCTGCGCGGGTTTGCGATCCAACAATTGCACGATTTCGAGCATGCGCGCGGCATCTTCGACGCGTCTGGTGATTTCGGCCTTGGGCGTCCCGACATTCTGCAGCCCGAACGACATGTTGTCGCGAACCGTCATATGGGGATAGAGCGCGTAATTCTGGAACACCATCGCCACGCCACGTTCATTGGGCGGCAACTGATCGACGCGCTCGCCGCCAATGAAAATTTCCCCCTCATTGACCGCTTCGAGACCGGCAATCATGCGGAGCAGCGTCGATTTTCCGCAGCCTGATGGCCCGAGGAAGACGATGAACTCGCCCGACTCGATATGCATCGACACCTTGTCGAGAACACTAACCGCGCCGAAAGATTTGCTGACCTCTTTAAGGACAATGTCGGACATGGCTTTCCTCTCCCGCGGCGCCGCTGGCGCCACCTGCTAAGCACTCGAGGGCAAACCTCGGCACATAGTCATTTGTAATATTTTTCAAACGGATCGCGCGGACAGTCAATCCCATTCCAGAAAATGATATCAAAAATCTGGATAAATATCACCAAACCCGCTTTCGAGGCGGGTTCGGCTCCACCGCGCCCGAGGCCATCAGTCGATGGGCGACCCGTCCTTGGCCGCCGCGCGCGCCTTACGCCTGGCATTGTCAATCTGCTCATGCGGCACCGATGCTGCCGGCAGCATTGTAATATCGCGCAAGGTCTCGAAGGGCAGCTTCGGCTCGCGGCCTGCTGTCAGCAGCCCGTTCACTTCCTGCTCGGTGTCGCTAACCTGGGTGTAACAATAGCCAGCAATATGCGGCATGGCGGCGATGGCCGAGAAGATATCGCGAAGGCGATCTTCGAACTCCTTCGGATCCGCAACGGTGGAATAGCCGTGCCATTTCTCGCCCTGCTTGGGCAGGTAGCTTAACCCGCCAAACTCGGTCAGCATTACGGGCGCATCGCCCAAGACGCGACCACCCAGCACGATACGCCGGCGCGCCGGCCCCATTCCGGTCAGCATGGCCTCGATGTCAGCCGGCTCATGGAAGCGGCTCGTCAACCCGGCGCCATCGGGCGCATAGTCGTGCACTGACCAGATATCGCTCTCGACCAGTTCCCAGCCGTCGTTGGAAATAACCGGGCGGCTCGTATCGAGCGCCTTGGTCAGGTGATATAGGGCGCTGGCATAGTGCTCCTGATCGGGCCGATCCGCAATTTGCGACACGCCCCAGCTCTCATTGAGCGGCACCCAGGCGACGATGCATGGATGGCTCTTGTCGCGCCGGATTGCCGCCATCCACTCCTTTGACAACCGCTCGATGGCCGAGTTCGAGAAGGCATAGGCGCTGGGCATTTCCTCCCAAACCAAAAGGCCCAGCACGTCGCACCAGTAGAGAAACCGTGGGTCCTCGATCTTCTGGTGGATGCGCACACCGTTGAAACCCATGGCCTTGATAAGCTCGACCTCGCGCCGCAACGCTTCCGGGCTGGGCGCCGCGAGATGCGATTGCGGCCAGTAATTCTGGCCAAGCACCATGCGCAGATAATAGGGCAACCCATTGAGAAGGAACCGCTGCGCACCGACGGCGACGCTGCGCAGACCAAGATAGGACTGCACCCGGTCGGGTCGCTTGGCGTTCAGCACCACCTCGACATCCACCAGGTTCGGCTTTTCCGGCGACCACAGCAGGTAATCGCGATGCACGCCGTTTTCGAGCTGCGGCACCGGGATATCGAAGCCCAGTTCGGCGTCGTTGAGCATCATCGTCTGCTCGGCAATCGGCTTGCCCTGGGTGCTGAGCCTGATGGTCACCGTGGTTGGCGCCGCTGGCATGGTGTTGAGGCGGATATCGCAGCGGACGCGCGCATTGGTCAGGTCGGGGACCAGATGAATATCGGTCAGATGCAGTGCCGGAACAACACTCAACCACACCGGCTGCCAGATGCCGCTGGTGCGGTGGTACCAAATGGAATGGGGCGCCTCGAGCCAGTCCTGCTTGCCGCGCGGCATGCGGACATCTTCCGGCTGGTCCTCGGCGCGCACCACCAGCACCTGCTCTCCCGCGCCAAGGGCGTGCGTGACATCAAGAGAGAACGGCACATGCCCCCCCTCGTGGTTGCCGACGCACTGTCCGTTGACCCAAACGGTCGCTGCATAGTCCACCGCGCCGAAATTGAGCAGAAGCTGCTCGTCCGATTGCAGCTGTGGCGCCACAAAAGTGCGCCGATACCAGATAACCGGATGAAAACCGGTCTCGCGCAGCCCGGATAATTCGCTTTCCGGCGGGAACGGCACCACGATCTGGCGGTCGAAGACCGCCGTCTGCTGGCACCAGTTTTGGCCAATGCCGATATTGCCGTCGTCATGGGCAAAGCCCCATGAGCCGCAAAGATCAATCCAGTTGTCGCGGCGGAACTGTGGATTGGGCGCAAGCGTGGTTGCGGTTTCGGTGATCGTCATGGTTGCTCCTCGTCAGCGTCCACAGCTCTCGCGGCTGCCTTGCTAAATTTGTTTAGCAAGCTCATCCAACTGCGCTATCTTGTCAAGGATGGCTGCGAGGTGTCGGAGGGTGGTTTGAAGAAACGCGTCAAAATGGTGGATATTGCACGCGCGGCAAACGTATCGCGGACCGCTGTGTCGCTGATCCTCAACCAGGTTCCCGGTATGCGCTTCGCTGAAGCGACGCGGCAGCGCGTGCTGCAGGTGGCGCGTGAGCTGGGCTATGACCCAGGGCCTCGTCTGGAGGAATTGAGTCAGGAGAACCAGCGCCTTTTCGGGCTTCTGATCAATGAAATTTCGTCTGCTTACCCGATCGACTTGGTCTATGGCCTCCAGAACTGGGCCAATGCGCAAGGCGTCCAAATCATCATCCAGGTCACCGATGGCATCCTCGATCGAGAGAGCGCCGCCCTCGACAATTTCGCCCGTTTCGGCGTTGAGGGCGTTGTCTATGCCAGCAGCTTTTCGGCCTTGGCCGCGCCTCCCGCTGGGCTGCACGCGTTCCCCCATGTGCTGCTGAATTGCCGGCGCGAGGACGGCACCGGCCTCGCCGTCTTGCCCGCGGAACGGCACGGGGGGGCCGTAGCCACCCAGCATCTGCTCGACGTCGGTTGCAAGCGCATCGCCACGATCACCGGCGATCCCTGGCAGTTCGCCAGCAAGGAGCGCCTCGCCGGCTATCGCCGCACGCTCAACAAGGCGGGTCTCAATCTGGGCAAGGCCTATGAGGCTGCGAGCGACTGGGGGCATGCAACGGGCTATCACGCGGCCCGTCAACTCTTCGAACTTGCCGAACCACCCGACGCGATTTTTGGGCAAAACGATATCATCGTCCGCGGAATCCTAGCCGCTGCGCAGGAGGCTGGATTGCGCGTGCCGCAGGATCTGGCACTGGTCGGCTATGACGACCGGGAATTCGCCAAGGACCTGCAGATCAGCACGGTGACCCTCCCTCACGCTGAAATGGCTGAACGGGCGCTGGCCGAATTGGCGGGCGGTGGAGAACTGGGCGACAAGACGTTGTTCATCGCTGGTGAACTGATCGAAAGAGCAACAACGCAAAAAGACCCGGCCGGCCAATGAACGACCCAATGCATTCCGGCTGTTCTGGCACATTTGCACGCTGAAAACGTGCTCAACTCCGTTTTGCCCGTGCGTTCGCGACAAAACTGTTACATGAGTTCGGGGGTCGTTTCGTGAGAGTGCATCCGTGAGCCGCAATTTTTTGGTGATTGATCCAGAGGAAAGGATCGAGGTGCTGAAGGCGCTCGCCTCTCCGATCCGGATTCAGGTTCTCAAACTCCTCCATGTCGAAGGACCGCTCAACGGCAATGATATCGCCGCGCGACTCAGCCTACCGCAGTCGACGGTGTCGACCAATCTGCAAATTCTGGAAGGCGCGGGCCTTATCCGCACCGAGACGCAGAAGGCGCGCAAGGGCAACCAGAAAATCTGCCATTCTACCTTTGACGAAGTCCTGGTGACGTTCAAGGAGGAGGTCAAACCTCTGCACGCCAAGACGATCGAAGTATCGATGCCGCTGGGGCTCTATACGAGTTGTGAAGTGTCGGCGCCTTGCGGCCTGTGTTCAACCGAGGGCATCATCGGCTTACTCGACGTTCCGAACACGTTTCTGAACCCGGAGCGTATGAAGGCCGGGCTGATCTGGTTTACGCGTGGCTTCATCGAATACCAGTTTCCCAACAATGCCAAGCTGGCGCAAAACACCGTCGAGGTCATGGAATTCTCGCTCGAATTGAGCTCGGAAGTGCCTGGAACCTCGGCCGATTGGCCCAGCGATATCACGCTCTCCGTTAATGGCACCGAGATCGGCACCTGGATGTCGACTGGCGATTATGGCGACAAACGCGGTGTCTACACGCCCGATTGGTGGAAGCTCAAAGGCAGCCAATACGGCCAGCTCAAGAGCTGGCGTGTTACGACCGATGGCACCTATGTCGATGGGGTGAAGATATCGCCGGTATCGCTGGTGGACCTCGACCTTGCCAACCACCACTCGATCCGCCTGCGTATCGAAGTGAAGCAGGACGCCAAGCATCCTGGAGGCATCAATATTTTTGGCCAGGGCTTTGGCAATTACGACCAGGACATCATCCTAAGGCTGCAAACCGCGCGCTAGATCGAGCATCGCGAAGCTGCCTGCGCCCCCTTGCGCCAAACCTGTGTCACGGATAATCATAAATCCTGATATAAATCCATAAAATGGAACCAGTGGGAGAGGGCCGTTGAAAGCGACAGTTATTGCGAACAAGGACTACACGATCTCGAAAATCGATGATCGTGTATATGGGGCTTTCCTCGAACATCTCGGTCGCGCGGTTTATGAAGGCATCTACGAGCCCGACCATCCGTCGGCCGACGCCGACGGCATGCGCGGCGATGTCGTCGACTTGGTGAAAAAGCTCAATGTTCCGTTCGTCCGCTATCCAGGCGGGAACTTTGTGTCGGCCTATAATTGGGAAGACGGCATCGGGCCGCGCGAAGCGCGCCCAACCCGTCTGGATCTTGCCTGGCATACGTCGGAAAGCAATGCCGTCGGCATCCACGAATTCGCGAATTGGTGTGCAACGGTCGGCACGGAGATGATGCTGGCCGTGAACCTGGGGTCGCGCGGCGTCGATGAGGCCCGCAATTTCCTTGAATATGTCAATCACCCGGGCGGCTCCTATTGGAGCGACCTGCGCATAAAGAATGGTCGCAAGGAGCCCTGGAACGTCAAGCTCTGGTGCCTGGGCAACGAGATGGATGGACCCTGGCAGGTCGGGCACAAGGACGCTACGGAATATGGAAAACTGGCGGCAAACACGGCGCGCGCCATGCGCATGTTTGACAAGTCCCTGGAGTTAATCGCCTGCGGTTCGTCCAATTCGGATATGGCCAGCTATCCCGATTGGGAACGGATCGTTCTTGAACACACCTATGATCATGTCGACTATATTTCGCTGCATATGTACTTCGCCAACCGGGATGACAATACACCCAACTTCCTGGCGTTGGCAGAAAAACTCGACACCTACATTGAAACGGTGGCAGCGACCATCAAGCAGGTAAAGGCCAAGCGCAAGTCGAAGCGCGACGTCTATATCTGCTTTGACGAGTGGAATGTCTGGTACCATTCCAACAAGCGGGACCGAGAGATCCTGGACGGCAATGGCGGCTGGCCGCATGCGCCGGGTTTGTTGGAGGACATCTACAATTTCGAAGACGTGCTGATGGTGGGGTTGATCCTCAACACCTTCATTCGCCGTTCCGATGTCGTAAAGATTGCCTGTATCGCCCAGTTGGTGAACGTGATCGCGCCAATCATGACCGAAAAAGGCGGCCCGGCCTGGGCGCAAACCATCTATTACCCCTACTACTTCGCCTCAGTTTTCGGCCGCGGCACGGCCCTACAATTGCAGGTGAATTCGCCAAGTTATGAAAGCACGCACAAGTCGAAAACGCCGTTTGTCGACGTTTCAGGCGTTCAGAACGAAGATGGCACGCTCTGCTTCTTCCTCGTCAATCGCCACATGAGCGAAAGCATCGAGACCGAGGTTGATCTGCAAGGCTTTGCCGGCGGCACCATCATCGATCATCAGGTGATGACCCATACCGATCTGAAGGCCGTCAACACCGCGAAGGACCAGCAGCAGGTAGCGCCCCGCCAGGGCGATGGAGCGAGCATCAACGGCGGCAAGCTGCTGGTGACGTTGCCTCCCTATTCCTACCAAATGGTGCGGGTGCGCGTCAGCCAAGGCGCCCGCCGTCGAGCCAATAGCTTGAAGGCCGCGCCATGGCGCGGCCTTTCTGCATTCCCATGAGGTCACATTGTTCAAACGACTGTAAGCGCTCGCGTTAGTTGTGGGTTAGCCGCCGGCAACATTGCCAATCGCCAGCTTAAGAGCGGCAGTCCGGTATCGGCCCCATTCTGCCACCAGTGGTTGTTCTGCGAGGTGACCGCTGTATATTGCAGACGTAGCGGGAACGGTGTTTCTGGCAGTTCAACGCGGGACAAAACACTGCGATGATTCAGAGACGTTGGCTTTGAATCGTCATTGGCAATTTCAACGATCCGCCAGCCGCCGATTTGCATCTTCTTGTACTCGCTGGACCAATGCTGCTTGTTGAGCAATTGCTCCCTTTTCCCATTCTTCCAGCGTCATTGGTGGATTTGGGTCTTGCCAAATCCACGGCGATTGCGGTCCGTCGAAGTATAGTTCTCTTATGATATCCATTGGGTCCAATGGCTTAAGAAGAGCCCAGGGAAGATGCGATTTACCATCCCAGTCGGGTGGTCGGTACCAAGCGATTCCGTTTCCATGATTGTTAACGACGCCCAATCTCGGCGCTTGTAGGTACTGGGCAGCGAATTTCTCAGCGCCCATCAAGGGGAGCTGTTCTTCGATTGTTTGTTTGCTCTCCCGTTCCTCGCAAAGGGCCACGCCCTTATTTCTCGTAACGAACCCACCACGTGGGGTGGCCCATTT
>NZ_JBTMWV010000023.1:0-44377 GCF_054489345.1 Devosia sp. A369 | reverse complement strand
ACCGCCATGGCCCGGACCACACGGCTGCACCGAATGGAAACCGAGGATTTCGTCTCGGCGGGGCTGGAATTTGCCAATGGCGCGGTCGGCGCGGTGATGGCCACCACCGCCAGTTTCCCCGGCGGCCCGGAAAGCCTGACGCTGAATTTCGAGCATGCCACGGCGACGCTGACGGCGGGCAATCTCACCATTCACACCATGGCCGGCGAGATCATCACCGAGGGCGAAGCCAGTGTGGGCGGCGGCGGCGGCGCCGATCCGATGGCGTTTCCGTTTGATTGGCATGCGGCGCAGATCGCCGATTTTGCCGATGCGGTCCGGCATGGTCGGCAGCCGCTGAGCACCGGGCATTCGGCCTTGCGCGTGCACCGGCTGATTGATGCGATGATCGCGTCGTCGGCGGCGGGGATGCGGGTAGTTGTCGGGTAAATTGGGATTGGGGCCCCACCCCCTCCCAACCTCCCCCATCAAGGGGGAGGCGTCTCTCCACTCGTGGGCGAGATCCGGTCACAACCACTGCGCTGTACCTCCCCCTTGATGGGGGAGGCTAGGAGGGGGTGGAGCAAGACACGCAGGCCGGTGTCTTATCCGGCCAGCGCAGCTTTCTTGGCCAGTCGTGCCTTGATGCTGTCGACGCTGGATTTGGGCGTCGCGGCGAACAGGGTGCGGGTGTAGTCGTGCTGGGGGTTGCCGAACACTTCGTCGCGGCTGCCGTGCTCGACCACATCGCCGAAATACATCACCATCACCTCGTCGGCGATGTAACGCACCACGCTCAGATCGTGGCTGATGAACACATAGGTCAGGCCGAACTCGTCCTGCAGATCCTTGAGCAGATTGAGAATCTGCGCCTGTACCGACAGATCGAGCGCCGACACCGGCTCGTCCAGCACCAGGAAGCTCGGATTGAGCATCAGGGCGCGGGCGATGGCGATGCGCTGGCGCTGGCCGCCTGAGAACATATGCGGGTAGCGGTTGAAGTGCTCGGGGCCGAGGCCGACCTTGAGCAGCATCTGCATTGACTTGTCGCGGCGCTCGGCGGCGCTCATCGTGGTGTTGAGCAGCAGCGGCTCGGACAGCACTTCACCGATCTTCTGGCGCGGATTGAGCGAGCCATAGGGGTTCTGGAAGATGATCTGCACCTTCTGGCGCATCGCCTTGGTCACGTGCTTGGCGTCAACCGGCAGGCCATCGATCAGGATCTCGCCGGCGGTCGGCTGGTCGATCAGCGTGATCATGCGGGCCAGAGTGGACTTGCCGCAGCCGCTTTCGCCAACCACGGCCAGGGTCTTGCCCTTGTCGAGCCGGAAATTGACGTTCTTGACCGCCTGCACCACCTTGGCCGGGCGGAACAGCCCGCCCGAGGCTACGTAATCGCGTTGCAGGTGGCGCACTTCGAGGACGGGGGTGCTCATTGGCCGGCCTCCAGATCATGGGCAAAATTATAGTCGGCCACCGTCGACAGGCGATCACCCACCGCGTTTTCCGGCAGCGCCGAAAGCAGCGCCCGCGTGTAGTTGGAGCTGGGGTTTTCGAACAGAGTCAGCACGTCGGCCTCCTCCATCTTGTGGCCCTTATATTGCACAATGACCCGATCAGCGGTTTCGGCGACCACGCCCATGTCATGGGTGATCATGATCAGCGCCATGCCGGTATCGGCCTGCAGCTGTACCAGCAGATCGAGAATCTGCTTCTGGATGGTCACGTCGAGCGCCGTGGTCGGTTCGTCGGCGATCAGCAGCTTGGGATTGCAGGCAATGGCCATGGCGATCATCACGCGCTGGCACTGGCCGCCACTCATCTGGTGCGGGAAAGCGCCGAGGCGCTCGGCGCCATCCTTGATGCCGACATGCCGCAACAGTTCAATCGCCCGGTCGCGCGCCGGCCGGCCGCGTAGCCCCATATGGCGGCTGAGCACTTCCTCGATCTGGAACCCGACGGTGAAGCACGGATTGAGGCTCGCCACCGGCTCCTGAAAGATCATCGAGATGTCTTTGCCGATGATGCGACGCTTGTCGGCGGGGCTCATCGACAGCAGGTCGCGGCCTTCGAATTCCATCTTGTCGGCGGTAACCGTGGCGGTGGCGGGCAGCAGCCCCATCACCGCCAGCATGGCCACGGATTTGCCCGAGCCGCTTTCCCCGACAATGGCCAGCACTTCGCGGCCATCGACGGAGACATCGATGCCGTCGACGGCCTTGAACAGGCCGACCGAGGTATCGAACGATACGGTAAGGTTGCGAATATCCAGCAGAGCCATGGCGTCAGCTCCTCTTCAGCTTGGGATCGAGGGCGTCGCGCAGGCCGTCGCCGACCAGGTTGATCGCCAGCACAGTGATGAGAATGGCCAGCCCCGGAAAGGTGACAATCCACGGATCGCTGCTGATGAATTCGCGGGCCTTGGCCAGCATGGTGCCCCATTCCGGCGTCGGCGCCTGCGCGCCCATGCCGAGAAAGCCGAGCGCCGCCGCGTCGAGAATGGCGTTGGAGAAGGACAGCGTCGCTTGCACGATCAGCGGGCCCAGGCAGTTGGGCAGGATGGTCTTGAGCATCAGCCGCATATGGCCGGCGCCGGCCATCTTGGCCGAGGTGACATATTCGCGGTTCTTTTCCGCCATCACGGCGGCACGCACCAGGCGGGCAAAATGCGGCTGCAGCACCAGCGAAATCGCCAGCATGGCATTGACCAGACCCGGCCCCAGAATGGCCACCAGCACCAGCGCCAGCAGCAGCGAGGGGAAGGCCAAGATCACGTCCATGACGCGCATGATCACGGTATCGATCCAGCCACCGAAATAACCGGCCAACAGGCCGAGCACGATGCCGACGCTGGCGGCAATGCTCACCACGACGGCGCCGATCGACAGCGAATAGCGCGAGCCATGGATCAGGCGGGACAGCATATCGCGCCCCACTTCATCGGTGCCGAGCGGGAAGGCCATCGAGCCACCCTCGACCCAGAAGGGCGGCGTCTTGAAGGCCGCACGGAATTGCTGCTCGGCCGAATAGGGCGCGATCCAGGGGGCGAACAGCGCCACCAGCACCAGCACCAGGATCACCGCGAGGCCGACAACGGCGCCACGATTGACGGAGAAATAATACCAGAATTCGGCGAGGCTATTGGTCTTTTGCGCCGGGATCTCGGCCGGCGTCGGAAGAGCTTCGGTCATATTACTGCACCCTGATACGCGGGTTGATGACAGCGTAGAGCACGTCCACGATCAGATTGACCGCCATCACGATGCACGCAATCAGGAAGAGGCCGGACTGCACGGCGACATAGTCGCGCTTGAAAATGGAATCGATCATCCATTTGCCGATGCCGGGCCAGGAAAAAATGGTTTCGGTGAGGATGGCGCCGCCCAGCAGCAGCCCCACCTGCAGCCCGATGGTGGTGACCACCGGGATCAAGGCGTTGCGCAGCGCATGCACATTGACCACGCGCCGGTTCGACAGGCCCTTGGCCTTGGCGGTGCGGACATAATCCTCACCCAGCACTTCGAGCATGGCCGAACGGGTCTGCCGCGCGATCACCGCCAGCGGAATGGTGCCGAGCACGATGGCCGGCAGGATCAGATGGCGCAGCGCCGAGACGAAGGCGGGCCAGTTGCCATGCAGCAGGGTGTCGATCAGCATGAAGCCGGTAATCGGCTTGAGGAAGAAGCTCAGCGCGATGCGGCCGGAAACCGGGGTCCAGCCCAGATAGGCCGAGAAGAACATCATCAGCAGCAGGCCCCACCAGAAGATGGGCATGGAATAACCCGTCAGCGCCACGCTCATGGCGAGCTGGTCGATCCAGGAGCCGCGCCTGACCGCCGCCAGCACGCCAGCGGGCACGCCGACGCCAATGGCGAACATCATCGCCACCAGGGCCAGTTCCACCGTGGCCGGGAACAGAGTCATGAATTCGTTGAGCACCGGGCGCTTGGTGGCCAGCGAGATGCCGAAATTGCCTTGCAGCAGATTGCCGACATAATTGAAATATTGCTGCCAGATCGGCAGGTTGTAGCCAAACTGCTCCTTGAGGATTTCGTAGCGTTCCGGCGTCACGCCGTGCTGGCCAGCCATGGCCAGAATGGGATCGCCTGGGAGGACGCGCACAAAAGCAAAGGCGCAGATGGAGATGCCGATCAGTGTCGGCACGATCAGCGCAAGCTTGCGCAGGATATAATTCAGCATAAGCGGGTTACCTTGGGGCCGGAATGGATATGCCGGGCCGGTGTTTTCCGAATGCGACAGCAGTCAGCCACATGAGCGGTCATGGGCGTTGTCCTGCCCCTATAGTCAAGAGAGCCCCGGGGACGATCAAGCCGACCCCGGAGCCCTGTGCAACTTTCAGACGCTTCGCTTACTCAGCGATATCGACGTCCTTGAAGCTGTGATTGCCAAGCGGGCTCATGGTGTAGTTGAGCACCTTCTTGTTCATCGGCATGAACACCTTCGAGTGAGCCAGCGTCAGAGCCGGTTCCTGATCCTTGAAGATCACCTGGGCCTGCTCGTACAGGGCCGTACGCTCGGCCTGGTCGGAGGTGGTCTTGGCCTTCTGGATCAGCGCCTCGAAGTCCTGGTCACACCAGCTCGAGTAGTTGGACACGCCAACGGCCGAGCAGGAGAACAGGGTGGCGAAGAAGTTATCCGGATCACCATTGTCGCCGGTCCAGCCGATCTGGAACGGACCCTTGCGGTCGGGCTGCTTGCCGCGCTCGCGATATTCGGTCCATTCGTAGGAGACGATGTTGGCGGTCACCCCGATCGCAGCCCAGTCGGCCTGGATCAGTTCCGCAACGCGCTGGGCGTTGGGGTTGTAGGGACGCGACACCGGCATGGCCCACAGATCGGTGGTCAGCCCGGTGACGCCAGCGTCATCGAGCATCTTCTTGGCGGCAACCGGATCATAGACGTCGGCCGGGATGGCGTCGTTATACGACCACATGGTGGGCGGGATCAGGTTCTTGGCGTCCTGACCAGCACCCTGGTACACGGCCTCGATGATCGCAGCCTTGTCGACAGCCATCGAGAGTGCCTTACGCACCAGGACGTTGTCGAACGGAGCTTCGGTCACGTTATAGGACATGTAGCCGATGTTCAGGCCTTCCTGCTCCAGCACGACGAGATTGTCATTGCCCTGCAGGGTGGCGATATCGGCTGGTGCCGGGTACGGCATGATATCGCATTCGCCGGCGATCAGACGCTGCGCCCGCACCGACTGGTCGGTGGTGATGGCGAAGATCAGATCGTCGATCTTGCGCTTGCCGTCCCAATAGTCGGGGAAAGCCTTGTAGCGGATGACGGTGTCGAGCTGGTAATCGACCAGTTCGAACGGACCGGTGCCGACCGGCTGGGTCGAGAAGGCTGCCAGATCGCCCGAAGCTTCGAGCTGCTCGGCATATTCCTTGGAGACGATCGAAGCGAAGTCCATCGCCAGATTGGCGATCATCGGCGCGTTGGGCTCGTTCAGCACGAACTTGACGGTCAGATCGTCAACCGCAACGATTTCCTTGATGTAGTGGGACATGTCCATGCCCTGGAAATAGTCCCAGGTCATGCCTTCGAGGTAAGCGAACCAAGGATTGTCTTCCTTGTACTGGCGCTCGAAGGTGAAGATCACGTCGGAAGCGTTCAGGTCGCGCGTCGGAGTGAAATAGGAGGTGGTGTGGAACTTGACGCCCGGGCGCAGCTTGAAGGTGATCTCCAGGCCGTCTGCCGAAACTTCCCAGCTCTCAGCCAGCGCCGGCTCAACAGCCGTGCCGCCCGGAACGAATTCAACGAGGCGGTTATAGATGGTGTGCGACGAGGCGTCGAAGTCATTACCGCCGGTGAGCGGGCCTGGATCGAAGTGCGCAGGGGATGCTTCCGAGCAGTAGACCAGCTGCTTGGCCTGTGCGGCACCTATGGCCATGGCCATGACAGCAGTCGCTGCCAGCAGCGTGTGCATCAATTTCATGATTGTCGTCTCCCAAGTAATTTTTAGCGCATCCGGCTTTTGCCAGCCGGAGCTTGGGCGTCAACAAAGCCTAGAATCTGTGGGATGGCAATGGGTCAGCTTGACCATTTGGTCAATCTGATGGCACGAGAAACCTCATTCCACAGAATTGGACGGTTTTGGAATGAACCGTTCGATCCGGTCAAGCCGGCTTGACCTGCCCACGGCGCCAGTGATCCATGGTGTCATGAGCCAATCCATTGCCACCGCCGCACTGCTCGTTAACGACTATGACGATGCGCTCACATTTTTTTGTGACACGCTCGGCTTCGACCTCATCACCGACACCGAACTGGGTGCCGACAAACGCTGGGTGGTCGTGGCGCCGCCGGGGCGGAGCGGCGCGCAGCTGCTGCTGGCCCGCGCCGATGGCCCCAGCCAGACCGCCGCAGTCGGCAATCAGGGCGGTGGTCGAGTGATGTTTTTCCTCGAAACCAACAATTTCGTCCGCGACCATGCCGCCATGCTCGAGCGGGGCGTCAGCTTCCTCGAGGCGCCGCGCCACGAGGATTATGGCTCGGTGGCGATGTTTGCCGATCTCTATGGAAACAAATGGGACCTCATCCAGCCCAAGCGCTGATGCTGGCAATGCTGCTGACGCCGGCCATGGCGCAGGAGCCCGGCTGGCATTATTCACCGCTGCCGGGCGAAGGCGACCGGGCAACGCTGGGCTGCGCGCTGGGGTCGACCGCCACGGCCTTCACCTGCATCGCGGTGCGCTGCGAAGATGATTTCTCCGCCGGGGTGCATCTTCATACCAGCCGCGCTGACGATGCCGGGCGCTGGGCCATCACCATCGACAAGGAAACCCGTGGCTTTGTGGCCGAAGCCGCCGCGCCTTATGGGGCGCGGCTGACCGGGGATGTCTCCTGGGTGCTCGATAATCTGGCCAATGGCGCGGTGGCCTATCTGGCGCCCGAGGATGGCTCGGCGATGCCGGCCAACCACATCGCGCTGGATGGCTCGCTCTATGCCATCAACCGCGCGCTGGCGTTTTGCGCGCCGCGCTGACTCCTACCACGCAAATTCCGGCCCATTTTCGCGCGCGCCCATCAGGAACACGTCGCTCATCAACCGCAAGGGCGCGGCGTCGACATCGGTCTGGTGGCGCTCGAGCAGGCCAGCGAAGTGATCATACATGGCGGCATATTCGGCATCGCCGTGTTCGAGCACCAGCCGATCATCGACAGTCAGCGAGCGACCACCCCCTTCGAGCTTGATCACCGAACCGGTGCCGGTCTCGATGCGGAAGGTCCAGATCTCGCCATCCTCTTCCAGCCAGTTGAAGCCGGCCGACAGTTTGGGCTGGTGCAGCTGGCCCGATTTGAAGGCGATTTCGACGTCGATCGGGGTCTGCCGATTGGCCGGGAAGGTCAGCTTGGCGCGTTCGATAAACACCGGGAACGGCATGATCTTGGTGAAGATCGACAGCGCATTGATGCCGGGATCGCAGACGCCGAAGCCGCCCGGCTCCCACACCCAATCCTGCCCCGGATGCCATTTGCGTACGCTTTCGCGCCAGTCGATGCGGACGGATTTGACGCCCTGCTCGGCCAGCAGCACCTTGGTGCGATCCACCGCCGCGTTATATTGGCTGTGCCAGGTCTGGTAGAGCACGCGGTCGAGCCGCTTGGCATGCGCGATCAGATCGTCCAGTTCGGAAATCGTCGTGGTCGGGGGCTTTTCCATCATCACGTCCTTGCCGGCGTCGAGCGCCTCGCGGACATATTGATGGCGAATGCCGGGGGGCGTGCAGATGGATACCAGCCCGACATCGGGCATGGCGGCATAAAGCTCGCCGGGAGTCTTGAACACCGGCACGCCATTGTGGCTCAGCCCGCGCGTCGAGACCGTCGCTGCCAGTTCGAAATCATCGGAATTGTCGATCACCGGCAGATGCTGGTCCTGCGCGATCTTGCCCACGCCAATGACGGCGATCTTGCGTTTAGCCATGAAACGGCTCCTCCCGAAAAGTCGCCGTATAGAACAGAGCTGCCCCCGCTCTGCCAAGGGTAATTGTATGATTATTTTAGGCGATGCGCCTTACCGCACCAGGATCGCCCGGAAATCATTGACGTTGGTGCCGGTGGGGCCGGTGATCAGCAGGTCGCCAATGGTGTTGAAGGCGGTCCAGGCGTCATTATTGGCCAGGGAAGCCAGCGGGTCGATGCCGGCCTGGCGCAGCCGCGTCGCGGTGCCGCCATCGACAAAGGCCCCGGCATTGTCCTCCGAGCCGTCAATGCCATCGGTATCGGCGGCCAGCGCGGTGATGCCGTCCAGCCCGTCAATGGCGATGGCCAGCGCCAGGAGGAACTCACCATTGCGCCCGCCCCTGCCCTTGCCGCGCAAGGTCACCGTGGTTTCGCCGCCCGAGAGCAGCACGGCGGGTTTAGCAAAGGGGCGATTGCGCAGGGCGATTTCGCGGGCCATGGCGGCGTGGACCTGGGCCACGTCGCGGGATTCGCCCTCAATGGAATCGGAGAGAATGGCGGCTTCGACGCCGTGTTGGCGCGCCAGCTCGGCCGCTGCCTCCAGCGATAGTGCCGCCGAGGCGATGGTGCACACGCTGTTGCGGGCAAACACCTTGTCGTCGGGGAGCGGAGCCGGATTGTTGTCGCTCGCCAGCAGGCTTTGGGCGCGGGGCGGCAGGTTGAGCTGGTACAGTTCGGCATATTGGCGGGCCAGCGCCCGCGAGCCGGCCAGCGCAATGGTCGGGCCCGAGGCCACCACCGCCGGATCGTCGCCGGGCACATCGGACACCACCAGAGTCGCCACCTGCGCCGGGGCGCAATGGGCAGCCAGCCTGCCGCCCTTGATGGTGGAGAACTGGTTTCGGATCAAATTCATCACCGAGATCGGCGCGCCCGAGGCCAGCAGCGCCCGGTTGATGGCCTGCTCGTCATCCAGCGTCAGCCCCGGCGCTGGCGCCGGCAATAGCGAAGAACCGCCGCCCGAGATCAGCGCCACCACCAGATCGTCCGGGCCGAGGCCCGACACCGTCTCCATGATGCGGCGCGCCGCCAGGAACCCGGCTTCGTCGGGGACCGGATGGGCGGCTTCGACGATTTCGATGCGCTCGCAGGGCTCGGCATAGCCATAGCGCGTCACCACCAGCCCGCTGAGCGGACCATCCCAGGCCAGCTCGAAGGCTCGCGCCATCTGCGCCGAGGCCTTGCCGGCGCCGATGACGATGGTGCGGCCGGCGGGGCGTTCCGGCAGATGGCGGCGCACCGCCAAGGCGGGCTGGGCCTGCGCCACGGCGTGGCGGAACATCTGTTCAAGCAGGGCGCGGTCCATAGTCTCTCTCGGCTTGCGATTCGGTGGCGGCAAGGGTAGCCAGCATTGGGTCGGCTGGACAATTGTCAAACGGACGACACACAATATGCCTAGCGGCAGGGTCAAGGAGTACCGATGACCGAACGATTCGCGATCTATTTTGCCCCGTCCGCCACCAGCAATCTGTGGGAGCGCGCCGCCACCTGGCTGGGGCGCGACGCCAGCGATGGCGATCTGTTCAGCGGTCCGGTGGCCGGCATTGATCGCAATCGCCTGCTCAATCTCACCCAGTCGGCCAATCGCTATGGCTTTCACGCGACGCTCAAGGCGCCGATGCGCTTGGTGGACGGCGCCAATGAGAGTGACCTGCGCGCCGCGCTCGGTGAATTTGCCGCCAAGCATGAGCCCTTCGATATCGGTGTGCCCAAGATCGCTTCGCTTGATGGCTTTCTGGCGCTGCTGGTCGAGGACAATGACGCGCTGCAGGATTTTGCCGCCCATGTGGTGGAGGATTTTGACCCGCTGCGCGCGCCGATGTCGGCCAAGGAGCAGGCCAGTCGCGCCAACAAGGGGCTCAGCGAACGCCAGCTCGAACTGCTCGGCGCCTATGGCTACCCCTATGTATTCGAGGAATTCCGCTTCCACATGACGCTGACCGACCGACTGGCCGAAACTGACGCGCATGACATCGCGGTCGCCGCCGCCACCTGGTTCGGCCCGGTGCTCGACCAGAAGCTGCAGCTTGATCGGCTCAGCCTGTTTCATGAACCCGACGCGGGCAAGCCGTTCCGTCGCGTGGCCGATTTCAAGCTTGGAGCCGGCGCCTGATGACTGACACCAATTTTGCCAATGCGCGCATCGTGCTCGGCGATGCAGTTATCGAGGGCGGCCTCGCCACCAAGGACGGGATCATCACCGCCATCGACACCGGCGGCGCTGGTGTCGGCGAGGACATGGATGGCGACTATCTGATTCCGGGCCTGGTCGAGCTGCATACCGATCATCTGGAAAGCCATTACCGGCCGCGCCCCGGCGTGTTCTGGGACGCCATGGCGGCATTGCATGCCCATGACGTGCAGATCATCGGCTCGGGCATCACCACGGTATTCGACGCGGTGCGCATCGGCTCGGACCCCGACCTGCCCGATATGGGCCAGCATGTCGACCAGCTAACCGGCGCCATTGCCAGCGGCCGGGCCGGCGGCTGGCTGCGGGCCGAACATTTTGTGCATCTGCGCTGCGAATTGCCGACGCCCGATGTGATCGAACAATTCGAGGCCCATGCCAGCCATGCCCAAACCCGGCTGGCCTCGGTGATGGACCACACGCCCGGCCAGCGCCAGTTCAGCTCGCTGGAGGACTATAAGCGCTTCTACAAGGACAAGATCGGCCGCAGCCAGACCGAGCTGGACGAATATCTCGATGCCCGCCAGGCCGAGCATGATCGCTATTCGGCGCCCAACCGCGCGCATATTGTCGCCCGCTGTCGTGAACTGGGCCTGCCGCTGGCCAGCCATGACGACACCACTTTGCTGCATGTCGAAGAGGGCGTGGCCGACGGGGTGGCGATTTCCGAATTCCCCACCACGCTGGAAGCTGCCGCGGCGGCGCATGACGCCGGCCTCGCCATTTTGATGGGGGCGCCCAATGTGGTGCGCGGCCGCTCGCATTCTGGCAATATTTCGGCCACCGATCTGGTGCGGGCCGGACTGCTGGATATTCTGAGTTCGGACTATGTGCCCTTCGCCCTGCTGCAGGCCGCCTTCGTGTTGCCGCAGCGCGTCGATGGCCTCGAGTTGCCCGCCGCGTTGGCGACGGTGACGCGCAACCCGGCCAAGGCCGCCGGCCTCGATGACCGGGGCGAGATCGCCATCGGCAAACGCGCCGATCTGGTGCGGGTACGGGTGATCGATGGCCTCCCGGTGGTGCGTAGCGTCTGGCGGCAAGGGCAAAGGGTCAGCTAAAACATGGCGCGTACCCTCGGTGCCCTGGTCCTGATCGTCGGCCCCTCGGGAGTCGGCAAGGACACCTTGATCACCGGGGCGCGGCAGGCGCTGGAGAATGACAAGCGCTTCGTCTTCGTGCGTCGCGTGGTCAGCCGCCCGACCGATGCCGAAACCGAGCCGCATGATGGGCTCGACGCGACAATCTTCCACCAGATGGAGGCGGCGGGGCGCTTTGCCCTCGCCTGGGACGCGCATAATCTGCGCTATGGCCTGCCGCTGAGCCTCGATACCGATCTGGCGCTGGGCAAGATCGTCGTCGCCAATGTCTCGCGCCATGCGGTGAGTGCCGCGCTGGCGAAATATCCCAGTTGCGCCGTGGTGCTGATCAGCGCCGAAATCTCGCGTCGGGCCGACCGCCTGCGCCGCCTCGGACGCGAAAGCGGCGACCAGATCACCGCCAGACTGGCGCGCGAAACGGCTCCGGTGCCGGCTGGCATCAGCCCGATCATGATCGACAATTCCGGCCCGGTCGCCATTGGCGTCACCGCGCTGGTGATGGCGCTGCGGGCCATCGTCACCCAGGAATAATGCAATGGATTGAACCCTTTGCCACCTGGCGCGTTGCTCCAGCACAACAGCGTCAGGAGTTCTCTATGAGTCGCAATGGTCTTTATGCCGTGGTCGCCATTCTGCTGATCGCCCTGGTTGGCTTCGGCATCTATACCTATCAGCAGGAGCAGGCCCGGCCCGGCATCGAAGTGCGGGTGGACGATGGCGGCATTTCCATCGATGGCAATGGCTAAAGCCGTGGACGACCGCCGCCAGGTGATTGCCGCCGCCATCACCAAAGAGCTGGAACGGCAGGGGCAAGCGGCGTCGATTGACGTCGCTGCCTTGGCACGCGTGATCGATGCGGCCCTGACGCCCCCGCCAAGCGATGGCGAAGGCCGGCACCCCGACGAGTTGAATGCAACGAATGATGACTGAGAGGCAGGGCTGATTACAGCCTCGCCCGCAGGTCACCCCGGCCTTGAGCCGGGGGCCATCCCCGACCGCGACGTTACCGCCCATCTCAGGATGGGTCCCGGCTCAAGGCCGGGATGACACCGTGGGTGTTGATGGCGTGGCAAAGCCACTCAATTCGAACAGCGATTACGCCGCGTCGGCGCTGCCCTTGCGGACGGCCTGGGAGACCGCGAAATGGGCCTTTTCGACGGTTTCGAACTGCTGGCCGTCAATGGCGAAGGCCGGTAGCTTCACCGCGAGAAAGCGGTAGCCGTCGGCATGCGGCACCACGACGCCAAGCGGTTCCCCGGCGACTTCGATGACGATGGGCTTATGGGCCTTGGCCCGGTCGAGACTGCGTTCCTGCATTTGTGGACGCTCCACTTGCACAATGCACAGGCCAAAAATCTGGAAGCTGGTGGGGATGCACCATGCTGGCCGGCATTGCTGGGGGTTTATCGAGAGTCTGAGACGAAAGCGTGACAGGGGTCACATTCGTTTCGAGCGACAAATCCCTTGGCGGCGTTTGGCCTGGAGTGCGCTGCGTACGAGCGGATAACCGGCATGGATGGTGAAGCTATTCGAAGTGGTCATCTTCAGTCCTTTCCTGCTGGTTGAACGGCCCATACATCGGCAGGTGCCGATGCAGTGCTGGCAAGATAAGAGCGTTTGGGCGGGATTACTAGACGTTTCCCGACCAGAGAATGCAGAAAAACGAGAAAAGACGTCCCCACTTTGGTCGCACACCAGGACTATAAACCCTTGTGATATCATGATGTACGTTCATCAGCCGCTTGGCGATTGCGGCGGCGCTTGAACTGGGCCGGACAATCTGGTGTTGTCGCCCTTTAATGAAGCGTCCCGCCCGACCAAAGCGGGTTCCGGGGGAATATAATAGTGTCCGAAGACGACGTGCCCGTAGCTGCCAAGAGCAAGCGCGGCGTCAAGCCATCCGGCAAGCCAACGCTCAAGACCATTGCGCAGATGACGGGACTCGCCGTCACCACCATTTCACGCGCCCTTAACAATGCCCCCGAGCTGGCGCAGGATACGCGCGACCGCGTGCAGAAAATCGCCGCCGAAATCGGCTATCTGCCCGACCGGGCAGCGTTGCGCCTCAAGACCGGCCGCACCAATGTCATTGCGCTGGTGCTGGAGCCGGACGAGCAGATTTACGGCTTTGGTTCATCCATCGTCACGGGCCTGACCGAAGCTTTGCGCAATACGGCGTTTCACGTCGTCATCACGCCGCTGTTTCGCGGGGTCGAGCCGATCGAGCCGATCCGCCATATCGTGCGCAACCGCATGGCCGATGGCGTGATCTTCTCCAAGGCCGAGAGCTTTGACGAGCGCATCCGCTTTCTGCTCGACAACGACTTCCCCTTCATCAGCCATGGCCGCACCAATTGGCCCGAGCAGCATCCTTCGGTCGATTTCGACAACGAGGCCTTCGCCTATGGTGCGGTGCAGCGGCTGGTGGCCAAGGGCTGCAAGAAGGTGTCGATCATCCTGCCCGACAGCGCGCTGACCTATACCGACCACCTCAAATCCGGCATGGCCCGCGCCGCGCAGCAAGCCGGCATCGAGTATGAATTCGCCGCCGACGTGAATCTGAACAGCGCCACCGACGCCATCCGCACCTATGTGATGAAACGCACCAAGCGCCCCGACGCGCCCGATGGCTGGGTCTGCGCCTCCGAAGTGTCGGCGCTGGCGGTGATCGGCGCGCTCAATGATAGTGGTAAGGTGGTCGGGAAGACCGCCCATGTGGTGTCGAAACAGGCTTCGGAAATGTTCGCGCAATTCCAGCCTGGCGCCGAAACCGTATTCGAAGACTTCGTCGACGCCGGCCGCCATCTGGGCGCGCTGCTGCTGCGCCGCATCAGCGGCGAAGCGGCGGAAGAACTGCATTATCTGGCTGAGCCGAATTTCGGCTGGAAGGACTAGGGGGCGGGGGAAAGTCGCCCCGCTCACCGCACGTCACCCTCGGGCCTGACCCGAGGGCTCTACATTTTTTGCCGGCATGGCAAGGCCCCTCGGGTCAAGCCCGAGGGTGACGATCCAGTTCGCTTGTAGCAGCCGGCCCTGCGCGCATAGCGCTCCGGGCGTTCTTCGCCGCAAAGGTCCACCGGACCTTTGCCAAGAGGCTCATCACCCCTCCAGCTCTTCCCGCAGCAATTCGAGTTCGAGCCACTGTTCTTCCGCCGCAGCGCGCTTGGCCTCGGCTGCCAGCAACAGCTTGGACTGGGCCGCAAAGCCGCTCGGATCGCGGGTGTAGAAATTGGCGTCGGCCAGCTTGGCGTTGATCGCCTTGATCTCGTCTTCGAGCTTGTTGATCTGGCCCGGCAGGGTTTCCAGCGCGTGCTTTTCCTTGAAGCTCATCTTGCGCTTCGGCGCGGCCGAGGTGGCTGACGTGGTCTGGGCCAGGCTGGTCTTGCCGGGACGATGCGCCTTGGGCGCAGCTTCGCGCGCCGTCACGCCTTCGCCGCGCTGGATCACCATGTCGGAATAGCCGCCGGCATATTCGGTCCACACACCCTCGCCTTCGGCGATGATGATCGAGGTCGCCACCCGGTCGAGGAAATCACGGTCGTGGCTGACGATGATGGCGGTGCCAGCATAATCCGACACCATTTCCTCGAGCAGGTCGAGGGTTTCCAGATCGAGATCGTTGGTCGGCTCGTCCAGCACCAGGAAGTTGGACGGCAGCGACAGGGCACGGGCCAGCGCCACGCGGGCGCGCTCGCCACCGGAGAGCTTGCCGATCGGGGTATTGGCCTGTTCGGGATTGAACAGGAAGTCTTTCATATAGCCAACGACATGCTTGGGCTGGCCGTTGATCATCAGCGTGTCCGAACCGCCCCCGGTCAGCGCGTCGCGCAGGCGGGTATCAGCGTCGAGCTTGGCGCGGCCCTGGTCGAGCATCGCCAGTTCCAGCGCCGAACCCAGCTTGATGGTGCCGCTATCGGGCGCCAGCAGGCCGGTCAGCATCTTGATCAGCGTGGTCTTGCCGGCGCCATTGGGGCCAACAATGCCAATCCGGTCGCCACGTAGCACGCGGGTGGAAAAATCCCCGACAATGACGCGATCGCCATAGGTCTTGGCGATGTTTTCCGCTTCCACCACCAGCGCACCCGAGGTGCGACCCTCGGAAACCTGCATATTGACCGCGCCGGTAACCTTGCGCTGGTCGCGCCGGTCCTGGCGCAGATCGGCCAGGCGCTCGAGGCGACCAACATTGCGCTTGCGGCGTGCGGTGACGCCGTAGCGGATCCAGTGTTCTTCGCGCAAAATCTGGCGGTCGAGCTTGTGGCGGTCGCGCTCTTCTTCTTCCAGCACCTGGTCGCGCCAGCCTTCAAAGGCGGAAAAGCCCTTGTCGAGCCGGCGGGTGACGCCACGATCGAGCCAGACGGTGGCGCGGGTCAAATCGCTGAGGAAACGGCGGTCGTGGCTGATCAGCACCATGGCAGAGCGCATCGACTCCAGTTCCGCCTGCAGCCATTCAATGGCCGGCAGATCGAGATGGTTGGTCGGCTCGTCGAGCAGCAGAATGTCGGGCTTGGGCGCCAGCACCCGCGCCAATGCGGCGCGGCGGCCTTCGCCACCCGAGAGGTTTTTCGGGTTTTCTTCGCCGGTCAGGCCAAGCGAGCTGAGCAGATACTGCGCGCGATAATCGTCATCGCCAGGCCCGAGACCAGCCTCCACATAGGCCAAAGTCGTGGCGTAGGCGGAAAGGTCCGGCTCCTGCGGCAGATAGCGCAAGGTGGCGCTGGGCTCGAGGAAACGCACGCCACTATCGTGGGTGACATCGCCCGAGGCGATCTTGAGCAGGGTGGATTTGCCCGAGCCATTGCGGCCCACCAGCGCGATGCGCTGGCCGGGGGACACGATGAGTTCGGCGCCTTCGAGGAGCGTGGTGCCACCAAAGGTCAAACGGATATTCTGAAGCGAAAGAAGGGGTGCTGCGGCCATGGCGCGGATAGAGCATAGACCGCGCCCAAAGGGAAGGCTGACCGGGGCATGCCAGTACTGCGCGGGCTCGGCGAAAAAAGGCTGGTCAGGGCGTTGAGGACCCTGACCAGCCCGGGGAGACGGTAGCAGCAAGCACCCGTCATCTCGGCCGGGCGATGGCTGGCTGAAATCCCCTCAAACCAACCCGCCCGGTGATGCGGTGAGAGAACCACAAGTTATTATGACTGTCAAACTCATATTTTATGATGCATGCTGCAAGCAGAGCGGCTCACCCCACCATCGCACCCCTCACCCTAGCCCTCTCCCCTGAGGGGCGAGGGGATTTGGCCGGCGCTAGCCACAAATCCTGCCACATGCAGTCCCCTCCACCACCAACAAAAACACCCTCGGGCAAGGACCGAGGGTGCAAATCTGTGCAGCAAAAACCTGTGCCTTAGTGCGCCGGTTCCATCACCGCGTCGAGGGCCGACAGGCCGAGGCGCTGGCGGATGGAACGCTTTTTGCTGGCAAGGTCGGCGATGGTGTAGCTGGCCAGCACGTCGAAGAATGCGCCCAGCGCTTCACGCAGCGCCCCATTGAGCTCGCATTCCCCGATCAGCGGGCAATCGGCGCCATCCTCAAAGCATTCGGCCAGGGCGAAATTCTCTTCGGTCAGACGGATGGTATCGAGCAAGGTGATGTCTTCGGCATTTTTGCCCAGCCTGATGCCGCCATGGCGGCCGCGCACCGTGGCCAAAAGTCCGTTTTCCACCAACGGCTTGATCAGCTTGAACAGGAACAGCTCGGAAATATTATAGGCCTTGGCGATATCGGCGACGCGGCTCAGTTCCGGCGCATTAACGGCGCAATAGACCAGGGTGCGGATCGCATAGTTGGATTGACGCGTCAGTCTCACATCGGACCTTTCTGGGGCAGAACCCGGCTAGCAGCACAGGCCACAACGGCGGCCAAACGCGCCACGATTCGGCTTGTTTTGTCTCTTAGAATGCTCGCTAGCTTATAACCATTCTAAAAGAAGTCAACCAAACTTGATCGCGATATTCAGGTTATCGAACACCGGCTGGACAGCGACTTAAATTCTTCTTATGAACTTAACCGTGAGGGGGATCTTGAAGTGACCACAACAGTTACGCGGGCCATGCTCAGCGATGCAGCAGCTCGCCGCACGGGCCTGAGCAAGGCCGATACAGCCGCCGTGGGTGAAGCGATGTTTGCGCTGATCGCCGAGGCCCTGATGGCCGGCGAAAATGTGAAGCTGACGGCTTTCGGGACCCTGCAACTGCGCGATCGGGCCGAACGCATTGGCCGCAATCCGCGCACCGGCACCGAACACCGGATCGCGCCGCGCCAGACGGTGGTGTTTACCCCAGTGCTCAATTGCGTCAGGCGCTGGGCCAGTTGGCCGATGAATCAGCCAGCCAGATCCGCGAGAGTGCGTGAGAAAAAGCGGCGGTAGAGCGTCAGCTCCGCCGCACCGATGGCTGGCGCCAACCGACCGAGATGGCCGGACAGCACTTGCGGCGGCGTGTGAGGGGCGACCGGCAGCAGCCGCAATTCGGCCTCCAGCTGCGTCACCAACCGTGCGACGATCGGGGCCGGCAGAATGCTGTCGAGTACCACGAGCCCGGTTTCGATCACCGTCATGGTGTTGTGGACCACCCGCGCCAGCGCCGCGCCGCTGGCAATAATCCACTGTTCCAGCACCGGCTCAATGGCCACCCAGTCCCAGTCTTCGATGCAGTCGGGATCGACGGTGAAGCCGGCGGCCTTGAGCCCGGCTTCGAGCGCCGTGACCGAGGCGACGAAATGGGCCGCCTGCTGCTGCCCGTCAGCATCGCCGACCAGCATCGAGCCCAGATTGGCTGAATTGCCGCTCGGCCCTTCCCACAGCGTCCCCTGGCCGACAATGCCGGCGGCGATATAGCGGGAAATCAGGAAATAGATGAAGTTGGACGGTCGCGGCTTGTCGAAGGCAATCAGCTCGGCCCAGCAGGCGGCATTGCCGTCATTATAGGTGCTGACCGTGAGGCAGGTGCGCCGCTCCAGCTCGGCGACCAGATCGAGCTGTTGCCACAGCGCCCGCTGTGCCTCAGGTGCCGCCACCAGTGCCAGATTGTCGGCGATGTTGTTGGGTAGCGCGATCCCGATATCGAGGGTGCGCGCCCGCTGTTCATCGCTCAGCCCGGCCAGCAGCGTACCGATCATGTCGACCAGCTCGCCGACCAGCGTGCAGGCATCGGGAAAGTCGTGGCTGCGATGCTGGCGGACCGATACCTGCAAATGCAGATCGAGCAGCAGCACATCGATATGGTGCCAGCCGATTTCGACGCCGATGGCCAGCGCCCCTTCGGCTCGCAGGGAAATCGGCGTCGCTGGCTGACCGCGCCGTCCACGCAGCACTTCGCCGCGGGTGATCAGCCCGGCGCGATCCAGATCGGTGAGAATGGCGGAAACGGTTTGCGGGGCCAGCCCGGACAGGCGGGCAATCTCGGCATTGGACACGCCGGAATTGAAGGCAATCACCATCAGCACGGCGCGTTCATTGGCGCGGCGCAGGCCCTGATGCTGCAGGCCGCGCCCAGTTGAGTCGAACGCATCGCGTCCAGGCCCGGAAACATTCGGCGCCATCGGCAGACCCCACTATCACCGGATCGGACCGGCGTTCACTGAAGAAACGCCGGTCCGTCTGGTTCACCATCACTGCTATGAAACGATGTGCGGCGCCGCAAAACGACCGCAAATCCAGAATCGAGTATATGCCTGACAAGCATGTCAAACAGGGCCCGCCGCGCCAAGTCCCAGCGGTGATTGGATCGACAAGCGCGACCATTTGTCTATTGGGAGTTTTACCATTCCGGGTGTTGGAGGCGCTACCGCAACGCCCGGCCTGCTTCGTCGAACAGATGCACCGCTTCGGCCGGCAGGCCGATATGGATGGTCTGGTGCAGTTGCAAATCGGGGGCGCCGTCGAGTTTGACGGTGATGAGTTCGCCGTCGGGTAGTTCGACATAGGCCAGGGCGTATTCGCCGAACTGTTCGATGACGGACAGGGTGCCGGAGAAATGGGCGGTTTCGGGGGTAGCCAGCACCAGATGTTCGGGGCGGACGCCGAGGGTGCGGGCGGCAGCGAGTTGAGAGTGCTGCATAATCAGTAGCTTATCGCCCGGCAGGCCGAGACCGTTGGGCTGGGGGGAGACGGGGATAAAGTTCATGCGCTGGCTGGCGATGAAGCCGGCGACGAAGGTGTTGACCGGGTTGCGATAGAGTTCCAGCGGGGAGCCGACCTGCTCAATGCGGCCAGCATTGAGCACGACGATGCGGTCAGCCAAAGTCATGGCTTCGACCTGGTCGTGGGTGACGTAAATCATTGTGGCGTCTAGCGTATCGTGGAGTTTGGCGATTTCGATGCGGGTCTGGGCGCGCAAGGAGGCGTCGAGATTGCTCAGCGGTTCATCGAACAGGAACACCCGAGGATTACGCACAATGGCGCGGCCAATGGCGACGCGCTGGCGCTGGCCGCCGGACAGCGCCTTGGGCATGCGGTCGAGATAATCCTCGATCTGCAAAATCCGCGCGGCCTCGCGAACCCGTTGATCCACCTCGGCTTTTGGCGTCTTGGCCAGCTTGAGACCAAACGCCATGTTTTCGTAGACGCTCATATGCGGATAGAGCGCATAGGACTGAAACACCATGGCGATGCCGCGCTGCGGCGAGGGGATATCGTTGACGATCTTGCCGCCAATCGAGATCTGCCCGCCACTGATCGGTTCCAAACCAGCAATCATCCGCAGCAGCGTGGATTTCCCGCAGCCCGACGGGCCGACGAAAACCACGAATTCGCCCGACTTGATGTCGAGATCGACCCCGTGGACCACTTCGAGGTTGCCGTAGGATTTGCGCACTCCGCGCAGCGCGACATCGGCCATGATGGTCTCCTCAGGTTTCGATCAACAGCGTGGCGATCTCGAAGGGTCGCAGGCTGAGGGTGACGCTATTGTCCTTGATTTCCAAAGGCTTGCTGTCGCCCTCCTCCATCAGATTGACGCTGCGCACCGACTTGACCGGGATGCCGAAATGAATGGTGGCCTCGGCGCGAATATTGGCGTGCTCGAACAGACGCAGCACCACCGCGTCAGATTTTTCAGCCTTTTTGACCGTCTCCAGCGTGACGTTGGACTGGTCGACACTGGCAAAACTGAAGCAAGCATAGTCTGCCAGCATGCTGGCAGATTTCTTGCGGTTTCCGACCACTGCCACCGGGTTGTTGAAGCGCTCGGCGGCGCGATGCACATCGGCCAGATCGGCGACGCCATCATGAACGAAGAGGGCATAGCGCAGACGATGCTCGCCTCGGTCGGCTTGCGGATCGGGATGGGTAGAACCCCGGACCAGAGTCAGCCGTACGGACTGCTCCAGGCAGTCATAGGCGTATTTGCAATCGTTGAGCAGGGCGACGCCGAAATCGGCCTCGCTGAGATCGACCCAGCGATGCATCGAGGCTTCAAAGCGGGCCTTGTCCCAACTGGTATTGCGATGGGTCGGGCGCCGGACATGACCGAACTGGATTTCCGAGCGGATTTCGGAGGTGTTGAGGTCGAAGGGGAACTGGGCCTTGAGCACCGTCTGGCGCTCCTGCCAGTCGATGAAGGTGTCGAACTCCAGTTGCCGTGCGCCGGCGGCCAGAGAAATCACCTGGACGATCTTGGAGTTTTGGTAGGCGCGTTCGACGCGGAGGGCGGCGCGGTGCGGGCCGGTTTCGACGACGCTGACCGAGGATTTGCCATCGGCGAGCGGCCAGAACTGTTCCTCGAAATAGCGATCGATATCCCAGGCGTCCCATTCCATCGGCTTGTCTTCATAGGCGATGAGGCGGTTGGCCTTTTCGCCGGCGGCGAGGGTTTCGCGGTTGCGGGTTTTGTCGAAGATGGAGGTGATTTCGCCGGCCTTGTCGAAGCTGATTTTGAGCAGCTCGTTTTCGAGATGGGTGGCGGAGACCGAGAGTGGCGAAGAGCTGTTGGCTGCGCCGCCGGCGACAATCTGGCCAGCGGCCCAGCCGAGCGGGTTCAGCTCGGCAATGGGGGCGACGAAACTGGTGCTGCCATCGGCGGCGACAATCTGTTGCAGCGGATGGGTGCCGCCGGCGGTGGCGAGGGATGCGCCGTTCAAGGACGCATCGTCGCCGAGCTGCACCAGGCCGGAGCGGGTCTGGCCGGTGAAGTTGAACAGGCGGAGCTGGTCAGCGCCGGGCTTGGCGAAGGCCTGCGCGGCTGAATGCCAGGGGCCGTTCTGCGAGCCGAGGGTCGAAAAGATCTGGCCGTATTCGCTGTCGCTATCGACATAGACCTCGGGAATGGAGGTGCCGGGCAGGATGTCGTGGAACTGGTTGATCAGCACCAACTCCCAGAACTCGGCCAGCGTCTCGGTGGGATAGGGCGCGCCAGTCTCGACCAACGCCATGGCGCCGAGAAATTCCAGCTCGCGCAGCAGGCGTTCGGCCTTGCGGTTATTGGCCTTGTTCTTGGCAACCGAGGTCAGCGTGCCACGGTGATATTGCAGATAGAGCTCGCCATTCCAGGTGGGGAATTTGCTGCCCGGCGCATCCATGCGTTTGCCGAGCCGGTCGAGGAAGGGGACGATGCCTTCGAGCTTGACGCGAGGGGCGCCGGGAATGCCGCGCTCCATGCGGATGCCGCGCTCGATCATGCCGCGCGTCGGGCCACCGCCGCCATCGCCATAGCCGTAGCTCATCACCAGTTCGTTGTTGACGGCTTTGGGCTCGTAGCGCTTCCACGCGCCCATGGTTTCGGAGACCGAGAGATCGCCATTATAGGTGGTGTAGATGGCCTCGCTGTCGAATTTCTGGGCGGTGATCAGCTGCGCCTTGGTGGTGGTGCCGTCGATGCCGCGCCAGAAGAAAGTGTCATAGGGGTGGCGGTCGGTGTCGTTCCAGCTCAGCTTACTGGTGACGAAATATTTGAGCCCGGACTTGTCCATCACCTGCGGCAGGTTGGCGGAATAGCCAAAAGTGTCGGGCAGCCAGACGGTCTTGGGGTCGACGCCGAATTCTTCGAGGTGGAAGCGGCGGCCGCGCATGATCTGGCGGACCAGGGACTCGCCCGAAACGATGTTGACGTCGGGCTCCACCCACATGGCGCCTTCGATCTCGAACTGGCCGGATTTGACCCGCTCTTTCAGCCGCGTCCACAGCTCGGGATAGTCCTGCTTCAAAAAGTCGAAGAGCACCGACTGATTATACATGAAGATGAATTCGGGATATTCCTCCATCAGCTTGAGCACGGTGGCGAAGCTGCGCCCGGTCTTGTCGCGGGTGTGCATGACGCGCCACAGCCAGGCCACGTCGAGATGGGTCGAGCCGACAGCGGTGATTTGCGGCTGGGTCTCGGTATCGACCAGCGCATAGATTTCAGCGGCGATTTTTTCGGCGGCGCCCAGCGAAGCGGCGAAGGCTTCGGTGTGGCCACCGCGACGGTCCAGTGCGCGCAGCGAGCGGTCGATGATGGCCAAAATGGCGTGGCGGCGCGGATCGGACTGGTGCAGGCGGATGGCGACGTCGAGCGGGGTCTGCAAATCGTAATAGAGCTTTTCGGCGCGCTCATTGCGGATGAAGAATTCCACGGTGAAGCCGACCAGAGGCCGGTCGAAAAAGGTGAAGGCGTTGACCTGCAGCGTATGGCTGGTGCCGGGCTTGGCGTTGCGGGTGATCACCAGTTCGGTGTGATTGCCATCCAGCGCCTGGGCGATGTGGCCATCGAGATAGGCGAGGCATTGCGGATCGGTCGAGCCGGGGCGGTCCTGCCACTGGCTGGTGAATTTGAGCACGAGTGTTTGCCCGGCGGCGGCCTTGGGCACGGTGACTTCGGCGGCAAACCAGGTGTGGCCCTGCTTCTTGGCCCAGACCGAATGCGAGCCGAATTTTTCCCAAGCGCGCCAGTCGGCACCCAAGGCGGCTTCGGCGGCGACGTCGTCGCGCTGCACATGCCACTGGAACGGCGCATCGTGTATCGGGGTGAGGATTTTCTGCTCCAGATCGGCGCAGAGCCGCAGCAGCTTCCCCTCCATCTTGAGATCATCATCCAAGAGGCCCAGCTTGGACGAAAGGGGGTTGGAATAAGTCATCCTTTAACTCCGACACCGGCGAAACCTGTGTTCATGTTGCGCCGTAACAAGAAATAAACGCCGACCGCCGGCGCTGCGTAGAGAATGGAAAAGGCGGTGAGGAAGCCGTAATTGATGGCCCCCTGCACCCCGAAGGCCGCGTAAAGTCCCACCGACATCGGGAAGGCATCCTGCACGCGGGCGAAAATCAGCGGCAGCAGGAACTCGTTCCAGGCGCCGGTGAAACTGAAGAACCAGACCACGGCAATGCCGGCCCGCGACATCGGCAGCACGATCTTGCTGACGATCTGGAACAGGTTGGCTCCCTCGACATAAGCGGCTTCCTCCAGCTCGATCGGCACGGTGTCGAAGAAGTTTTTCAGCAGCAGCAAAGTGAAGGGGAGATTGAGAATGGTCAGGGCGATGATGACACCGAACTGATTGAGCAGCCCGCCGCGCTGCGCCGCAAAATACAGCGGCACCAAGACGCCGGCCGAGGGCAGCATGCGCAGCAGTACCAGGGTCCAGAGGAAGGCATTGCGCCCCGGAATGCGCAGGCGGGATAAAGGATAGGCCGCCGAAATGCCGACCACGACGCTGAGCGTGGCGGTGCCGGCGGCGATCAGCATGGAATTGAGGAATTGCCGCCCGGCACTGCCGCTGACGGCGAGGGCGAAATTATCGAGCCCGATGGAGCGCGGGATTTCCAGCTGGCCGGTGGATAGCGGATTGAAGGCGTTGAGGATGAGCCAGGAAAACGGGCTGATCCAGATCACGGCCATGAAGCTGAGCGCGATGGCGGTGATGCGGGAGGTGGTGGCGTTGGACTCCATTATTTGGGCTCCCGCAGCATGCGCAGATAGACCAGCGACAACAGCCCGACGATGATCAGCATGGCCACCGAAATGGCGCTGCCAAAGCCCAGATTGCCGCGCGCAAAGCTCTGATTATAGAGGAACACCGCCAGGGTCTCGGTCTGCCGGCCCGGACCACCGCCGGTCATGGCGTAGATCAGCGGGAAATAGGTGAAGGTCCAGATGGTGATGAACAGCATATTGGTGGCGATATGCGGCCGGATGATCGGCAGCTGTACCAGCCAGATGCGCTGGAACGGCGTTGCCCCATCGACCTTGGCCGCCTCGACCACCTCGCGCGACACCGAATCCAAAGCCGCCGAAAACAGCAGATAGGACCAGGCGGTGCCCTTCCAGATATTGGCGATGGTGACGACCGGCAGCGCATAGGTGTTGATGAAATTGATCGGCGGGAAGCCGAGCGGCACGACGATGAGCTGATTGATCAGCCCGGTCTGGCTGGTGGTGGCCGACCACAGGAAGGCGGCGACGATATCGGGCAGCAGCCAGCCCAGCATGATGCAGACTTCCACCACGCTGCGAATGGTGCTGGCGCTGCCGCGCAGGGTGGCGGCGAGCAGGAATCCCAGCACCGACTGGCCGACAATGGCCGAGAAGAACACGAAAATGACGGTGGTCCAGAGCGATTCCAGAAAGCCGCGGCGGGTGAACAGGCGCTCGAAATTCTCGAAGCCGACCCAGCTCCATTCGACCGATTTTTTGCCGACCAGGGCCAGATCGGTGAAGCTGAAGGCAAAGGCCCAGGCGGTGAAATACAGCAGCGCCGCAATCAGCAAAGCCGCCGGCAGCATGCCGAGAAAGAGAACCAGGAGATTGCTGGTGAGCCAGGGATTGGCCTGGTTTTTCATGGGGCGGTTCTCACTCACACAGACCGTTCAAAAGACTCGATGTCATCCCGAGATGCCTGGCTGGGCCACCTGGCGGCTGGGCCGAAATCTCGGGATGGGCCCCGGCTCAAGGCCGGGGTGACACCGTGCGTGTGGGGACGTCATCGAAAACTCCCGTCACGGCGGCACCCGGAGGACAGTGGGCGCCGCCGCGTCGGGAGGGGACTCAGTCGTAAGTGATGACGTTCTCTTCGCCGAACTCATCGACCAGCGCGTCGTGGTACCCCTGGACAACCTCGTCGACGCTGGCGCCGTCGAGAATGTCGGAGGTGGCCTGCTGGACCAGGGCGGAGACCGTCTGATAGCCCGGGATGGTATCGCGGCCGGTGGTATCGGCGGCGAGCGCCGTGGCTTCGGCCAGGAACGGATCGGCGGTATATTCCGGGGATTCCGAAATATCGGTGCGCACGCCCATGCGGTGATTGGCGAGCGTCCAGGCCTTGAAGTTGGCTTCGTCGAAAATCGCCGTCACCAGCTTGAAGGCCATCTCCTTGTCGGCAGCCTTGGCGTTGATGCCCAGGGTCCAGCCGCCCGAGATATTGGTGGTGGCCTTGGTGCCCGGCTCACCCGAACCCGGCCATGGCGTCCAGCCGACCTGCGCGTCGCGGTCTTCGCGGCTTGGGGGATTGTTGCAATCCCACAGGCACGCATCTTCCCACGAACCGGAGGCCAGAATGCCCAGCTTGTCATCGGCCAGTGCCTGGCGTACGGCGGCGCCGATATCGGTGGCGTAGTTGAGATCGGCCGGGTTCAGCTCTTTTTCGACAAACACCTGATGGTAGAGCTCGAAGGTGCGGCGCAGGGCCGGGCTGTCGCCGATCCACTGGTTGGTGTCGCGCTTGAGCAGGCGGTTACGGTCACCATCGGGTACGTCGGCACCGAGCAGCGCCATGTAGAAGCCCTGCATGGTGGTGGCTTCGCCCTGCTTGATGCCGGCCGGCAGCTGGAACGGATACTGGACGCCGGCATCCTTGAGCTTCTGGGCGGCGTCGAGCACGTCAGCCCAGGTCTTGGGCTGCCACGGCAGGGCAATGCCGGCTTTTTCCATGTTGGATTTATCGTACCACAGCATGCGCACGTCGGTATCGGTGGGCAGGGCATAGAGCTGGCCCTGATAGGACGCCACTTCGAGCAGGCCGGGCAGATAGAATTTATACTGGTCCCAATTGGCGGCCATGGCGTCGAGCGGCTCGAGATAGCCGGCGGCGGCCAGTTCGGACACCATGAAGCTATCCACCAGATCGACGTCGGCGGCGGTGCCGGCGCTCAGATCGAGCGCGATGCGCTGGTCATAGCCCTGCCCCGGCAGCTTGATGGCGTTGACCTTTTCGCCGGTCGCGGCCTCGAAGTTCTTGATGCCGGATTCGATCAGGGAGCCGAAGCTTTCCATATACATGATCGACACTTCGGCCTGTGCGGGGATCGCGGCACTCGCCAGCAGTGACAGCGCGGCCACCGTGGTCAGAAAACCCTTTTTGAGCATCAACTCCTCCTCAGAAGCTCTCGCCGTCTCTGCTGAACGGCCCTGCGCCCTGGACCCTCACCCGAACGCAGGGGAAGGTAACCACATGTGATGCAACGTTGCAATTCTGAATCGTATTTGGTCAGGAAGGGTGACCTTGATGATAATTTACGTATATATTCCCGCTCGTTAGAGTTCTGCAATCGTTTCAGAAAACGCCTGCTTGCCACAATATCGTTGCAAAATTTGCGGTATTTGGTTTCGCCGGCGGCCAGTGTAAAACCATCACATGAGCAGCAAGATCATCGCAGACAGCAAAACACGGGCGGCGGGCCAGCGGGTCACGCTGCGCACCATCGCGGAAGTGACGGGACTAAGCCTGTCGACGGTATCGCTGTCGCTGCGCGGCGGCACCACGCTGAAGCAGGAAACCCGCGACAAGGTGGCCGAGGCCGCCAAGGCGCTGGGCTATATTCCCGACCGCGCCGGGGTACGCCTGCGCACCGGCAAGACCAATGTCATAGCGCTGGTGCTGGACGGGGCCGAGGACTCGATCGACTTCGCCCGGCAGATGATCCAGGGCATCGGGCACGCCATCAAGGGCACGCGCTATCATCTGACGGTGATCCCCGAATTCGAGCGGCACCACTCGGCCGAAACCATCCGCTATATTCTGGATAACCGCACCGCCGATGGCGTGGTCATCACCCATACCGGGCCGCGCGACAAGCGCGTGCAGATGATGATCGATGCGGACTTTCCCTTTGTCAGCCATGGGCGCACCGAGTTTTACACGCCGCACCCCTATCATGACTTCCATTCCGAGGTGTTCGCCGCCATGGCGGTGGAGCGGCTGGCCAGCAAGGGCTGTCAGCGCGCCATGCTGGTGATCGGCGATGACAGCACCACCAATTACCACAATATCGTCACCGCCTTTCACCGGGCGACGGCGCGGGCCGGGCTGGAGGCGCGGGTGCTCGAAGGCACCCAGGGCCTGCCACCGGCCGAAATCCGCAAGCTCGGGCTCGATCTGGCCGGCCAGCCCGACCGGCCGGACGGCATTATCTGCGACAGCGAAATGCGCACCATCGCGCTGGTCGGCGGCTTGCAGGAAGGCGGGCTGGTGCTGGGGCGCGACGTGCAGCTGATCTACAAGCAGACCTCGGGCATTCTGCCGACGCTGTTTCCCAGCATGGACAGTATCCGCGAGGACGTGTTCGCCGCCGGGGGCGAGCTGACCCATCTGCTGCTGCGACGTATCGAAGGCAGCGACAGCGCCAGCCTGCAATCGCTCTCCGAACCGCAGCCGCATTGGCGCGGCTGACGCATTAGGCTCCATCGTCACTCAGGGAAAGGGGCGGGATGAGGCCTCAGCAGGAACCGATAGGCTGAACCCCTCATCCGGCCCTGCGGGCCACCTTCTCCCCTCAGGGGAGAAGGGAAGAGAGGCCGCGTAGCGACGCCTATCTTGTTACTGACCGACCAGTCAGTTAGTATAAGGTGGCGAGGTGAAGCCATGAGCGAGAAGCCGCCGAAATTCAGGCGCCGGGCGGAAGCACGGCCGGATGAGGTGCTGGATGCGGCGCTGGCGCTGTTTCTGGAGCAGGGCTTTGCCGCCACCAAGGTCGAGGATGTGGCGCGGCGCGCCGGGCTCTCCAAGGGCTCGGTCTATCTGTACTTCCCCTCCAAGGACGCGCTGCTGGAAGCGATTGTGCAGCGGGCGTTGGCGCCACTGGCGGACGATGCGCTGGCGCAACTGGCCCATGTCGAGGGCGATCCGCGCGGGGTGCTGAGCCTGGTGATCGGCGGGCTGATCACGGCGATGCGCGACCCGCAGCGCATCGCCATTCCCAAGCTGATCCTGCGCGAGGCCAGCCAATTTCCGCAAATCGCCGAGATGTATAAGCGGCAGGTGCTTGACCGCGCCCTTCCCGCCGTCACCGCGCTGCTGCAGCGCGGCATGGATCAGGGCTATCTGCGGGCGCTGGATGCGGAACTAACGGTGCGGTCCATCGTTGGGCCGATCCTGGTGCATCTGTTGCTGGCCGAAGTGTTCGCCATCATGCCCAAGGATGGCCTGGCGCTGGAGCGGTTCATGCAGAACCATCTGTCGATCCTGTTCGATGGGCTGAGCGTGCGGGCGGAGGCAGGGCAATGAGTGACTGGCTCGCCGGGATTTTTGCCGTGATCATGGGGGTGCTGTCCTTCGGCCAGAGCGCGCCCGACGGCTTCACCGGCTATCTGGAGGCCGACTATATTTATGCCGCGCCGGCCATGGGTGGCCGGCTGGAGACGATCGCCGTCAGCGAGGGCGACACCATCGCGGCGGCGGCGACCTTGTTCGTGCTGCAGAGCGCCCAGCAGGAGGCCGTGGTGCGGGCGGCCGAAGCGCGCGTAGCAGCGGCACGGGCGACGCTGGACAATCTGGTGACCGGCAGCCGCAGCCAGGAAATCGACGTGATCCGCGCCAATCTGGCCAAGGCCGAGGCCGATCTGACCTTGGCGCAATCGACCCTGGCCCGCAGCCAGAAGCTGTTCGATGCCGGGTCGGCGACCGAGGCGCGGCTGGAGCAGGACCGCGCGGCCTTGACCAGCGCCCAGGCGCAAGTGAGCCAACTCAACGCGCAGGTTGCGGTGGCCGAGCTGCCGGCGCGCAATGCCCAGCAAGTGGCGGCGGAAGCCAACCTCAATGCCGCCGTCGCCGATGCGGAGCGGGCCCAGCTCGATCTCGATGATCGCATGGTGACGGCCCCGGTCGCGGGGGTGGTCGACAAGGTGTTTTTCAGCACCGGGGAAATGGTGGCGGCGGGCGCGCCGGTGCTGTCGATCCGGCCTGATGGCGCGATCAAGGCGCGGTTTTATGTTGGCGAGGCAGAGCGAGCCGGGCTGGCTGTGGGGCAACGCGTCAGCGTCAGTTGCGATAGCTGTGCGGCCGGGGTGACGGGGCGGATCAGTTCCATCGGCGCCGAACCGCAGACCACGCCGCCGGTGATCTATTCGCGCGATGAGCGGGGGCGGCTGGTGTTCGTGGCCGAGGCGGTGCTCGATGACGCCGGTACGCTGATGCCGGGACAACCGGTGACGGTCAAGGCGCTGCCATGAGCGCGGAGCCGGTCATCGCCGTGACCGGGCTGACCAAGATCTTTGGCGAGCGCATGGTGGTGGACCATTTCGACATCACCGTGCCCAAGGGCGCCATCTATGGCTTTTTGGGGCCGAACGGCTCGGGCAAGACCACGACGATCCGCATGCTGTGCGGCTTGCTGATTCCGGATGCAGGCCAGGGCAAATGCCTCGGCTTTGACGTGCTGACCCAGGCCGGGCGGATCAAGGAACAGGTCGGCTATATGACGCAGAAATTCTCGCTCTACGAGGATCTCTCGATTGCCGAAAATCTCGATTTCGTGGCGCGGATGTATGGCGTGCCCGACCGCAAGGCGCGGGTCAAACGGGCGCTGGACGAGCTGGGGCTGGCCAATCGGGCCAAGCAACTGGCCGGCACGCTGTCGGGCGGCTGGAAGCAGCGGCTGGCGCTGGCGGCCTGCCTGATCCACGATCCCAAACTGCTGCTGCTCGATGAGCCGACAGCCGGTGTCGACCCCAAGGCGCGGCGCGATTTCTGGGATGAAATCCGCCGGCTGAGCAAGGCGGGCGTCACCGTGCTGGTGTCCACCCACTATATGGACGAGGCGGTGCAGTGCGATTTCATCGCCTATATCGCCTATGGCAAGAAGCTGATCGACGGACCGGCGGCCAAAATCCCCGAAATGGTGGGGCTGACCACCTGGCGCGTCGCCGGCCCGCATCTGGGGGCGCTGGAGGAGCGGCTGAAAACCCTGCCCGGCGTGTTGCAGGTGGCCCGCTTTGGCGCGGTGCTGCATGTGTCGGGCACCGATGCGGCGGCGCTGGACGCCAGCGTCGGCGAATTGGAGACCGAGGGGACGCATCAGTGGAGCCGGCAACCGGCCGGGCTGGAAGAGGCCTTCATCTATCTGATGACCGGCGCGCAGGACAATTTCGCCACCGATAGTCCGGTGCCGACATGAACCGGTTCTTCTCCTGGTCGCGGTTTATGGCGGTGCTGCTCAAGGAATTCATCCAGATGCGGCGCGACCGCGTCACCTTCGCGATGATGATCGGGTTGCCGATCATCCAGCTGCTGCTGTTCGGCTTTGCCATCAATGCCGATCCGCGCCATCTGCCGACTTTGGTGGAAATGGGCGATGACGGACCGCTGGTGCGGGCGATTTTGAGCGGCATGGAGGTGTCGGAATATTTCGATTTCCGCGGCACGATCGAGGGCGTCGGGGCCGGTGAAGCGGCGCTGCGGCGGGGTGACGCCAATTTCGTGGTGGTGATCCCCAGGGACTTCGAGCGCGACGTGATCCGGGGGCTGCAACCGAGCATCCTGATTGCCGCCGATGCGTCGGACCCCTCGGCAGTGGGCGGGGCGATGGGGTCGATGAACGACATCATTGCCGGCGCGGTGGCGCAGGTGCTGACCGGCCCGCTGGCCGGACCGGCGGCGGCCCCGGCCCCATTCTCGGTGATCGTGCATCGCGCATATAATCCCGAGGGCAAGACCTCGACCAATATCGTGCCGGGATTGCTGGCGATCATCCTGTCGATGACCATGGTGATGATCACCGCCGTGGCCATCGTCAAGGAACGCGAGCACGGCACCATGGAAATGCTGATCGCCACGCCGGTGCGGCCAGTGGAGGTGATGCTGGGCAAAATCCTGCCCTATGTGCTGGTCGGCTATGTGCAGACGGCGGTGTTCGTGATCTCGGCCGGCATTCTGTTTCACGTGCCGTTCGAGGGGTCCGTGCTGGCGTTTTTCATCGGCTTCAACCTGTTCATCCTCGACAATCTGGCGCTGGGGTTCCTGATTTCCACCGCGGCGCGCAATCAGATGCAGGCGATGCAGCTGTCCTTCTTCACCATCCTGCCCTCGGTGCTGCTGTCCGGCTTCATGTTCCCCTTTGCCGGCATGCCGGGCTGGGCGCAGTGGCTCGGCACCATTGTGCCGGCCACCCATTTCATCGAACTGGTGCGCAAGGTGATGCTGAAAGGCGCGCAGGTCGGCGATGTTGGCACCCAATTCTGGGCACTGGGCATCATCCTGGTGCTGATCTCGATCATCGCCATGCTGCGCTACCGGCAAACGCTGGATTAGAGTTCAGCGCCCTTGGCCGGGAGGCTTAGCGGACGACGCCCGGCCCAAACACTAGCTTCCGGAGCGCTGGCGGAGTTGGGTCATGTCGGCCCCGGTGAGGCCCATTGCAGCAAGGTCGCGGCGGGGCTGATTGGGGCTGGTGGCGGTAGCGATCAGGCCCAGATGCGTCAGGGCAGACGCGACCGGGACGGGCACCTGGGCGATCTGGGCGTAGGCCAGGAAGGGCACCAGACCGAACAGGAAGTCTTCGGCGTAATAGCGATGGGCCAGGGAATCGGGCGCCTTGATCCTGCGGTTGGCCTCCCCGCTCGCAATGGCGCGATAATCGTCGCTACGGGCATCCGATGGCACCGTGCCGATAGCCTTCATTTCATCGACCACGGTGGGCAGTTGATGGCCGAACGCCAGTCCGACCGCCAGACGTTCGGCGTCAAGGGCGGCCATGATCTCAACCACGCCGGGCGTCAAACCCTCGACATAAAAGGTGAAATCGCCCTGGGTCGCCTCGACCCAGGCTGCGCCCAGAATGGCCCCTGGCGGATGCACGACCATGTTCACATTGGACAGATCGCAGGCAATCACGTCGCCGGTGTCGTAGGCGCCGGGGAAGAGACTGCACGCCAAAGCCAGCGCCGCTTCGCCGCCGGGCAAGGCCGCGGTGCGCAGGGCCTTGGCCCGCCCACTGATGTTGACGATATCGGAGGCCGACTTGCGGGCCACATAGGCCAGCGTCGAAAATTGCACGATGGGGGGCGCGGCAGCGAGGGCGAGATAGGCGGTTTCGAACTCGAAGGCACCCCCGGTGTGGCCGGGATTGAGAATGACCGGCCGCTCGGAGCCCCATCCGGCCCGTTGCAAGGCGCGGGCTACGGCGGCATGGGCCGATGTTGGCAACGCCACGATGGCCGCCTCGGCTTCGGCGATGGCGACAGCCAGATCCGTGGTGATCCGGGCCACCTGCAATCGCCCGGAGCCAAATACCCCCTCATAGCCCAGCCCATTGGCCTGCAATGGAGCAATCGTGTCGGCCGACCGGCCATAAAGTGTCACATCATGGTCGGCCAGGGTGAGTTCCACCGCCGTTGCCATACCGCCATTGCCGGCACCAATTACCACCAGACGCATGTTCGTTCTCCTTACCCGCTTGCCTTCAACCGCCCAGACGTTCGCGCAGCACGCCCAACTCCGCAGCGGCGGCTTCGACATCCTCGACGGCAAAGCCCGCCGCCAGATCGGCGCTGTGTCGGGCCAGTGCCTCCTGCGCGCGGGCCGAATAGACCACGCGGCCATTGCGGACTGTGACCCCGTCCTTTTCTTCGAACTGCCGGTTCCAGGCGATGGCGTCGGCCTCGCTGACGCCCTTGGGCAGATCGAGGGTCACGCCGTCACGATCGGCCATCACCGGATAGCCGCCGGGCCGTCCGCCCGGGCCGGGGACATGGACGCGGCGGGCGCCTTCGCCGGCCAGCGCCAGCAACACCGGCACCGCGCTGGCGCCGGAGACCAGATTGAGATCGCGATGCGGCAGCTGGATATCGCGGGTCATCGCGTCGACATCCATCAGCTCGGTATCCCCCACCCAGGCGCGCACCGGCGCGCCCTCCCGTTCGGTGCCGGGTTTGCGCCATTCAACGATGTGGCGGTGATGTCCCAGAACGCGCAGATCATTGCGCTGTCCAAGCGGCAGCCGGCTGCCGATAACCGACGAGAAAATGCCGATATTGCCGACACCCGTCGTCAGGGGTACCCCGGCGCTGGCCAGCACCTGGTTGACGCCATCGGGGTAGCAGGTATTGACGAAATGAGCGTCGAGGCCAGCCGCGCGAACGGCGTTGGCGGTCCGCCAAGCCAGCAGGGCATGAAAGGCGATGGTGCTGCCGAAACCGGCCTGGGCCACCAGGTCGGACCAAAGGCTTTCCCCATTGTCCACTCGCCACGGCGATTGCGCCGAAGCCGATTGCACCACGATCCCCGGCCGCAACCGCTGCAACGGCTCGACCAGGGTTTCGCTCGAGCTCGAATCAAGAATGGTGCTGCTGAAGCTGGCCTGGGTGCGATAATTCATGGCGCGGGCGTTGCAGGCGTCGACGAGCCATTTCAGCCGCTGGGGATTGCGGCCGCCGATGACCACGTGGAGGGGTCCTCGGGCCGCCACGGCCAGATCGCCAAGGATTATTTCCGTGAAATAGCCGGTGCCGGAAAACAGGATATCGCACTGCGATGGGCTGGGCGAACTGGTCATCGTGAACTCCTCCTCGCGCTGGGCGCATTTAGTCGATGCGGATCAATTGATCGCTGTTGGTGTAGTCGGACAGCAGCACTGCGCCATCGGCGGCGACATGCAGGACGTCCTTGTTTTGCACCCCGAAGCCATAGCCGGTGCGGTAGCAAAGCGGCTCGAAGCCGAGCACCATGTTTTCCTCGACTAGGGCGTCGCCTCCCGGCTGGCCGAGAATGGGCGTGGCGCCGAGATAGGGATCTTCGTGCAGATGCAGGCCGATGCCATGGCCGACAAAGGAAATCGGCGCCAGATTCTTGCTGGCGAGACGGGCGATGAAGTCGTTGTAGATTGCGAGGCAACTGGCGCCCGGCTTGGTCTGTTCGAGAATGCGATATTTGCAATCCACCATCAGCTGCCAGATCTCTTCCGCCATTGGCGGCGGTTCCTGCACATAGGCGGTCCGGCACACGCCGGCCTGATAGCCATCCAGAACCGAGAAAATTTCCACGCGGCAGATATCGCCGCGCTCCAGAATGCGCGTCGAGGGGCCGACATTGGGCAATTGGCTGCGCTCGCCGGTCGCCACGATCAGGAGCTTGAAATTCTCCGCTCCCAACTCGTAGATCCGGCGGGTGAGGATGGCCGCGATGTCCATTTCACTGTCGCCGGCCCGGACGCCCGCCAGACTGTCGGAAATGGCCTGATCGGCAATGCGCGCCAGGCGGTGGATGAGCTGGACTTCCTCGGGCGTCTTGATCTGCCGGGCGCGGGACAATTCGCGCTCCACCCCGACAAACCGGGCCTTGGGCAGATAGCTCTGTAGCCGCTGGAAATCGCCGGCCGGCAGGTAATCGAGTTCAAGGCCGATTGCCGCCGACCCCAGGCCGATCTCTTCCAGAGTATCGGCGAGGATGCGCATGGCATCGTCGTGAAATTCGCGCCACACCGCCAGCGGCACACCGGGCGCGCGTCGCCCAATCGTGCTGGCCTCCATATCGACGCCGAACAGGCTGTTGCGACCATCGGCGGTCAGAATGGCCATGGCATGCCGATGCCGGATCATCGGCTGGGTCGGAACCACGAAGCCGGTCACATAGGCGAAGTTTTCCGGCGAACTGGTAATGACGGCGTCGAGCGAAAGCTGCGCCATGAACTTGGTGATTTTGTCGATAATGGGCTGACGCATGATAACTCGCTAGATTTGAACGCTGTACTGATCGACCTTGGCGGCATCGATCGAAATGCCCATGCCGGGCCCGGTGGGCACGCGGATACCGCCATCGGCGAACACCATCGGCTCACTCAACAGGTCGTCGGTGTAGTAGATGCCGCCGATCCGCCCATTCTGGGCTTCCGCCGGCATTGAGACGGGAATGACGTTGGACAGCACCGCTGCCGGGGCGGCGGCGGCCAGATGCACATTGGCCAAATTGCCGATGCCGGTTTCCACCGAACCGTTGACATTGCAGATGATGCCGGCGGCTTCGCACACCGCCGAGACCTGCATGGCCCGGTAAAGGCCGCCGGGCTTGGTGGTGTAGATCGAGACGATCTGGGCGGCGCGCTGATTGATGATCTGGCTGACGTCGTGGGCATTCCAGGCCGATTCATCGGCCATTACGGGCGGATCGATCCGCGCTGCGACCTGAGCGATGCGCTCGATGCCCATGACGGGCTGCTCGACATAGATCAGGTTGAACTGCTCCATGCGCCGAACAGTCTGGACCGCTTCGCCGGGGGTTTTATAGCCTTCGTTGGCGTCGACGCAGAGCGCGATATCGGGGCCGACTGCTGCACGGATGGCGCCCACGATGGCGACGTCGCGGTCCGGATTGATCCCGACTTTGATCTTGATGGTGCGAATGCCGTCGCGCACCACAGCCTTGACCTCAGTCACGGCCTCTTCGACATCGATCAGCCCGATGGAGTGCGTGACGGGCACGATCGGCCGCAACAACCCGCCCAGCAGGACATGCACCGGGACGCCAAGCGCCTTGCCGGTGAGGTCGTAATAGGCAAAGTCCACCGCCGCCTTGGCGTAGGGATAGCCCTTGATTGCCGCGTCCATGCGCCGGTGCAGTTCAGCCGGGTGACCGACCTCCAGGCCAGCCACCGCAGGCGCGAGATACTTGGCAATGACGAGGTCGACGATGGCCGTGCTCTCACCATAGTAGCGGCCAAATTCGCCGCCCCAGTCCTTGAGAGCGGGCGCCTCGCCCCAGCCCACCGAGCCGTCGCTGCCGGTTATTTTCACGAGCAAATACTGACCGATCGGCTCGGTCAGACCCGTCCATTTGTGGGTGCGCCTGGTTGGCAGGCGAACCAGACGGGTTTCGATCGATTGAATGGAAATCATAGATAGGCCTCACAATGTGATTACACACTGTGATCACGAAATGGAATTGTCAAGCCGACTTATGTGGCCATGCCGAGCATGGCGATGCGGTGCCTGGTGCGCTTGCCAAAACGCTCAACGCACATATAATCACATTATGTGATCACATAATTGGAAAGCCAGATGCGCATTCGTGATATCGTGCCGGTCCGCTCGCCCAAGGTCATTGCCGGCATGACCGCCCAGCGCCAGCAATGGGCCCGAGAGGGCGTCGAAATCGAGGTCGTTCCCATTGAGGAAGGGCCGTTCTCGATGGAATTCGCCACCGAGGAAGTGCTCGCCGGCCCGCATATTCTCAAGGCCGTTCGTCAGGCCGAGCGGGACGGCGTCGATGCGATCGTGCTCGACTGCATGGTCGATCCGGTGCTGCGGGCGGCGCGAGAAACAGCGCAGATTCCGGTGCTCGGGCCTGGCCTGTCCGGCCTGACAATTGCCAGCCTGCTTGGCGCACGCATCGCCGTCATTGGCATGAAAAACGGTCAGCAACTGCTGGAAGAGCACATTCGAGCCTATGGCTTCGAGCGCAAGGTGGTGTCGATGCATATTTTGGATGCGCCGCCGGCCGACCTGATCGAGAGCCAGCCTTATTGCCTGAGCATTATCGAGCGCGAGATCGACGATGCGATCAGCAAGCATCGCGCGGAGGTGATCCTGTTCGGCTGCACGGCCATGTCGGGCTATGTCGAGGCGCTCAGCGCGCGCTACCGCATCCCCATCGTCGAGCCGATGGCCTGCGCCATCAATCTGGCGGCAACGCTGGTCAATCTCAAATTGTCGCATAGCAAGCAATGCTACGAAACGCTGCCGCCCCGCGGCACGGCACCGGGCAGTATCCCCGTCGTCTGAGCCGACTAGGGGTCTGAGCCGGCTTGGGCCGAACCGCGCATCCTGCCGGTCCGGCCCAAGCCGCCACGACAGTTAGAGCGCGGCCACAGCCCGGATTTCGATCAGCAGTTCGGGGCTGGCGAGCGGCGCGCCGACGCAGGCCCGCACCGGTTCGGCGCCGGGCACAACCCAGGCGTCATAAACCTCGTTCATAGCGCCGAAGTCGCTCATGTCGGTTAGCCAGATCATCATTTGCAGCACGTTGCTGCGCGTCGTCCCGGCTTCCGCCAGCAGGGCATCCAACTGGTCAAGGACATTGCGTGTCTGACCGGCGATGTCGGACGGGCCGCCCCGCGCCGTAATGCCCTTGGTATAGACGGTGCCATTGTGGATCGCCGCATTGCTCATGCGGGCGGTGCCGGGCAGACGCTTGATTTCAGTCACGATCAGTCTCCTGGTTAAATTGCTGAATCCGGGCTGCTCACCGCTAGCTGCGCATGGACAAATCATGGGGTCCGGGACAGTGCGCAATGGACGGAGGTGCGCTAGTCTAAACACGACCGTCGGCGAGAATAACCTTGATCACATTGTGTCATCACATTACTAAGGGCGTCAAGCGAATGGGAAGCACTATGGAACATGATAAATCGCCCGAGGGGCTTGAGCCCTCAGGCCGCGGCAAAGTGCAGGATCGGGTTTTGGCCAGCCTGCAATATGGGCTGATGTCAGGGCTGTTCGTGCCCGGCCAGATCATGAGCCTGCGCAAGCTGGCGACCAGCCTCGGCACCAGCCCCATGCCGGTGCGCGAAAGCCTCAGCCGCCTGGTGGCGGCCAATGCCCTGGAAGAACTGCCCAATCGCTCGGTGCGGGTGCCCAAGCTCAGCGAACGCAATCTGCTCGAATTGTTCGAGCTGCGTCGCAAGGTCGAAGGCATGGCGGCGCGCATTGCCTGCGACTATGTCAATGACGAGTTCATGGCCGCACTGCACGCCCTCAATGCCGTCGGCCGTCGCGCCCACGAACAGGGCGAGATGACCGAAGTGCTGCGGGCGAACCAGCAGTTCCATTTCACCATCTATCGCCAAATTGGCTCCGATATCCTGCTGCCGCTGATTGAGGCGCTCTGGCTGCGCTGCGGCCCGACGATGTATTTTTCGCTGAATTCGCCTGGCCTGTGGAACACGGCTTCCCACGTCGATATTCTCGAAGCATTGCAGAATCGCGATGGCGCCAGCGCCGAGATCGCGATGGCGCGCGACGTCGACAAAACCGGCGACTATCTGATCGCGCAGGCCCGGGCGGGCTCAAACTCGGGGCCCTTCGCCGATTTCTCCAGCATGACCGCGCCGTTCGCCTAATAGCTATTCAGCGGTCCAGCCGCCATCGACCAGCAATGAGGTGCCGGTCACAAGGGCCGAGGCGTCGGAGGCCAGGAACAGGATTGCGCCGGTTACGTCCTCAACGCGCCCGATCCTGCCCAGTTTGATCTTCGCGCGAACCTGCGCCATGGCCGTCTCATCCAAGCCATAGGAGCGGGTCAGCGGCGTATCGATAAAGGTCGGCGCCACCGCGTTCACCCTGATCTGGTCCGGCCCCAGCTCCACTGCCAGCGCCTTGGTCAGCCCTTCAATGGCAAATTTGGAGGTTGCATAGAGGGAGCGGTTGGCGGCGCCAACATGGCCCAGCTGCGACGACATCTGAATAATGGAGCCCGGCTGCCCGGCGCGGCGCAGTCGGTCGGCGACCGCTTGCGCCACGAAATAGGCCGCCCGCACATTGACGGCAAACAGCGCGTCGAAGTCATCGACACTCACCTCGCCGAACGCCTTGATCCGGTTGGTCGCGGCATTGCTGAGCAGGATGTCGAATGGTCCGGCCGCAGCGACGCCGGCGCGCATGGCGGCAATATCGGTGATGTCGAGAGGCAGGATGTCTGCCTGGCAACCCGCCGCGACGATTGCGGCCTGCCGCAGCGTCAAATCTGCTGCCGAACGGCCGCATAGCGTCACGTGGGCGCCCGTCTTGGCCATGGCGGCAGCGGCGGCAAAGCCAATGCCCCGGCTGGCTCCGGTGATCAGGGCGCGGCGCCCGTCCAAGCGGAACGACGGCATCGGCGGCAGGGCAAGGCTGTCCAGCATGGTCATGGGGCGATCGTTATAGAAGAAAACGGCCGCCGGACGGCCGATGGGGACGCCCGGCGGCTCAATCAGCCTATTTCAGGAAGTCGTTGCTATAAACCGTCGACAGGTCGATGCTCTCGGTCACGACGCCCATGGCCAGCAGCTTGTCCTGCAGCCCTTCCCATTCCGCCTGGGTGGAATTGCCCAAGCCATTGGCTTCGACATTGGCTGACTGGGTCATGCGCAGCACTTCGGGCAGCTTGAGCTCGGCATAGAGTTTGTCGGTCTCGGGGTTGGCGGCAATGAACGCGGCCAGCGCCTCGTCCGGGTGCTCCAGGGAGTAGGCCCAGCCCTGCATGAAGGCCTGGGTGAAGCGGCGCACCAGATCGGGATTTTCGGCGATCAGCTCGGCATTGGTGAACAGCGAGGTGGAATACATATTGAGACCCAAATCCTCGAACAGGATCCAGTCCACCTCCTCGCCGGTCGCGCGCAGCTTGAGCGCATCATTGAAGTAGAAGCCAACGCCGGCATCGATGCGGTCGGCCGAGAGCAGGGCCACCACGGCGCCGTCAGCCGGCACTTCGGTGAAGCTGCTGGCATCAAGGCCGAGATCCTGCTTGATCTGCTGCCATTGCAGGCTGGTATTGCTCTTGAGCTGAACGCCAATCGTCTTGCCGGCCAGATCGGTCTTGATGTCCGAAATCTTCTGCCCGGCCTTGAAGATCAGGGCGGTGGCATTCTGCTGCAGCACCACCGAGGTGGCGACCAGCGGCAGAGCGCGCTGCGCCCCGAGCAAGACCTGATCGGCGGTGGCATAGCCAAAGTCAGCGTCGCGATTGCCCACCAGTTTCACCGTCACCGATGATCCCTCGCCTGGCAGCAATTCGAGGTCGATCCCGGCATCGGCAAAATAGCCTTTTTCCATCGCCAGGAAGATCGGGGCATGCTCGGCGCCATAGACCCAGTCGAGCCGCAGGCTGACCTTGTCCTGGCCATGGGCAGTGCTGGACAGCCCCAATGCGAGGGCCCCCAGCACCAACCCGCCCAAATAGCCTTTGCTCATCATTTTCATCGTCGTTTCTCCTCCATGAGACACAGTCTGCCCGGGCGCGCCCAGAGCATTGAGTTAGGCAAATCGAGCCGGCGGCCAGCAGCTGGCCGCCGGGCTTGGATTACATCGTGGCCTGCACGCCGCCATCCTGCTGGCCCTGCGGCAGCATCAGGCGCTCAAACAGCACGATCACCAGGAACATCAGGATGCCGAGCACGCTCATGCACATGATCGCGGCAAACATCAGCTCGGTATTGAGGGTGATGTTGGAGGCGTTGATCACATAGCCCAGGCCTTCGCCGGCGGCGACGAACTCACCCACCACCGCACCGACAATGGCCAGGGTGATCGAGATCTTGAGGGCCGCAAAAATATACGGCATGGCCCAGGGCAGGCTGATCTTGGTGAACTTCTCCCAGCCGCGCGCGCCCAGCGAGTCCATATATTGCAGCATTTCGCTATCGACCGAGGTCAGGCCCTTGGCGGTGTTGATCACGATGGGGAAGAACGCAATCAGCGCCGCAATGACGATCTTGGGGGTCAGCCCGAAGCCAAACCAGATCAGGAACAGCGGAGCGAAGGCGATCTTGGGCAAGATCTGCGCAGTGACCAGGAACGGATAGGTCAGGTCCCGGATGATCCGGGAATAGGCGATGCCCACGGCAATGACAAAGCCGGCGACGACCGCATATATAAAGCCCAACGAAATGGCGAGGAAGGTTGGCCAGGTGTTCTTGAGCAGAAGATCACGATTTTCCCAGGCGACCTGTGCGATGACGCTGGGCGCTGGCAGGATGACCGGGCGGATACTGAGCAGATGAACCAGGGCCTCCCAGGCGCCGAAAAACACGGCGAAAACCAGGAATTGGCCGGCAGTTACTGAAAAACGATACATCTTGAACTCCTATTCCGCGGCCACTGACTTGAGCGGGGCGCGCAGCAAGCTGCGAACATGGCTCGCCATGCTGACAAACTCGGGCAACTCCCGCATGGCCTCGGCCCGCGGACGCGGGAACGGCACCTCGATGCGCTCCACCACCCGGCCGGGGCGGGCGGACATCACGATGATCTGCTCCGACAACAGCACCGCCTCGGGAATGGAGTGCGTGATGAAGACCACGGTGGTTTCCGTCTGCGCCCAGAGCTGCAGCAGTTCTTCCTGCAGGGTCTCGCGGGTGATCTCGTCCAGCGCAGCGAACGGCTCGTCCATCAGCAGCACGCGCGGCTTGAACGCCAGGGCCCGGCAGATCGAAACGCGCTGCTGCATGCCGCCCGACAATTCGTGGGGGTAGCGGTTCTCAAAGCCCTTGAGCCCGGCAATTTCAAGCCAGCGGCGAGCTTCGTCTTCGCGCTCGGCGCGTTTCATCCCGCGTCGCGCCACTTCCATGGTCAGAACGACGTTCTCCAGCGCCGTCCGCCAGGGCAGCAGCAAAGCGCGCTGAAATACGTAGCCAACCTGGCCCTGGATTTTTTCCTTGTCGACGGGCTCGCCATCAAACAGAATCCGCCCCGAGGATGCCGGCAGCACCCCCGACAGGATTTTGAGCAAGGTCGACTTGCCGCAGCCGGATGGTCCCACCACGCTGAGGAATGACCCCGAAGCGATATCGAACGACACATCCTGCAACGCAGTCAGCGGCCCCGAGCTCGTGTTAAAAGTCAGCGAGAGATTTTCGATCGTTATTCTTGGCGCTTTTTCCATAGTCATCCGAGGTCCGCTTCCAAGAGAGCTGTGCCGTGCTGACGGAGCGGCGTGACCTCAAAGGCTAAAACGAGCACCGCAAACGGGCCGGGGGTCGCATCCATATAGTCCTCCTACAATGTGACGACACAATGTGATCACAAATTGACTTTGTCAACATGGTGCGACGGTCTTGGGCCAGCTTCTGTCGGCGAAGGTTGTGCTCGGTCCGGGCGGGCCGGCGAAAATTTCACCGCCACCGGATTGGCAATTGCATCGCGCCGTGCCAGTGTCGCCGCGCCTTATGGGCAGAGCAGGAGAGAGTGGTGGCCTTGGCCACTGCCGCCGACGGAGCAACCCCCCAGGAAACTCTCAGGCACCAAGTACTGCTCCAGCCTGGCGATCTGGAGAGCGGCGTTCGCGCCCACCGAAGGGGTAACCAGCCACGGCTGGGGGAAACTCTCAGGTACAAGAGACAGATGGGGACAAATCGGCCGGGAAACCGGCTCGTCGTTCCATTGTCTCTACGAGGTCCTATGCGTCAGATCGCCGTTATCGGTGCCGGTATCACCGGCACAACCACTGCCTATGCGCTTGCGCAACAAGGCTTTTCCGTCACCGTGTTTGATCGCCACCGCTATCCGGCGATGGAGACCTCATTTGCCAATGGCGGCCAGCTTTCAGCCAGCAATGCTGAAGTGTGGAACAGCTGGTCGACCATCCTGCATGGCATGCAATGGCTGCTGCGCCCCGATGCGCCGCTCTCGTTCAACCCCAAGCCGAGCTGGCACAAATATTCCTGGATGGCCGAATTCCTCGGCAATATCGGCAATTACCAGGCCAATACCGTGGCCACGACCAAATTGGCCATCACCGCACGGCAGCGCCTGCTCGCGGTCGCGGCCGCCGAAGATATTGCCTTTGACCTCGAAACCCGGGGCATCCTGCATATCTACCGTGACAAACCGGCTTTCGATCACGCCAGCGCCGTCAATGCCCTGCTCAACAAGGGTGGTCTCGAACGCCGGGCGGTGACACCCGCAGAAATCCGACAGATCGAGTCGGCGGTGACGGGCAGCTATCATGGCGGTTTCTTCACCCCCTCCGACGCTACCGGCGATATTCATAAATTCACCCGCGAACTGGCCGCTCGGTGCCAAAAGCTGGGCGTGCGGTTTGAGCAGGACGCCGACGTGCAGGGCCTGAACCATGGCAATGGCCGTCCCAGCGTCACCTTCATGCCCGAAGCGTCGAGCCAAAGCGGAACCATCACCACTGAAACCCGCAACTTCGACGGGATTGTACTGTGTGCCGGCATCGCCAGTCGGCGGCTCGCTGCCATGGTCGGGGACCGGGTCAATATCTATCCGGTGAAAGGCTATTCGATCACCGTCATGCTCGAAGATGCGGCAAGCCAGGCGGCGGCCCCATGGGTGAGCCTGTTGGACGATGCCGCCAAGATCGTCACCAGCCGGCTCGGCCCCGACCGCTTCCGGGTCGCCGGAACCGCCGAATTCAACGGCGAGAACCGCGATATTCGTCATGATCGCGTGCGCCCGCTGGTGGACTGGACGCGCCAGCTGTTTCCCGAGGTCAATACCGACCGGGTGGTGCCGTGGGCGGGTCTGCGGCCGATGATGCCGAACATGATGCCCAAGGTCGGGCGCGGCAAAAGCCCCGGCATCTTCTACAATACCGGCCATGGCCATCTCGGCTGGACCCTGTCCATGGCCACGGCCGATCTGGTGACCGGCGCGGTCAGCAGCCAGATCGCTGCCTGAGACCAAAGGGCTGGGCCGAAAGCTCAGCCCGACCTGTCTCGGATGCGGCGGCGCTGGATCAACGCCGCGGCCTCAACGCCAGATGCAGATGACGACAGCACGGCTTCACGCGCTGTCGTCGTTAAACAAGACCATGGCCATGAAATGCCCGGCCATCTCAGTCAGCGGCACCCGTCAAACAAGCATCGCTCGTCGAGCGGGCCGAGATGCACTCCAGGTGCTCCAGGCCAGCAGCGCCACCGTAGCCAGCATGAAGGACAGGCTGATTGGCCGCTCGATGAAGGTCATGAAATTGCCCCCCGAAATCAGCATGGCCCGGCGAAAATGCTCCTCCATCATCGGCCCCAGCACGAAGCCGAGCAACAGCGGCGCGGCGGGGAAGGCAATGACGCGCATGGCGTAACCGATCGCGCCGAACACCAGCACCATCATCACGTCAAAGACACTGTTGTTGATGGTGTAAACGCCGATGCAGATGTGAGAGCGGCGGTGCAAAATTAGTCCACGGTAGCGGCGGGATAGTCCCGCTTCGGGCGGCGTAAAAGTCGGCCACCTATCTTCCTTCTGCGACGCTTGCAGGAGGGTTGGGGATCTATACC
>NZ_JBTMWV010000022.1:0-46899 GCF_054489345.1 Devosia sp. A369 | reverse complement strand
TCAAAAATCGCACGCGCACATGAGACCCCCGCTCGGGCTATGCCCTCCCGGCGGTCTCATGCGCGCGCCAAAGGTGGCCTGGTCTTGCTCCGCCTAATGGCCGGATTTTACTCCGCCGTTGACACGTGGGATGAGATTGCTCAACCAGCCCATCTTTTAGCTCAGCACAAGGGTCGTGATGAGCAGGACGCACGGGATTTGTTCCAAAAACTTCGCGGGTTCATGATTGAACTCGCGAACGAAAATGAAGCCGCAAAGGCCTCTCTTCGGCTTAATAAAATATGCTTGCAGGTTTTCGCTGAACTTCCTCGAGCCGTTGGGCAGTTACAGGAGGATCAATCAGATCTTCAGGATTTGGTCGATCAGGAAGGCACCAAAGAGCTTCTGCTGTTTGTACAAAAGCTTAGGCTGAACCTGGATCCCCTAGTCGCCGATCTGAACGGTGGATTTGAACTAACCGGAATTGGGCAAGCCAGACGCCTGTATACTCTGTTTGATCAAGCGGTGAGAGCCACAAAGGGGACTGCAGCAGCAGATATTCCTTGGGTGCTTATTCGAAGCTTGGCTTTGGATATCAATAATGATTTGGGCGAGGGTGCCGCAGGTGAAGCCTTGATCAGGGGGCTTGTATCCCATGGTCAGTTTTCCCTGGCATCTGAGCAATTAAGAGCCGCGATAAAGACCGACCGACAGGTCCTGCGTACCAACTCTGCTCAGGCAAAATTCAAAAAGGCCATCGATAAAAAGGATACGACCACAGCGCGTCAGGCTTTGGTGGAATTGGTTGACCTTGCAACGGACGATAGCGAGCGGCGGGATTACCAAAAAGCGATATCCAATATCGATGATGCCAAGCGCAACCGCATCATCAAATGGGTATTCTGGGCGATTGTTCTTGCTGTCATCGTCATCAGCTCTGCCAGCCAAGGCGGCGGGCGAAGCAGCTCAGGTTCGTCGACATCAACTTACCGACCGGCATCCACACCAGCGGCCACACCAGCGGCCACACCAGCGGCCACACCAGCAGCCAGGCCAACGGTTACAGCGCCGGTGGGACAGGCCCCTGAGAAGCCAGCTCTGTACAGTACTGGCGAATTTTCGCGTGGCCAGATCCGATATTGCCAGTTCGAAAATGCGCTTATCGACGCTCTTGATGTGCTGATCGTGTCTGAGAGCAATCAGGTCATATCCTTGTTCAACGACAAAGTGGATGACTACAATCTACGCTGCGCAAATTACCAATATTACCAGAGCGACATGACTGCGGTGCAGCGAGAAATCAATGCAGCGAGGCTCCAGATATCTGCGGATGCTCGGACCATGTTGCAGAATTGGAGGGCTTCGAATTGACCGATCAGATCGACGAACGAACCATCGATATGGCTGAGCTTGCATCAGAGTTCTGGAAGCTTCTCCGCAACTACGATCGGGTGGTTGAAGCAGCCCCTGAAAATCTCAAAGCCGGGCTCATAGCTCAAGCAAAGTACGGCAATCGCCGGCTGGTGAGTATCCTTGATCGGCATGGGATGCACATCGAGACATTTGATGGCGTCACCTACAGCGCAAATCTGCCTGTCACCGCGGTAAATGCCGAGGATTTCGCCGATGGTAGCCCGGTGGTTGAACAGACGTTGGAGCCCGCCATCGTAGTTGGCACCACGGCAGTCAAAACTGGTCGCGTCTTTCTACGTGCCGAAAAAGCATAGGAGTACATCATGTATCTTGGTATCGATCTCGGCACTTCCAATTCGGCAATCGTCGGTAGCGACGGCGAAACCCTCCGGCTATTCAAAACCGTTGAGGGCATGGATGTGATGCCCAGCGCAATCATGATCGACCGACGGGGTGGGCTGTTCGTTGGCCGTAAGGCTTACGAGCAGTCAGCGTTTTCCCCTCAGAGCGTGCAGCAGAAATTCAAACGGTTGATGGGCACGGGCAGCACGATTGAATTTCCGGGCACTGATCGCCTTATGACTCCCGAAGAAGCCAGTTCCGAGGTCATCAAGAGCCTGGTAGGGCAGGCTCGTCGTGATTTGCCTGACGTCGAAATTGAGGGAGCGGTCATTACCATTCCGGCAGCGTTCAACCAAATGCAGTCGGAAGCCACAATGCGTGCCGCCCGAATGGCTGGGCTGGAAAAAGTGTCACTTCTTCAGGAGCCTATCGCTGCAGCGCTGGCAGCAAATGCAGGGATCAGCGGGGGCTCCGGACAATTCCTGGTCTATGATCTGGGTGGCGGTACCTTCGACGCTGCTATCGTGCAGAGCATTTCCGGTAACATCACCATCGTCGCACATGCTGGCGTGAACATGTTGGGCGGCGCTGACTTTGACCGGGCTATCGTGAACAACCTGGTGCGGCCGTGGTTGTTGGAGAATTTCGACCTTCCAGATAATTTCCAGACTGATCCACTATATTCTCGACTGATCCGTATCGCCTCATATCGAGCAGAACTCTGCAAGATTGCCCTGTCTTCGCAGCAGGTCGACCATGTGTCGGCTGATGAAAGCCAGATTGGCACAAAGGATGCTGCCGGCACCGACATCTTTCTTGATGTTGAGGTCACTCGCGCAGTTCTGGAAAACCTGATTGCAGAGAACGTGGAACGGTCCATTTCAGAGTGCCGCACTCTGCTAAGCAGCAACGGCTACTCGCATACCGATATGGACAGTGTCGTGCTGATCGGCGGCCCCAGCCGGATGCCCTACGTTCGGGAACGTGTCGCTTTTGAGCTCGGCATTGCACTCGACACCAAAGTCGACCCGATGACGGCCGTGGCAACTGGTGCGGCGATTTTCGCATCAGGAAGAAACTGGGACGCGGATGGAGCGACCACTTCTCGAACCGGACGTGCCACAAAAACGTCCTCATCAGCTTTGCAGCTGAAGTTCGAGTATATCGACAACACGGCCGCATCGACCATCAACCTGAAGGTGAAAACGTCCGTCGAACCAATACCAACAAACGTCTATGTGCAGATCGATGCTGCGAATGGCTGGACCTCGGGCAAACTACCGCTATTAGCCGTAGTTGATGTAAAAGCTGTGCCCTTGCCACGCATCGGCTCGAACGAAGTCAAAGTGTCGGTATTCAGTCCCGACGGTTCACTGGACCAACAGTCGAGTACCGTTCTCAAGGTGACGCGCCTCACGGCAACAGCTGACGGTATGCCGCTCATGCACAACCTTGCGATAAAGGTTGTGAAAGGTGGTCCTGGCGCCGAACACAACAAGCTACACACCATTGCCAAGAAGGGCGCACCAACGCCGGCCCGTGGCATGGAGTCATACCGCGCCTCAAGAGACCTGCGGGCAGGGGAGAAATCGTCGCTTGTGTTCGAAGTTTTTGAGCAAGCCGACGGCGTGGATGATCCGAACCTGAATTTGGCGATCGGATCGTTCGAATTGAAGGGGGACAGTCTTACCCCTGGCCAGATCATTCGAAAGGGTGATCGTGTCAATGTTCATTGGAGCATAGACGCAAGCAGCCTGCTCCATTGCCATTTCGAAATGCCAGACGCTGGGCTCTACCACAGCCTTGAAAACATGTATGCGCCAACAACTTCAGCATCAAATTACGATGGCGAGGATGGGACATTACTGGCCCGCGGTGGAATCGAGGATGCTCGCCGAGATCTTGAGCACCTGGAGCGTGCTCTGGGCAATCGTATCAGCACTCAATCTCAGCAGCTGCGTAGCAAATTGGACGCGCAGGAAACTGCAGTCAGTCTTTCGTCTGATGCGGATACGAAGAGGATGGTGACTCAGGAAGCGCGTTTCCTTCGCCAGGAAATTCACCGTCTCAAGCATGATTCATCCAACGTGGCAGCGGTGCAGCAAATTGAGTTGGACGATTTCGAAAACCATTACACTCGGTACTTTGCCACTCAGGTAGAGCCTGACACAAACACCAGCATCACAAGGCAACTGGCATCGGCCAGAGACGCTCTACGACGTGGCGACTTTCAGGAGAGCCGTCATGCAATGGAAGAAGCGAGCGCGTTGCTGAACGGCTTCATGCTTAAACAACCAGCCTTCTGGGCGGCTCAATTCGATAGCTTGGTGGATTCCCGCTTCAACGCCGTGGACAAGGCGCTACACGATCGTTTGGCTGAGCGTGGCCAGCGAGCCATCAATGCAGACAATGTCGACGAGCTGCGCAAGGTCGTCATTGAGATGTACCACAACACAGTTCAGGACGCGGCTGGCGGCGATACCGGCATTTTGTCAGGGCTGATGATGTAGTTTCCGATGACATGTAAGCCAGTCAACTAGCGTCCTCACATGCTTGCATAATGAAAGTGCCCCGATGACTTGGACAACCGAAGATTTGCATCGGCTTGATGCGAGATATGCCAAAGAAGGTGTCCACGCTCACCAACGTGCGTTTCGTGCAGCGGTAGAACTGCTTGGGCCGGCATTTCAGATCATCTCTATGGGTGAAAACCCCGCTGTTCGAGAAATCATGGACGCCTGGGAAAAATTATTTCCAGATGCTGCTACTTCGTGGCCTGGCATGGGCGTGGGACTGGCAGCTTCGGTTGATCAGGTCCGCAGATTCATGGCACCTGTCGGATATGGCCAGGTTTCTATCGAGCCATGGAGTGTGCTGGGGTTTCCCAGTGTAACAGACTGGCAAACCTGGTGCCGGAATGACCCTGGCATCGCTGCGGAGTCCTGCTTTGCGGTGTCTGACTTGTTAGACTTCTCATACGGCTTTGATGACCTTCGGGGTAGTTCTCAAGACGCCCTGACGTTGTGGCACATGGCCGGATCCAATCTAGGTGATGTCGCCAACGCTCTGCCATCAGGCTTCAGTGTGGATACCATCACCCAGCAGGTTTGTATGGTTGCTGAGTTGTCGATCAAGGCAGTGCTAGTACACAACGGCGCCAGCCCCAATGAATTCAAAGGCCCCAAAGGTCATAATCTCAGCGATCTATCTCAACGCATGACTTCAGAAATGCCTCACCCAGACGATGCATTGGTGCCAGCAGTAATCGATCATCTCCCGCCTTATGTAGCGAGCCGTTACGCACCATCCGGTCTAAACAGACTGGCGGTGGTGCGACTGGCTCTTGCGGTGCAGTTTCTCGCTGCCAGTACGGTTCGCCGAGTATCCACAAGGGATCTCGCAGCGCAGATGAGCGCCAACGGGTGGCCAGCGCCGCGGCCTGCATTCTTTACGTGAATCCTACAGGCAACCCAAGAAGACATGGAGATCAAGTGTGCCACCCTTTACCGGCCCTCAACCTGATGCTGCCTTTGAAGGTGTTATCAGCCGCGATGATTTTGTTGGGGAAGGGCAGACCCGCAAAGTCTTTGGTGTCGTTGGTTACGCTGATGTTGTCATCAAGGAATCGAAAGCCGCATACCCCGACGCAAATTTTACAGAATGGACCGTTTGGCACGCCTTGGTGAAGATGCAAGAAGACATACTGGGCAACGAGCCGAATGCCGAATTACGGCTTCTTTTCGCCCAATGCTTCGCCATCAGCGAAACCGGCCGCTTTCTAATGATGGAGCGGCTTACAAAGCTGGAAATCGAGGATCCTCATCCTGCGGGACACAAGTTTCCCCTTTGGCTCAACGACAAAAAGAAGAGCGCTTTTGGCAAGGCCCAAGACAGTCAGCTCAAGGTGATGGATTATGGGATCGTCAATTTCTATAGCGCGTTGAATCCAAAGAACAATCAAGGGATATTCTAGTTTGCAGGGTTGCGCCTGCTGGCGTGATGGTTCGAGAACCCCATCCGCAGTGCTCCATTCGTCTACGCGGGAAGAAGCTTTTTTATCTCGCACTCTGCATTGATCGGCATGTCGGACTGTAAATAGTATCTCGTTTTAGCGACGATTTCCCTTGCCCGGTTGAGTTCGTCGATCTTCCATTGCGGCGCATAGTAGGACAACTGCGCATTGTCCACAGCGTGGAAGAAGTGCTCAGTGAGGGTGGTGCAGCTCCAGTAAATTTGGTCGGCCATCCACTTTTCCAAAGCATAGCTTTCAAGCGGATAGCTGCGTCGAGCGTTCCATATCTTGAACAGCCGAACTGCGGGCTTGAGCAGGTAGCCGCAGTTCTTGTTTGCCTGCGTCAGGGTGGCATTGAAGCCGTTTGGATCGGTGTCTTGCCAGTTCTGGGGGCCACTCGGAATTTGGTATCCCGTCCAGTAAGCTGCCAGTGCGGGCACCAGCTCAAATCGAATGTGATTTAAATTCAGTACGATTGTCGGGCTCGACTGGTAGATTTCAGACGATGAATAGTACTTCTCGACGAAGGCTTTCAGACGGTTGAGGTATGTCTGGGGCGAGCTCCCCCCTTCGGAGAAAACCACCATGTAGTCGATATCGGACTGTGCATCCAATGAGCGAGGCAGGATCGTCTCACGCGTGAATGATCCGAACGTGAAGTGCGAAGTTAGCTTATCACCGAACCAAGAATTTAGCCTGCTCTGCAGCGTGGCAAGCGATCGGGCAATGGACGCTTTCTCGTCAGCCGACAATACGGCAGCCCAGGCTCTTCCAACGAGATAACTGTTTACGGTCATTGATCGCTTACCTCTTCAGACGAGTTTCGGACGCCGCAGGTGTGCCCCTCAAAGCCCTATCTCCCGGAGGCGGTCTTTGGCGCTCACGTTCATCCGGTCCTCGAGCCTGTCCCGCAGGGCATTGTAAACGAAGGGAATGGGAAGCGGGCTTTTGGACCGATGAAGGTAGATGAGGTCTTGAAGCGATCGCGACTCGACTCGGCATTCAGCTTCGGAGAGAAGGCCACCTCGTGCCCCTGCCCACAGCCTCAGGGATTTTTCTTCGATTTCGCCGACGGATCTCGCGGTGTCCGACTGCCTGTGAAATTCTCTCACCGCCCAGGTCATCAGTGGTAGCGCGGGCAAAAGCACCGCGGCGATGAAGTCGGCTAATGGAAGACCCAGAGCCAAGCCTGCCCATATCAAGGCCACGAACACACCGAGTGCGATTGCCGCCACCAGCAGTTTGTAGACTGGCCTAAGGCGCCCGTCGTACTGCGCATTGGTCAGTTGGCAGATGATCCTGGCCAAGTGCATGGGAGCGGCGACGACATCGATCGGGTACCAATCCGGAAGATTTGCTTTGCGGCTTTTCTGCCGGAAGTCGAGGTCGAGCTTGGCTATCGCTGATAGCTCCGCCTCCCTCCCAACCATCATCTCGTTCCATGGGATGTCCAGCACAATGGTGTCGAATTTCTCGGCAGCCTTTGCGGCCAGCATGATCTTTTGCTTTTGGCTCCTATCCAGCCAGAGAATATCCAGTCCCAGGACAATGATGGAGATGATACCTGCCGCGGGTCGGAATGACGGCAGCAAGAGGCCCAAAATTGAAATCACAACTGGCAGGGCGACAGTGAGGGCGAGTTGCCAGTTGAGAAAAACTTGAGCACCGGCATAGGCCTCAAATGCAGCCCGGCGAAGAGTGAGGTTACCTTCCTGGTTCTGAACGGCCGGAATGTCGTTAGCCAAGCTTCTCTCCTGGTGGTGGCGCTTGCCTTAATGCGTTGCCAGAATGTTCTGCTAGTCATTAGGCGGCGAGAAATCTCGCCGCCGTTCCCTTAATTCGAACAATCAATTTTGACTGTTCAGGTCAGTTCAGAACTTTGAGGCCGAATTCACAACTTTGGGTCTGTCACCAGTTGGTGGTCCCGCAATTCTTGCAGATCGAGCAACGGCTATGCGCCAACCCAGGAAATCCGCGGAAAAGAGAAAGGTCCTGGTTGCAGGGCCTTTCTTTATCTTCAGAGGGTGTGCGCCATACTGATGCGGGTCATTGAGGCACACTCTGGTTGGGATCGTCTAAACCTATGTGGGCGGTTACACTCACTCACCTTCATCAGCTCAGCTGCACCCAGTCGTCGTCCCGCAGGTGTCGCACTTCAAACACGTGCCATTCCGCACCATGGTGAAGTTGTGGCATTCGGTGCACTGGTCGCCGGTATAACCCTTCATCTGGGCTTCGGCGCGCAGCAGGCCGGCGTCCTTGAGGGTCGGCGGGCTCGGGATCGGGTTGAGTTCGGCAGCAGCAAAGGCCGAGGGGGACAATTGCGTGTCCACCTTGAGCGCCGTGGCGGAACGCAGCGCCGTCACGGTCGAAGTCTGCATGGCCTGCACCGGATTGGTCTGCTGATCGCCGGAGACGATCATCAGACTATTGGCGACACGGCCGCGGGTCATGCCGCGGGAGACAAAGCGCTCGGCGGGCACCGGGGCAGGGGCGGGCGCAGCACTGCGCGGGTCCACGCCTTCGGCAACGCCCTTGCCGAGCGAGGTGGGGCTGTCTGGATTGACGTGGGCGAGGTCATCCCGGTCGAGATAGGACACCGCCAGTTCACGGAACACATAGTCGAGGATCGACGTGGCATTCTTGATGCGGTCATTGCCCAGCACCATGCCGGCCGGCTCGAAGCGGGTGAAGGTGAACGCCTCGACATATTCGTCCAGCGGCACGCCATATTGCAGGCCGACCGAGATCGAGATGGCAAAACTATTCATCATCGCCCGGAAGGCAGCGCCTTCCTTGTGCATGTCGATGAAGATTTCGCCGATCCGGCCATCGGCATATTCGCCGGTGTGCAGATAGACCTTGTGGCCACCGACCACGGCCTTCTGGGTGTAACCCTTGCGGCGGTCGGGCATTTTTTCGCGGCGACGGACTTCCACTTCGCGCTCGATGATGCGCTCGACGATCCGTTCGGCAATCGCCGGCACGCGGGCATCGGCACTCATGGCGGCGAGATTTTCGACGTGGTCTTCGTCCTCGTCCTCATCGGCCGCAGCCAGCACCGAGGAGTTCAGCGGCTGGCTGAGCTTGGAGCCGTCGCGATACAGCGCGTTGGCCTTGAGCGCCAGGCGCCAGGATAGCATGTAGGCTTCCTTGGCCTCTTCCACCGTGGCGTCATTGGGCATGTTGATGGTCTTGGAGATGGCGCCCGAAATGAAGGGCTGTGCCGCCGCCATCATCAGGATGTGGCTTTCAACCGACAGATAGCGCTTGCCGATCTTGCCGCAGGGGGTGGCGCAATCGAACACCGGCAGGTGTTCTTCCTTGAGATGCGGTGCGCCTTCCAGTGTCATCGCCCCGCAAACATGGATGTTGGCGGCCTCGATGTCCTTCTTGGAAAAGCCGAGGAAGCTCAGCAGGTCGAAGGTGAAATCGCCGAGCTGCTCGTCGGTGACGCCCAGGCTCTTGAGGAAATCCGCACCCAGCGTCCACTGGTTGAAGATGAACTTGATGTCGAAGGCCGAGGCCGTCGCAGCGTTCAGCGCAGCGATCTTGTCCTCGGTAAAGCCCTTGGCGGCCAGCGTCGACGGATTGACGCCCGGCGCCTGGTTCAGATTGCCATGGCCGACGGCATAGGCTTCCATTTCGGCGATATCGGCTTCCGAATAGCCCAGCGTACGCAGGGCCGGGGGCACGGCGCGGTTGATGATCTTGAAGTAACCGCCACCGGCAAGCTTCTTGAACTTGACCAGGGCGAAGTCGGGCTCGATGCCGGTGGTGTCGCAATCCATCACCAGACCGATGGTGCCGGTGGGGGCGATAACCGAAACCTGCGCGTTACGGAAGCCGTGCTTCTCGCCGAGAGCGAGAGCGTTGTCCCAGGCGGCCTTGGCGCGTTCGCTCAGCGCGGCGTCGATCAGCGACGCATGATCGAGCGGCACCGGATTGATCGACAGCGCTTCATAGCCCGTCGCATTGCCATGGGCGGCATTGCGATGGTTGCGGATGACGCGCAGCATGTGCTTGGCGTTGCGCTTATAGTCCTTGAACGGGCCCAGCTCCTTGGCCATTTCGGCCGAGGTGGCATAGGAGACGCCGGTCAGGATGGCGGTGACGGCACCGGCAATGGCGCGGCCTTCAGCCGAGTCATAGGGAATGCCCGAGGTCATCAGGAAGCCGCCAATATTGGCGTAGCCGATGCCCAGCGTGCGGTATTCGAACGAGCGCTCGGCAATCGCCTTGGACGGGAACTGCGCCATCATCACCGAGATTTCGAGCACGATGGTCCAGAGGCGGACGGTGTGCTCATAGGCAGCGGTGTCGAACGAGCTATCGGCATTGCGATAGGGCAGCAGGTTCACCGACGCCAGATTGCAGGCGGTGTCGTCGAGGAACATATATTCCGAGCACGGGTTCGATGCGTTGATCGGACCGGCTTTGGGGCTGGTGTGCCACTCATTGATGGTGGTGTGATACTGGATGCCGGGATCGGCCGAGGCCCAGGCGGCATAGCCCACCTGTTCCCACAGATCGCGGGCTTTCAGCGTCTTGGTGACCTTGCCGGTCTGGCGGGCCTTCAAATCCCAGTCGCTATCGCCTTCGACAGCACGCAGGAAGTCGTCGGTGACGCGGACGGAGTTGTTGGAGTTCTGGCCCGAAACCGTCAGATAGGCTTCGCTATCCCAATCGGTGTCGTAAACCGGGAATTCGATCTCGGTATAGCCCTGCTTGGCGAACTGGATGACGCGGTAGATGTAATTCTCCGGCACCAACGCCTTCTTGGCGGCGCGGACTTCGCGCTTGAGGGCCGGATTCATCGCCACGTCAAAGCAATCGTCGCCGCTGCCTTCGCAGTTGACGGCCGCCTTCATGATCAGCTTGAGGTGCTTGGACACCACCTTGGAGCCGGTCACCAGAGCGGCAACCTTCTGCTCCTCCTTGACCTTCCAGTTGATATATTCTTCCACATCCGGGTGATCGATATCGAGCACCACCATCTTGGCGGCGCGACGGGTCGTCCCGCCCGACTTGATGGCACCGGCAGCGCGGTCGCCGATCTTGAGGAAGCTCATCAACCCGCTGGACTTGCCGCCGCCCGAGAGTTTTTCGCCCGAGCCGCGCAGGGCCGAGAAATTGGTGCCGGTGCCCGAACCATACTTGAACAGGCGCGCCTCGCGGACCCACAAATCCATGATGCCGTTTTCATTGACCAGATCGTCATTGACCGACTGGATGAAGCAGGCATGCGGCTGCGGGTGCTCGTAGGAGCTCTTGGAGCTGACCAACTTGTGGGTGAACGGGTCGACATAGAAGTGGCCCTGGCCGGGGCCGTCAATGCCATAGGCCCAGTGCAGGCCGGTGTTGAACCACTGCGGGCTGTTCGGCGCCACGCGCTGCGTGGCGAGCATATAGGCCAACTCGTCAAAGAACGTGCGCGCGTCCTCTTCGGAGTCGAAATAGCCACCCTTCCAGCCCCAATAGGTCCAGGTGCCGGCCAGACGATCGAACACCTGGCGCGAATCCATTTCCGAGCCATAGCGCTCGGCTTCGGGAAGCTTGGCTAGCGCCTTCTCGTCGGGCTCCGAACGCCACAGCCAGGACGGCACCGAATTTTCTTCGACCTTCTTCAGCGCCTGGGCGACGCCCGCCTTGCGGAAATATTTCTGCGCAATGATATCAGCCGCAACCTGGCTCCAGCTCGAGGGGATCGCGATATCCTCAAGCTTGAAGACGACCGAACCATCGGGATTACGAATCTCGCTGGTGGCCGAGCGGAATTCGATGCCGCTATAGCGGTCCTGATTGGCGGTCGTGAAACGGCGTTCTATGCGCATGGACGGTCTCTTACGGGTGTTCGGATGGGGGGCCGTGAGGGGTGACTCAACGGCTCTGTTAAAACCATAAAGACGCCAAATTTCTCTGGTGTCGATCTCCGATTTTTTTACGGCCCCTACACCATGGCTGGTGATCGCGGCGCAGAGAGACGCAAAATCTAGTGTTTCATATGGGATTAGCGTGGATAACTTACCAGTGTCTGCAAAGCTTAACAAACCTGATTTACAGGGCGTGAACCCGCAACAGCGCATGAGCCAGCAGCGCCAAAGCCCCGATATTGCTGGCTTCTGAGCGCTTTCAGGTACAGTCCTGATTCTATCAAAGCGCTGTCAAGCATAGAAATTTGGCGGGTTTTTCCACATCGCCGGACACTACAGGTAGTGGGTGCGCACCGCGCAGGGACAAGTGCCGTTTAGGCCATTTGCCGCTGCTCGAAGGCCAATTCCGGCTAGGCTCCATGCGCCCCGCATGTTAAACCCGGCCCATCACGCATATCTCGACGGCGGAATCGACAATTGGCCAAATCTGGTATCTCGCAGTTCCTGACTGAAATCTTCTCCTGGTGGGGCGGCCAGACTTGGGGCACACGGCTGTGGATCTGGCGCTTCGGCGACTATGTCGGCAGCGATGCCTTCGGCAATAAATACTATCAGGACCGCAAGGCCGACCGGCGCTACGTCACCTATGCCGGCGCCGCCGACGCCTCCACCATTGGCGATGGCTGGCATGGCTGGATGCATCACCGTACCGATGTGGCGCCGAGCCAGGCCAAATATGTCGCCCAGGCCTGGGAACAGCCGCATGAGGCCAATCTGACCGGCACGGCAGCGGCCTACCGCCCCGATGGCAGCCTGCTCAACAAGGGCGAGCGCCCGCGCGTGACCGGTGACTACGACGCCTGGTCGCCTGAATAAGGACCGCGGCGCCTTGCGCCCCGGCCCGATCCGCAGCCTGACATCCCCTCTCAAGCCGCTGTTGACCGCAGCGGCGCTGGCTTTTTGCGGCCCGGCGCTGCCGGCCCTGGCCCAGCCCATCGCCAATCCGGTGGCCACTTTTGCCGGTCTCGACAAGATCACCGGCCGCATCACCCGATTCGACGTCTATATCGACGAAACCGTGCTGTTCGGTGCGCTCGAGATCACCCCGCGCGCCTGCTACAACCGCCCGCCGACCGAGGCGCAGCGCGTGTCGGCCTTTCTTGAGGTCGATCAGCGCAGCCTCACCGGCGTGTCCCGCCGGATTTTTACCGGCTGGATGTTCGCCGATAGCCCCGCGCTCAATGCCGTCGATCACGCGATCTATGACGTGTGGCTGATCGAGTGCAAAACCAGCACCGACGTGCCGCCGCCCGACGAACGCTAGGCCGCTGCCGGCCAATCTTACCCCAGATCGGTCCCCTCGGGCCTGACCCGAGGGTTCTTGCGACGCCGGACGGCAATTTTCGCTCCCCCTTGTCGAATCCAGGTTTCCCCGCTCGTCCTAGTTCTCGGAACCCGCCGCATTCGCGCGGGGCCGGGGGGAGGACAATCCCATGCTGCTCAGCAACAAGACGGCCATCATCTACGGCGGCAGCGGCGCGGTTGGCGGCGCTGTGGCAAAAGCCTATGCGCGGGAAGGGGCAAGGGTCGTGCTCGCGGCACGCAATCGCGCCGGATTGGAACCGGTCGCCGAAGCCATCCGCGCTGCCGGCGGCAGGGCTGACATCACCACCGTAGACGCCACCGACAAAGCCGCCGTCGATGCGCATCTGGCCGAGACCATCAGCACAATCGGTCCGGTCGGGCTCATGTTCAACGCCATTGGCTGGGGCGACACCCAGGGGCAATTGCTCACCGCCATGCCGGTCGACCGCCTGCTGACACCGATCCAGACCGCGCTCACCACCTGGTTTCACACCGGCACCGCGTTGGCCCGACACATGGGCGAGCAGGGCGGCGGCGTCATTGTCGGCATCACCGCCAATGTGGCGCGCTGGCCGGTGGGCAATATCGGCGGCTTCGCCATCGCCTGCGCTGCCGTTGAGCATTATCTGCGGCAGTTGGCCGTGGAAAACGGCCCGCAGGGCGTACGGATCTGCTGGGTGCGCTCGCCGGGCTCACCCGATGCGCCGGGCGTGCGCGAAGCCTGGCAATTGCGGGCCAATGAAATGGGTGTCAGTTTCGAGGACGTCCATCGTGACTTCGCCAAGGATACGCCGCTGCGCCGGGTCACGGCACTGGCCCAGGTGGCCGACGCCGCCGTGCTGCTGTCGAGCGATCTGGCCGCCGGCATGACCGCCACGCTGGCCAATGCAACCGGCGGCGCGCAGATCGATTAGTCCACAACGAGGAGACGCAACATGTTCACCGAACCAACACTCGTCACCAAGCCGCCCCAGCCCTATGCCGCCATCTTGCTGACGCTGCACCAGCCCGAAATCGCCGGCGTGGCGCCGCCGCTGATTGCCGATGTCATCGCCTGGATCGAGTCCAAGGGCGGCACGATCACCGGCGCGCCCTTCTTCAACTATGTGAATTTCTTCCCCGACGGCAAAATGGAGATGCAGGTCGGCATGCCGACCGCGACCCAGTTGCCGGGCGACGACAAGATCAGCACCGGCACCTTGCCGGGCGGCACATTCGCCTCGCTCACCGCCACCGCGCCCTATCACGAGCTGCACGACGCCAATATGCAGCTCGACCAATGGGCGAAGAGCAACGGCCATGTGCTTGATGGTACTGTAGAAGGCGATCGCTTCGTTGGCGCCAATCGCCTGGAGATCTATCTCAGCGATCCGGGTGAGGACCCGTCAGGTCATCCGGTTACCGAGGTGGCTTTCAGGTTGAAATAGCAGCTTCCCAGGCCGACCAGTCGCCGGTGTACAGCAGCGCATCGGCGAGGCGCTCCTCATAGAGCTCGCGCGGAATTTCGATGCCGCCGAGCGAGGCCAGATGCGGCGTCACGAACTGGGTGTCGAGCAGCACGAAGCCGCCGGTCTTGAGCCGCTCGACCAGATGGGCGATCGCCATCTTGCTGGCATTGGTCTTGCGGTGAAACATCGATTCCCCGAAAAACGCGCCGCCAATGGCCAGCCCATAGAGCCCGCCCACCAGTTCGTCCCCGTCCCATACCTCAACGGTATGGGCCACGCCGCGCCGGAACAGCTCGCCATAGACTTTGCGGATGGTGGAATTGATCCAGGTGGAGGCACGATCCTCGCCCACCGTGGCGCAGCCCTCGATGATGGATTCGAAATCGCTGTCGACCTTCACCACAAAGCCCGATTTGCGTATCGCCTTGCGCAGGCTGGTAGAGGGACGGAAATTCTCGAGCGGGAGGATGCCGCGCATTTCCGGGCTGACCCAGAAAATATCGTCGTCGGTGGCGTCCTCGGACATCGGGAAAATGCCGGCCCGATAGGCCCGGACGATCAGTTCCGGGGTGATTTCGAGGTCGAACGGGTCTTGGCGGCTAGCCATCGACGGTCCTTCTTCACCTCTCCCTCGGGGAGAGATCGGCGCGTCGCGCCGGGTGCAAAGGCCCCTTCACCACAGCAGGCGGTGAAGGGGGTGCCATAGCGTCAGGCCTTGTTCTCGGCCAGGTATTTTTCCAGCCAGTGGATGTCGTAATTGCCGGCCAGCACGTCCGGCTCGCGGATTAGGCGCTGGAACAGCGGCAGTGTCGTCTTGATGCCGTCGATGACAAATTCATCAATGGCGCGACGCAGACGCTGCAGGCACTCCTCGCGGGTCCGGCCATAAACGATCAGCTTGCCGATCAGCGAGTCGTAATAAGGCGGGATCTTGTAGCCCTGATACACCGCCGAATCGACGCGCACACCGACGCCACCCGCCGGGTGGTAGAAGGTGATGGTGCCGGGGGAGGGCGCGAAGGTCTGCGGGTCCTCGGCATTGATGCGCACTTCGATGGCATGGCCATAAAAGCTCACATCGGACTGCTGCATCGACAGCTTTTCGCCCGAAGCTACGCGGATCTGCTCATAAACGATGTCGATGCCGGTGATGCGTTCGGTCACCGGATGCTCCACCTGCAGGCGGGTGTTCATCTCGATGAAGTAGAATTCGCCGTCTTCGTAGAGGAATTCCACCGTGCCGGCGCCGGAATATTTCAGCTTGCGCATGGCGTTGGCGCAGATTTCGCCGATCTTGTCGCGCTCTTCCGGGTTGATGGTGGGGCCACCGGCCTCTTCCCAAACCTTCTGGTGGCGCCGCTGCAGCGAGCAGTCGCGCACGCCCAGATGCACCGCGTTGCCCTGGCCGTCACCCAGCACCTGCACCTCGATATGGCGCGGCTTGCCGAGGTATTTTTCCATATAGACCGAGTCATTGCCGAAGGCCGCCTTGGATTCGGCACGGGCGGTTGACCAGGCCGTCAGCACATCGGCTTCGGTCTGGGCGAGCTTCATGCCGCGTCCACCGCCGCCGGCCGTCGCCTTGATCAACACCGGATAGCCGATTTCGCGGGCGGTGGTGATCGCCTGTTCTTCGGTCTCAACCGCGCCGGCGGAGCCCGGCACCACGGGAATGCCGAGTTCGACGGCAGTCTTCTTGGCGGTGATCTTGTCGCCCATGATCTCGATATGATGCGACGAGGGCCCGATAAAGGTCACCTTGTGCTCGGTCAGGATCTTGGCGAAGCGGGCGTTTTCCGAGAGGAACCCGTAACCCGGATGCACCGCGTCGGCGCCGGTGATCTCACAGGCGGCCATGATGGACGGGATGTTGAGATAGCTGTCCTTGGCCGCAGGCGGGCCAATGCAGACGCTTTCGTCGGCGAGGCGCACATGCATGGCATTGGCGTCGGCGGTGGAGTGCACCGCCACCGTCTGGATGCCAAGCTCCTTGCAGGCGCGCAGGATGCGCAGGGCGATTTCGCCGCGATTGGCGATCAGGACCTTCTGGAACATGGGGTCCCCCTTACTCGATGACGACGAGTGGCTCGCCGTATTCGACCGGCTGGGCATCCTGGACGAGGATGCGCGTCACGGTGCCGGAGCGATGCGCCGGGATCTGGTTCATGGTCTTCATGGCTTCGATGATCAGCAGCGTCTGGCCTTCGGTGACCTTGGTGCCGATTTCGATGAAGGCTGGCTTGCCCGGCTCGGGCGACAGATAGGAGGTGCCAACCATCGGCGACGTCAGCGTGCCCGGATTGGACGCCAGGTCTTCAACGGCGGCCGGCGCAGCCGGCGGCACCGAGCCAGCGGGCGCGATCGAGGTCGGCGCAGCGGCCGGACCGGGCGCATAAAACTGCGGCGGGGCGGCGTAGGTTACGCCTTCATTGGCATAGGAGCGGGTGATGCGGACCCGGAAATCTTCCTGCTCGATCTCGATTTCGGCGAGATTTTCTTTGTTGAGCAGCTCGGCGATTGCCCGGATCAGGTCCTGATCCACTTGCGATGACTTGGTCATTCTTGTCGGTCTCCCGCGCTGGGCGCGTTGATCGTTATTTGAGTTTATCGGCGAGCGCCAGAAGCGCCATTCTATACCCGGCGACACCAAAGCCGCAAATGACGCCGAACGCCACGGCCGACACGAAGGAATGGTGCCGCACCGCTTCGCGCTGGTGGATATTGGAAATATGCACCTCCGCCACCGGCAGGCCGACGCCCTTGAGCGCGTCATGGATGGCCAGCGAGGTGTGTGACAGCGCGCCCGGATTGATCAGGATGGCGTCGGCGGTGCCGCGCGCCTCGTGAATCCAGTCGATCAGTACGCCTTCATGATTGGACTGGCGGAAATCCACGCTGAGCCCGACCGCTTCACCGGTGGCAGTGCACAGGTCGGCGATGTCCTGGAGCGTTTGCGCGCCATAGATTTCGGGCTCGCGGGTGCCGAGCAGATTGAGGTTCGGGCCATTGAGGACGAGAACGCGCTTGGTCATGATTTTTGCCTTTTGCACCGGCCCCTCCGGCCGGCGCAAGCCCGGTTATACGAAATGCACCGAAAAGGCAAAAACCTCGCCTTTTCAACGCATCTGGTGGGTGAGAAACCCGAACTAGCCCTCACACTGAGTCTGGCCGCATTCGCGCATATTGGCGATGCGTGTGCGCAATTCGTCGATGCCGATGGCGCCCGGAATGATCTCGTTGCCGATGATATAGGTCGGCGTGCCAGTGATATTGAGCGCGCGGGCGATTTCATAGGAGGTCTGGATGGTCTGCGACACCGCCTCGGTGCCCATATCCAGCTCCAGCGCCACCGGGCTCAGCCCCAGATCGGCGGCAGCGGCCAGCGCCACCTGCTTGTCGACCTGGCTGCGGCTGGTGAACAGCGCTTCGTGGAACGTCCAGTAATCCACATCGGAATCGCCGACCAGCACGGCCACACGGGCAGCGTCGATGGAAGCGTTGGAGAGGATGGGGAATTCCTTGAGCACGACGCGCAGATTGGGGTCTTCGGCCAGCAGCGTCGCCAGATCGGGCAGGGCGCTGCGGCAATAGCCGCAATTATAGTCGAAGAACTCCACCAGCGTCACATCGCCATCGGGGTTGCCGACCACCACCTGCGCCGGGTCATTGAAAATGGCGTCCTGCATCGAGGCAATGGCAGTCGTGGCCTGGCTGCGCTCTTCGGCCTGCAAGGTGGTGTCCAGTGCCACCGACATGCGCTGCAAAATCTTGGGGTCGGCCATCAGATAGGCCTCGATCAGCGGATTGAGCTGCGCCGGGTCGATCCCGGCCACATCCTGCGGCGCGGCCACAGGGTCCGCAGCGCGCTTGGCGTCATAGCTGCTGATGGCCTGATCGATCAGCGCCTGCACCGCCACGGTGTCGGTCTGCGGCGCGGGCTTGCTGAGCACCGAATAGCCCAACCCGCCGGCCAGAATGCCCGCCAGGGCGACAAGACCAAGAGTTACGCGTGACATGGACCGGAAGCTCCCCGCAAATGAACAATCAGCCCGCCTTCTAGCAGAGCCGCCCACACATTGGCACCCGCGAGTGAATGCCGTCCTGCCGCAACCATCAATTGTTGTTGAGAGCCCGGGCGGAACGGGCTAGGCGGGAGGGACCAGCCAAGGATGCCCTACAATGACCGACCAGCCCGCCGATGGCCTGATGCCGTTCCATGCCATGGAAATCCTCAAGCGCGCCAAGGCCAATGAAGCCACCGGACGGACCGTGTGCCACCTCGAAGTCGGCGAGCCGGGCACTCCGCCGGCGCCCCGCGTCATCGCCGCTGTGGCCCAGGCGCTGCCACAGGCGCAGGGCTATACCAATGCCAAGGGCCTCAGCGAACTGCGCGACGGGCTGGCCAATTATTACCAGCAGCAGCACGCCGTCGCCGTCGATCCCGATTCGATCCTCTGCACCATGGGCTCGTCCTCCGGCTTCATCATCGCCTTCCACACCGCCTTCCGCCCCGGCGCCCGCATCGCCATCACCCGCCCGGGCTACCCGGCTTATGTGAATACCTTGCTCGGCCTCGGCTTCGGCATCGCCGAAATTCCGGTCCACGCCGGCAATGGCTGGAAGCTCACCGGCGCCGATATCGCTGCCGCCCATGCCGAAACGCCCTTCGAAGGCTTGCTCTTCGCCAGCCCGGCCAACCCCACCGGCGCCGCCGTCGACCGCGCCGAACTCACCGATATCGTCGCCACCTGCCAGCGGCTGGGCGTGCGGCTGATTTCCGACGAAATCTATCACGGCCTCGACTATCGCGGCCCCTCGGTCAGCGCGCTGGAGCTGACGCGCGACGCCATCATCATCAACAGTTTTTCGAAATATTACTGCATGACCGGCTGGCGAATCGGCTGGATGGTGCTGCCCGACGAGCTGGTCCGCCGCGCCGAAATCCTGCAGCAGAACCTCTTCATCTCGGCCCCCACCCTGAGTCAGATCGCCGCCACCGTAGCGCTGGGCGAGCGCGACTATGCCGAGGAGCGCAAAGCCGAATACGCTGTCAACCGTACCTTGCTCACCGATGGCCTGCGCAGCCTGGGCTTTGACGTCGGCCAGCCCTCCGACGGGGCATTTTACGCCTATGCCGGCATAGTCAATTTCTCCAATGATTCCCTGCAATTCTGTTCCACCATGCTGGAACAGGCCGGCGTCGCCGCCACCCCCGGCATCGACTTCGACCGCACCAATGGCGACCGCTACGTCCGCTTCTCCTACGCCGGCCGCCGCGACAGCATCGAACTGGCCCTGGAGCGGATGGGGCAATTTCTGAAATAGGGGCAGGGCGGCCCACGACCGAGCCACATACTCGATACGTCCCCTCGCCCCTCAGGGGAGAGGGCTAGGGTGAGGGGTGCGATCCCCGTTCAAGCCGGATGCGCGAGCATGGACCGCAGGATTGGGGCAATGCCCCCCCAAAAAACTCGATGTCATCCCGGCCTTGAGCCGGGACCCATCCTGAGATTTCACCGCACCCACCATCGCGGGATGGGCCCCGGCTCAAGGCCGGGGTGACACCGTGGGTGAGACGAGATCGTATCCCAAGCAGAAATCCAGGGTGAGGGGTTTTCTCCGCAAACCCAATCCCCTCACTCCAGCCGAAACGCCCGCGCCACCTCGTGATCGCGCAGCCCCAGCGCCGGCAATTCCCCGCGCAGCGCCGCCCGCAGCCGGTCGATATCGCTAACCGCGCTGGCATCCACCACCACGCGGGTAAACCTCGCCCGCGCACCGCTCCGCATTTCATGCAGCAGATTATACAGCAGCGCCCTAACATCACTCTGTGCCGTGCAGGCTACGCATTGCACGCCATCCGCATGGTCATGCCCGGTGCCGGCCGGCAGGCGGAGCAGGGCGGTCTCGCTGTCCAGCTCCGGCAACGCACCAGTTACCAATGTGACGGGGATTTGTTCAATGCGCGCCATGAGTTACCCCCTCCTAGCCTCCCCCTGACAGGGGGAGGAACATATCAAGTTCTTGACGAGATTATCGCCCGCCCACCGCTCTGTTCCTCCCCCTGTCAGGGGGAGGTTAGGAGGGGGTATCCCACAAAAAACCGCTACTCCGCCGCCACGACCTGCGTCGGAATATAGTTCAAAATCGGCCCGAGCCAGCGTTCCACCTCGGCCAGCGGCATAGCCTTGCGCGCGGCATAATCCGCCACCTGATCGCGTTCCACCTTGGCCACGCCGAAATAATACGACTCCGGATGACTGAAATAGAGGCCGGACACCGACGAGCCGGGCCACATGGCATAGCTCTCGGTCAGAGTCACCCCGGCATTCTTCTCGGCATCAAGCAGGCGGAACAGCGTGGTCTTCTCGGTATGGTCCGGCTGGGCGGGATAGCCCGGCGCCGGACGAATACCGCGATAGGGCTCGCTGGCCAGTTCCTCGGGGGAATAGCTCTCGTCCGCGGCATAGCCCCAATATTCCTTGCGCACCCGCTCATGCATGGCCTCGGCCATGGCTTCGGCATAGCGGTCGGCCAGCGCCTTGACCAAAATCGAGGAATAGTCGTCGTTGACGCGCTCGAAGCGGTCGGCGATCGCCACTTCCTCAATGCCGGCCGTGACCACGAAGCCGCCGAGATAGTCCGGCGTGCCGACCGGGGCCACGAAGTCCGACAGCGCCATATGCGGCTTGCCATCGCGCCGGCTCAGTTGCTGGCGCAGGGTGAACAGGGTCGCCAGTTCCTCGCTGCGGCCTTCATCGGTGAACAGCTTCACGTCATCGCCGACGCCATTGGCCGGCCAGAAGCCGAGCACGGCGCGCGGGCGGAACCACTTTTCGTCAATGATCTGCTTGAGCATGCGCTGCGCATCCTCGAACAATTGCCGTGCCGCTTCGCCCTGCCGCTCGTCGGTGAGGATGTTGGGATAGCGGCCCTTGAACTCCCAGGTCTGGAAGAACGGCGTCCAGTCAATATAGGCCGACAGCGTTTCCAGATCGACATCGTCGATCACCTTGGTGCCGAGAAAGCTCGGCTTGGGCGGGCTATAGCCGGCCCAGTCGGGCTTGAAGCTGTTGGCGCGGGCCACCGCCAGCGGCACCCGCTTCTTCTCGCTCTCGGCCCGCTCATGCGCGGCAGCGGCGCGGGCATATTCCTTTTGGATATCCGCGATGAAGCTGACCTTGGTGTCGGCCGACAGCAGATTGCCGACCACGCCCACGGCGCGGCTGGCGTCGTTGACATGCACGGCCTGGCCCAGATTGTAGCGCGGGTGGATTTTCACCGCCGTATGCACGCGGCTGGTGGTCGCCCCGCCGATCAGCAGCGGAATGTTGAAGCCTTCGCGCTCCATTTCAGCGGCCACATGCACCATCTCGTCCAGCGACGGGGTGATCAGCCCCGACAGCCCGATAATGTCGACATTCAGCTCCTTGGCCGTCGCCAGGATCTTTTCCGCCGACACCATGACCCCGAGATCGATGATTTCGTAGTTGTTGCAGCTCAGCACGACGCCGACGATATTCTTGCCGATATCGTGCACGTCGCCCTTGACCGTCGCCATCAGGATCTTGCCGGCGCTCTGGCGGCCGGCAGCATCGCCATTGGCGTCCTTTTCGGCCTCCATATAGGGCAGCAGCAGCGCCACGGCCTGCTTCATCACGCGCGCCGATTTCACCACCTGCGGCAGGAACATCTTGCCCGAGCCGAACAGGTCGCCAACGATGCCCATGCCGGCCATCAGCGGGCCTTCGATCACATGCAGCGGCCGCTCGGCCTTGAGCCGGGCTTCCTCGGTGTCGGCGTCGATATATTCGGTGATGCCGTTGACCAGCGCGTGCGCAATGCGGTCCTCGACCGAGCGCTCGCGCCAGGTCAGATCCTTGGCGGCGGCTTCCTTGCCGGCGGTGCCGCGATAGCGTTCGGCCAGCGCCAGCAACCGGTCGGTGCCATCCTCGCGGCGATTGAGGATCACGTCCTCGCAGGCATCGCGCAGTTCGGGGTCGATGCTGTCATAGACGATCAGTTGCCCGGCATTGACGATGCCCATGTCCATGCCATTCTGGATGGCACAGTACAGGAACACGGCATGCATCGCCTCGCGCACCGGCTCATTGCCGCGGAACGAGAAACTCAGATTGGAGATACCGCCCGAAATATGCACATGGGGCAGGGTGGCGGTAATGTCCTTCGTCGCTTCGATGAAATCGACGCCGTAATTATTGTGCTCCTCGATGCCGGTGGCGATCGCGAACACGTTGGGATCGAAGATGATATCTTCGGGCGGGAACCCGACCTCTTCGGTCAGGAGCTGATAGGCGCGGGTGCAGATTGCGACCTTGCGTTCGCGCGTATCGGCCTGGCCCTGCTCGTCAAACGCCATCACCACCACGGCAGCACCATAGGCGCGCACCAGCCGCGCATGATGCAGGAACGCCTCTTCGCCCTCCTTCATCGAGATGGAATTGACCAGCGCCTTGCCCTGCACGCATTTCAGGCCCGCCTCGATCACCTCCCATTTGGAGCTGTCGATCATCAGCGGCACGCGGGCGATTTCGGGTTCGGCGGCCAGCAGGTTGAGGAAATCGACCATCACCTGCTTACTGTCGATCAGCCCCTCATCCATGTTGATGTCGATGATCTGGGCGCCATTGGCCACCTGATCGCGCGCCACATCGAGCGCGGCGGTATAGTCGCCGGCGGTGATCAGCTTGCGGAAGCGGGCCGAGCCGGTGACGTTGGTGCGCTCGCCGATATTGACGAAGGGAGTGTCCTTGGTCAGCGTGAACGGCTCCAGCCCGGCCAGCCGCAGCAGGCGCTTCGGCTTGGCGATGGGGCGCGGCTTGTGCTTGGCCACAGCCTCGGCAATGGCGCGGATATGGTCCGGCGTCGAGCCGCAGCAGCCGCCGACAATGTTGACATAGCCCGCTTCGGCAAAGCCCTCGATCTGCTCGGCCATGAATTCGGGCGTCTCGTCATATTGACCAAACGCATTGGGCAGCCCGGCATTGGGATAGGCGCAGACAAAGGTGTCGGCGATATCGGACAGCTCGCCCAGATGCGCCCGCATGGCATTGGCGCCCAGCGCACAGTTCAGCCCGATGGTGATCGGATTGGCATGGCGCAGCGAATACCAGAACGCCGTCGGCGTCTGTCCGGAGAGGGTCCGGCCGGACAGATCGGTGATGGTGCCCGAAATCATGATCGGCACATCGATGCCGCGTTCCTCGAACAGCCGCTGCGCCGCAAAAATGCCGGCCTTGGTGTTGAGCGTATCGGTGATGGTCTCGAACAGCAGCAGATCGGCGCCGGCATCGAGCAGCCCGCGAATGGCTTCGCTATAGGCATCGCGCAGTTGATCGAAAGTGATCGAACGATAGCCGGGACTGGTCACATCGGTCGACATGGAGGACGTCTTGGTGGTCGGCCCGATGGCCCCGGCCACAAACCGCCGCCGACCATCCTCCGCTTCGGCGCGCAATGCCGCCCGCCGCGCCACCATCACGCCCTGATAATTGATGTCGTAAACCGCGCTTTCGCAGCCATAGTCGGCCTGCGCCACCGAGGTGGCCGAAAACGTGTTGGTCTCGGCGATATCGGCCCCGGCCATGAAATACTGGTAGTGGATATCCTCGATCCGCTCCGGCTCGGTCAGCACCAGCAGGTCGTTATTGCCCTTCAGCGGCAGCTTCCAGTCCTTGAAGCGCTCGCCGCGGAAATTATGTTCGTCCAGCCCGAGCCGCTGAATCATGGTGCCCATGGCCCCATCGAGAATCAGGATGCGCTCCTGCGCCGCCTTGGTCAGCGCGCTGCGGACCTCGTTCCAATTGGGGATGTGGGGGTGCTCATGCTGGCTCATCGCCATCTACCTCAGTTCAGTCAGGCCATACTCGCCGGTGACATAAAGATATCTTTATATCAGGAATTTCGCAACCCACCGCGCGTGGATCACTTTTGTCGCGGTTCCTTAGCGCATTGCCGTCAAATGCGACATCGACTGGTAACAGTCTGTTGGCCTTAACCTCATCGAAACCAGAAAACTGTTCTGTGCGTCCAAGCGCTGCCCGATCGGCTATCATCGGAGCTCGCCTCGTCTTGTGTTTAGAGTATTGCGTACCGTGACGACGACCCCCTGGCGCCAAACCGCCCGTTTCGTGGCCCTCGCGACCCTGATCGCCCCGATCCTCGCTGCCTGCGTTGGCGGCGGCACCGGCGCAACGGTCAAACGTGCCGCCTTCTCCTCCTCGGAATATGGCGTCGGCGTGTCTCCCCGCGTCACCACCAATCCCAATCCGCCCAAGGGCGGCGGCCGCTATCAGGTCGGCAAGCCCTATACGGTGCGCGGCAAGACCTATGTGCCGCAGGAAGACCCGACCTATGTCGCCAGCGGCGACGCCTCCTGGTACGGCTCGGATTTCCACGGCCGCCGCACCGCCAATGGCGAAATCTTCTCGGCCAATGCCCTGACCGGCGCGCATCCGACCCTGCCGCTGCCCTCCTATGTCCGCGTCACCAACGAGGCCAATGGCCGCTCGGTGGTGGTCCGCGTCAACGATCGTGGCCCCTATATGCCGGGCCGCATCATGGATCTGTCGCATCGCGCCGCCGAAATGCTCGGCTACGTCAATAACGGCCACACCCAGATCACCGCGCAATATGTCGGCCCGGCGCCGCTCGAAGGCGACGACACCCGCCAGCTGGTCGCCAGCTATTCCGGCCCGTCCGATTTCGGCGGCACCACCCGCACCGCTTACGCCGACAACACCAATAGCCTGGCCGATATCGCCGGCAATTTCTTTGGCGGCTTGTTCTCCTATGCCGATACCACCCCGCAGGCGCAGGATGCCAACATCACCAGCGCCCATGCTGCGGTCACCGCCATGGCCACCCGCGCCGGCGATCTCGATTCCTGGGTGCAGGCCGTCGATGCCGATGCGCGCTCGATCAAGCTGAGCCTCGGCATTTTCGCCGATCAGAACAATGCCATCGCGCTGGCCGAACGCTTCGCCGTACTCGGCGCTGTTGATGAGGAAGCCGTGACGGTCAATGGTCGCGCCGCAACGCGGCTGACCCTGACCCATCTCAAGCCCGGCGTCGGCAGAGTTGATGCGCTCGATCTGGCCCGCGAACTTGGCCTCAATGACATAAAACTATATTAGTATTGGGAGCCGGACAGGCCGGCTGCCAACAGGACGGGATGATCGTGAAACGGATCTGGCAGATATTGACCGCGACGCTGGTCTTGACTGCGCCGGTACTGGCGCAGGCCGAGTTCGACACCAAGGCCAAATTCGCCATTCTGATGGACGAAGACTCCGGCACGGTGATCTTCCAGAAGGACGCCGATCTGCCGATGGAGCCGGCCAGCATGGCCAAGCTCATGACCGTCGCCGTGGTGTTCAACGATATCCGCGATGGCCGCCTGTCGATGAGCGACGAGTTTTTCGTCTCCGAACACGCCTGGCGCACCGGCGGCGCCAAGTCGGGCGGCTCGACCATGTTCGCCGAACTCAATTCGCAGATCGCCGTCGAGGATCTGATCCGCTCGGTCATCATCCAGTCGGGCAATGATGCCGCCATCGTGCTGGCCGAAGGCATTGCCGGCTCCGAGGGCAGCTTTGCCGCGATGATGAACGAGCTGGGCGAGGATATCGGGCTCACCGATTCCCACTTCACCAATCCCACCGGCCTGCCGGACCCCGACATGTATGTCACCGCCCGCGATCTGGCCGATCTGGCGCGCTATCTGATCGATGAATTCCCGCAATATTACCACTACTTCTCCGAGCCGGAGATGGAGTGGAACAAGATCAAGCAGCCTAACCGCAATTCGCTGGTGGAATTGGGCATTGGCGTCGACGGCCTCAAGACCGGCCACACGGAAGCTGCCGGTTACGGATCGGTGATTTCCACCGATCAGGGCGGTCGCCGGCTGATCGCCGTGGTGCATGGCCTGACGTCCATGGCGCAACGCACCGAAGAGGGCCGCAAGCTGATCACCTGGGGCGCCCGCGCCTTCGAACGGGTCGCCGCCTATCCCGAAGGCGCCATCGTGGCCTATGCCAATGTCTATGGCGGCACCAGCTCCAGCGTTGGGCTGATCGGCGATGGCGAGGTGGCGCTCTATCTGCCGCGCGGCTCGCGCAAATGCCTCAACGCCTCGGTGAGCTATACCGGCCCGCTGCTGCCGCCGGTGCAGCAGGGCGACAAGATTGCCGAATTGCGCGTGTTCTGCGATGACCAGCTGGTCCAGGTCGCCCCGCTTTACGCCGCCGAAACGGTTGGGCAGGGCGATATCGTCCGCAAAGCCACCGACGCCCTCAAGCAGCTGGCCCTGGGCTGGCTGTAGGCTGCAACATCATAATTCTGGCAATTAAACGCGGTGTCATCCCGGCCTTGAGCCGGGACCCATCCTGAGATGGTTTCACCGGCATGATCTCGAGATGGGCCCAGGCTCAAGGCCGGGGTGACATCGGGGGTGGGGCAATATCGCAAGCCCCGCACTCGTCCCCCTCACTCCCGCCCCATACCCTCTTCACTTGACGGGCGCGCAGCAGTTCCATAGCCCTCGGGTTAGGCCCGATTTTAACGCGCGGTGGACGTGACCAGGATCGGGCCAGTGGAAGACGGACATATGTTGCACCAAACTCCCAAAGCCAATCGCGCCCGTTTCATCACCTTTGAGGGTGGTGAAGGCGTCGGCAAATCCACCCAGGTCAAACGCCTGCTGCAAAACCTGCAGCGGCTGCGCATTGAGGTCGTGCGCACCCGCGAGCCCGGCGGCACCCCAAAGGCCGAGGCGATCCGCTCCTTCATCCTGCAGGGGCGCTCCGAAAGCTGGGGCGCCGGCGCTGAAGCCGTGCTGTTCGCCGCCGCGCGCCTCGATCACGTCACCCAGCTCATCGCTCCCAATCTGCGCAACGGCGTCTGGGTGCTGTCCGACCGCTTCCATGATTCCACGCGCGCCTATCAGGGCCTGACCGGCGGCGTACCCGACAAGCTGATTGCCGGCCTCGAATCCCTGGCCCTCGACGGCCATACGCCCGATCTCACCATCGTGCTCGACATGGACCCCGACCTCGCCTTCAAGCGCGTCGCCGAGCGCGCTGTCGAAGATGGGCTGGCGCTGACCGGCGACCGCTTCGAAAAGGAAGAGATCGAGTGGCACAAGCGGCTGCGCGACGGCTTTCTCGCCATCGCCCGCGACAATCCTGAGCGCTGCATCGTCATCTCGGCCGACCAGTCGGTCGACGCTCTGGAAGCGGCGATCTGGGACGCCGTGCGCCAGCGCTTTCCAGAATTGCTGGGTGGGGCGCAGGCATGAGCGATCCTGACGCCATTGCCGGTCTGGCCACCCCGGAACGCCGCCAGTTGGCGCGTGGCCATGATGACGTCCGCGCCGCCATCCTCAGCCAGTTGGCCGAGCGCCGCCTGCCGGGCGCCATTCTGCTGCATGGGCCGCAGGGCATCGGCAAGGCCACCTTCGCCTTTGAAATGGCCGCCGCCATCTTTGTCGCCACCGGCGACGAGGACGCTCAGCGCGTCGACGAACAGATTGCCTCACTGTCGCATCCCAATCTGTTTCTGGTGCGCCGCACCCTCAACAAGACCGGCAGCAAGATCAGCGCCACTATCTCGGTCGACCAGATCGCCCGCCGCGACAGCGGCGATAGCCATCCGCTGCGTGATCGCCTGCACCAGACGCGCGGCCGCAGCGGCTACCGCGTCGCCATCATCGACAGCATTGACGATCTGAACCCGTCCGCCGCCAATGCGCTGCTGAAAATCCTCGAGGAGCCGCCGGCTGAGACCATCTTCCTCTTGGTCTCGCATCGCCCCGGCCAATTGCTGCCCACCATCCGCTCGCGCTGCCACAGCATCGCGCTGCGCCCGCTCAGCGACGACCTCGTGCGCGCCGTATTGGTCGAGCAGGACGGTGCCATGGGGCAGGGCGAGATTGACCGCGCCGTGGCTTTGGCCGGTGGCCGCCCGCGCCGCGCCTTCGAGACCTTGGCGCTGGAGCCGGAATCGGCCTTGGGCGCCTTGCAGGCCTGGCTGGTCAATCCGGCCCAGCACCCCGCCGGCGTCAGCCTCAAGCTGGCCGAGGCGCTCGGCGCTGACCCGACCAGCACCGAACTCAGCTTTGCCCGCGAGATGCTGGATGACTGGATGGCCGACGAGGCCCGCAACGCCGCCATGCAGCCGCATTCCCGTATCCGTCTTGCCTCGGCAACCGAGCTATGGGACAAGGCTCACGCCCTTTTCGCTGATGCCGACAGCATCAATCTGGATATGAAACAGACGCTCATTGCCATCTTTGATGCAATCCGAAAGCATGTTTCATTGACCGCCCCCGTTTCTGCCGAGCCCCTATGACCCTCAAGCCGTTTTACGTCACGACCGCGATTTCCTATCCCAATGGCGCGCCTCATATCGGCCACGCCTATGAGATGATTGCGACCGACGCCATCGCCCGCTGGAAGCGCCTGGAAGGGCGCGAGGTGTATTTCCTCACCGGCACCGATGAGCACGGCATCAAGATGGTGCAGACCGCCGCCGCGCAGGGCATAACCACCCGCGAGCTGGCCGACCGCAACTCGGCCGAGTTCAAGCGGCTGGCCGCAGCGCTCGACGTGTCCAACGACGATTTCATTCGCACCACCGAGCCGCGCCACCATGCGGCCAGCCAGGCAATCTGGGAAAAGATGGCCGCCAATCACGACGGCGACATTTTCCAGTCCACCTACAAGGGCTGGTACTCGGTTCGCGACGAAGCCTATTTCGATGATGGCGAGCTGACCGAAAAAGACGGCAAGAAATTCGCCCCCTCCGGCGCCCCCGTCGAATGGGTCGAAGAGCCCAGCTATTTCTTCCGCCTCTCGGCCTATCAGCAGAAGCTGCTCGACCTCTACGAGACCAATCCCGACTTCATCGCTCCCAAGGAGCGCCGCAACGAGATCATCTCCTTCGTGAAGGGCGGGCTGCAGGACCTCTCCATCTCCCGCACCACCTTTGACTGGGGCATCCCGGTGCCGGGCGCGCCTGGGCACGTGATGTATGTGTGGATCGACGCGCTGACCAATTACATCACCGGCGTCGGCTTCCCCGACGAAGCCAGTGAGCTATTCAAGAAGTTCTGGCCGGCGGACCTGCATGTCATCGGCAAGGACATCATCCGCTTCCACACCGTCTATTGGCCCGCTTTCCTGATGAGCGCCGGCATCGACGTGCAGCATCGCGTCTTCGCCCATGGCTTCCTCACCGTTGACGGCCAGAAGATGAGCAAGTCGCTCGGCAACGTCATCGACCCGTTCGAGCTGATCGAGGAGTTCGGCGTCGACGCCGCGCGCTACTTCTTCCTGCGCGAAGTTTCCTTCGGCCATGATGGCGATTACAGCCACGACAAGCTGGTGCTGCGCGTCAACGCCGACCTCGCCAACAACCTCGGCAATCTGGCGCAGCGCTCGCTGTCGATGATCAACAAGAACTGCGACGCCAAGGTGCCGCAGCCCGGTCCCCTGACCGAAGCCGATCAGGCGCTGATCGATGAAGTCACTGCCGCCCTCGACACCGCCCAGAAGGCCATGGACGAGCAACTGGTGCATGAAGCCACCGGTGCCATCATTGCCGCCCTCAGCTCGGCCAATAATTACTTTGCCGCTCAGGAACCCTGGGCGCTGAAAAAGACCGATCCGGCCCGCATGGGCACCGTACTCTACGTTACGGCTGACACCGTGCGGCGCCTGACCATCCCGATGCAGGCCTTTGTGCCGGCCTCGGCGGCTCGGCTGCTCGATCAGCTCAGCGTGCCACAAGAAAACCGTCAGCTTTCTGACAGCAAACTGTCAGCATGCTTGCAGCCGGGGCTTGAACTTCCGGCGCCGCAGGGCGTGTTCGCCCGCCTCGAACGCAAGGCCGAATAAATGCTGATCGACAGCCATTGCCACCTCGATTTCGAGGCCCTGGCCAATGATATCGACGGCGTTCTGGCCCGTGCCGAGGCCGCCGGCGTCACCGGCATGGTGACGATATCCACACATGTGGATAAGTTTTCCACATACGCCGCCATCGCCGAACGCTACCCCAATATCTGGTGTTCGGTCGGCACCCATCCGCATCACGCGGACCAGGAACTGCATATACAAACGGATGATCTTGTCCGGCTAAGTGCCCATCCCCGTTGCGTTGCTATCGGCGAAGCCGGGCTGGATTACTTCTACGACAACGCCCCGCGCGAGGCGCAAAAGACTGGTCTGCTGCGCCACATCGCCGCCGCCAGGATCACCGGTCTTCCACTGGTTATCCACAGCCGCGCCGCTGACGACGACATGGCGGCGATCCTCGAAGCCGAGAGCGGGCAGGGGGCCTTCCCCTTCGTGCTGCACTGCTTCACCGCCGGCGTCGACCTCGCCCGCCGCGCCTTGGCGCTGGGCGGCTACATCTCTTTCTCCGGCATCATCACCTTCAAGAACGCCGAAGAGATCCGCGAAGTCGCCAAATTCGTTCCGGCTGACCGCTATCTCGTTGAAACTGATGCACCTTATCTGGCGCCGATCCCGCATCGCGGCCAGTCCAACGAGCCCAGCTACGTCCGCCACACCGCCGAAAAGCTGGCAGAAACCCGCGGCATTTCGCTCGAACAGCTCGGCGCCGAAACCACGGCCAACTTCGCCCGGCTATTCAGCAAAACCGGGCTTGCTTGAACCATGCCGGCAGCCCAACGGATCGTTGCAACCATCCTTGGCTGCGGTTCATCCGGCGGCGTTCCGCGCATCGGCAATGTCTGGGGCGACTGCGATCCGGCCAATCCGCGCAACCGGCGGCTGCGATGTTCGCTGCTGCTGGAAGGGTTTAGCGAGGGCAGCGACCAACCGACCCGCGTGCTGATCGACACCGGCTGCGACCTGCGCGAGCAGCTCCTCACCGCCAATGTCGACCGCGTCGAGGCGGTGCTTTACACCCACTCCCACGCCGACCACACCCACGGCATCGACGACCTCAGAGTGCTGGCCTTGCACAATCGCCGCCGCGTCGACGTTTACGCCGACGCCGAAACCAGCGAGCGCCTGCACGAAGCCTTCGGCTATTGCTTCATCGCGCCCCCCGGCAGTGACTACCCGCCCATCCTCAACGCCCACACCATCGCTGCCGGCGATGTGCTCACCGTCGACGGTCCCGGCGGGACAATTAGCGTCAGCGCATTCGAGCAAGCCCATGGAAACATTATCTCTTTGGGTTTCCGCGTCGCCAATTTTGCCTATTGCTGCGACCTCTCAGGCTTCCCTGAATCCTCATTCGCCGCCATCTCCGGCCTCGATCTCTGGATCATCGACGCCCTGCGCCATGCCCCGCATCCGAGCCATCTCAGTCTGCCGGAAACCCTCGACTGGATCGACCGTTTCGCCCCGAAACAGGCCGTACTGACCAATATGCATATCGACCTCGACTACGCTCACACCGACGCAGAAACGCCGGGGAATGTGACCCCGGCGTTTGATGGCATGCAGATCGATGTGCTCAGCGGCGCGATTTTGAACCGCTAAAACCTTAGCGGAACGCCGGGATCACGTGGCGGCCATAGCCGGCAATGATCTCTTCCTCGTCGCCGCTATCGAGATAGATGTTGAACTGGGTCACGCCGGCGGCCTTCAGCGCCTTCATCTTGGCGATGTGATCCTCGGGTTCGCCCAGCACGCAGAAATTCTCCACCACATCGGGGGTAATGAAGTCGAGGAAAGGGTTATCCGACTGGCCGTGCTTGGAATAATCATAGCCCCGGCGCTTCTCAACATAGCTGGTCAGGCTCTTGGGGATCTGGTCGTTGTCGGCGCCGTATTTCTCTACGATATCAGCAACATGGTTGCCCACCATGGCCGGGAACCACTTGGTCGCTTCAATGGCGCGGGCCTTGTCGCCGAAATAGGCCGGCGCGGCGGCCATGGAGCGGAAGTTCGACATGTCGCGGCCAGCGGCCTTGCCGGCGTCGAGGCACTGGTCGGTGAACCATTTGCACAGGCCCGGATCGGCCAGCTGCAGCACCACGCCATCGGCATGTTCGCCGGCGGTCTTGAGCGCCAGCGGGCCGTAAGCGGCAATCCAGCTTGGCATTTCATGGCCCACGGCCCAGGGGAATTTCACCGGCGCCGGGATTTCGCCATAGCTGACCTCCTCGCCGCGCACCATGGCCTGGGTCTTGGAGATGAATTCGGTGACGCGGGCCAAAGTCGCCGGCTTCTTGCCCATGACGCGCATCGAGCTATCGCCCCGGCCCACGGCCAGATCAAAGCGCCCGCCGCTCTGCTTGGACAGCGAACCGAAAATCGAAGCGGCGACGGACCAGTCGCGCACGTCCGGATTGGTCACCAGCGGACCAAAGCGCATCTTGGTGGTGTGTTCCATGCACATGGCAATGGCGGCGTAGCAGTCGCGCCAGAGAATGTGGGAATCGTAGAACCAGCAATAGCTGAACCCGGCATATTCGGCGGCGCGCACCAGGTAACGTGCGCGTTCCGCTTCAATGAAGCCTTTGAAAGTGATGCCGAATTCCATAAGCGCCTCCCGCCGTGTGATCTTAAATTTGACCGTTCGATCAAAATTTGAGTTGAAGCCGTGTCATTGTCAATCGCAATTGCGCGGCGGCATCGATTTATCCGGGCAGGTCATAAGCGATCAGCGGCTTGCCGTTGCTGGGATGGCGCAGCAGCACCGCGTTGACGCCATAGACCTCGCGCAGCAGGGCAGGGGTCAGCACCTGCTCCGGCGGCCCCGACGCCACCTGCTTGCCGCCATGCAGCACCACCAGGCAATCGCAGAAAGCAGCCGCCAGATTGAGATCATGCAGCGCCAGCAACACCGTCGCGCCAGCCCGAGCGCGGCGGCGCAACAGCTCCAGCGTGGCGAGCTGCGCATGAATATCGAGATGGTTGGTCGGCTCATCGAGGATCAGCAATCTGGGTTGCTGCGCCAGCGCGCGCGCCAGCTGGATGCGCTGCTGCTCGCCTCCCGACAGCGTGTGGTAGAGCCGGTCGGCAAATGCCGTCATGTCGACTTCGGCCATGGCGGCATCGACCACAGCAAGGTCGTCAGGGGAGGGGGCTGATTGCCAGACCGGCTGAAACGGAATGCGGCCCAGCATCACAACATCGCGCACCGCCAGCCGCTCTTCAGTGCCGCCGCTCTGCTCGACAAAGGCGGTGAATTGCGCCCGGCTGCGCCGCGGCAGCGCCAGCAGGTCGGCATCATCAAAGCGCACCGAACCGCCAGCCAGCGGCACCAGTCCGAGCATGGCATGCATCAGCGTGGATTTTCCGGCACCATTGGGGCCGATCAGACCCGTGACCTGACCCGGTCTGGCCGCCAGATCGATGCCGCTGAGAATGGTCTGCGCGCCCAGCCGCACCGTGACCCCGGCAATGGCCAGCCCGGCGCTCATGTGACCCGCCGATAGCGCAGTAGTACGATGAGAAAAATCGGCGCGCCGAGCAGGGCAGTGATGATCCCCACAGGCAATTCGCGCGGCGCAAACAGGCTGCGCGCCGCCGTATCGGTCCAGATCATGAAGCATGCGCCCAGCAGCATGGAAATCGGCAGCAGCACGCGATGGCGCGAGCCGGTGAGCAGCCGCGCCAGATGCGGAATGATCAGCCCGACAAAGCCGATCGCGCCGCCGATAGACACCAGCACGCCGGTCAGCAGCGCCGTGCCACCCAGCAGCCACCAGCGCAGCCGGGCAACATCGACACCCAGCGCAGCGGCCGCCGTGTCGCCAAAGGCAAAGGCGTCGAGTGAACGGCCGGACAGCAGCACCGGCAGGCCGGCCAGCGCCAGCGCCGCCAGCACCAGCAGCGCGTCGGCCCAGACCACGCCACCCAGCGAGCCCATCAGCCAGCTCAGGATTTCACGATAGGAATCACCGGTCGCCGACCAAAAAATGAGGAACGAGGTGGCAGCGGCGGCCAGCGCCGAAATCGAAATGCCGGCGAGAATGGCCCGACTTGGCGTGGCCCCGCCCAGCAATTGCGTCACCAGAAGAGTCAGCGCCATCGCCGCCCCAGCGCCAAGAAACGCACCCAATGGCATCAGCAGCGACGCGCCGAGCAACAGAAAGCCAACCGCACCAAGCGACGCGCCCGAGGACAGCCCCAGCAGATAAGGATCGGCCAGTGGGTTGCGCATCAGCGCTTGCATCACCGCGCCACACAGCGCCAGCCCTGCGCCAACGCCAGCGGCGGCCAGCACGCGCGGCAGGCGCAATTCCCAGATAATGGCATCGCGCAACCGGCTCACCGGGCTCTCGGCCACGAGCCCGAAATGATAGGCAATAGTCTGCCACACTTCGGTTGGCGCGATATCGGCCGGACCAAACGTCACCGCCAGCACCAGGCTGGCGAACAGCAGCACCAACAGCCCAAGGCCAAGTGTCGCCAGCCGAGGCTGCGTCACGGCGTAAAACTGAGCCGGGCGAGCTGAGCGGCCATATCGGCCGTGGCCCCGACGTTGCGCACGCCGGCCTCGGCGGCGGGGAAAGGCACGATCAGATAGCGCTGGTGGGCGACGGCGTCGAGCTTGCTGGTGATCGGGTTTTCCGCCAGAAACTCCTGTTTCCGGGCTGCCGGATTGCCGATTGAATCGACCAGCACGATGACATCTGGATTGGCATCGACCACGGCTTCCCAGCTGACCGACACCCAGCCCTCATCGACGCCGGCCATGATGTTTTCCAGCCCCAGCGCCTCCAGCATCATTTGCGGCGCATTGCTGCCGGCCCCGACATAAGGGGTCTTGCTGGCGGAGGAATACCAGAGCGCGGTCAGGCCGCGCATGTCCGGCACGATGGCCGCCAGCGCGGCCCGCTGTTCGGCAATCAGTGCCTCGGCCGCTGGCGCGGCGTCAAACATGGTGCCGATTTCAGCGATTTCGTTGAATACAGCCTCAAAAGTCAGCTTTGGCGGTTTGATCGAGCGACAGGCCGGCGGCGACACATAACTGGCAACGCCCAATGCCGCCAGCGTGGCGCGTTCGCCAGCGCCATCAGCGGAGAAATTGCTCTCCCAGCCGGCATAAACCAGATCCGGCTCGGCTTCGAGCACCACTTCGGGCGACGGAGCCTTGTCGGCCAGTACCGGCAATGTTGCCGCTTGCGCGGCCCATGGTTCGGGCACCGGCCCATCCATGAAGCCAATGCCGACGATCCGCTCGCCGAGCCCCAGCGCCAGCAGCATTTCGGTGGTGGTGGATTTGATGGTCACTACGCGTTGCGGCGCGGCCGCCAGCGTTACGGTCTCACCGCAATTTTCGAGGGTCAATGGATAGCTGGTTTGCGCCAGCACGACAGTGGATGAAGCCGCCAGCAGGGCAAAGGCAAGGAACGAGGGCAGGGGGCGCATGAGGGTCAGTCCTGTTTAACGCGTTTGGGCGGGCGGACTGCGACCTCGTTGTGGTCCGCCAGTGCCGCCTCGTAGCCTAGGCGATAGGCCTCGGCCGAGCCGAAGCGGAACATGTCGTCATCCACCGAGCGCACCAGCGTATGAGCTCCGGGCGCATCGAGCGCCGTCACCAGATGGCCGAGGCCGCGCACCACGGCGACCGGAATGCCGCTGGCCTTGCCCTTGACCAGATCGGCGGCGCCGGCGATTTCGTCGGCCAGCACGGTGATGGTGACATTGAGCGGCCGACCATTGGCATCGACACCGCCGCGCAGATCGTCGGTGACAATAATCCCCGCCGCGCCAATGGCCACGTCGGTCTGCCCGACGCGCCATGGCCGGCCAAAAGTGTCGGTGACGACAATGCCCAGCTCGACGCCAAAGCGCCGACGCAGCCCGGCGCAGAGGTCGCGCGCCGAACGGTCCGGGTCTTCCGGCAGGCGCAATGCCAGTCCATCGGGCACATTGGACGTGTCGATACCGGCCGCGGCCATGATCAGCCCGTGGCGGGTTTCAACGATCTGGGTGACGCCGCCCGGATGCACGCGCTCGGCCACGACGCGCACCGTGTCCTCGGCAATGGCCTTTTCGCGGTCGACGACCGGCACCTGCCGGCCTTCGGCTTTAGAGACGATTTTACTGGTGATCACCAGGATATCGCCATCCCGCAGCGCGGCGTCGGCATCCTTGCTGGTGGTCTCATCGATGGCCTTGGCGATCAGCGCGACGAGGTCATCGCCCGCACCGATCTCCGGTACGCCGGTGACCCCCCAAACGCTGTAGCGTGGCAGTGGCATGATCGACTGGTCCTAGCTGGTGGCCTTGGGCGCCAACGCCCGCAGCCGTGGCAGGATTTCCCTGGCGTAAAGCGCAATGAAGCGGCTCTGGTCTTCGCCCGGCGCATGAAACACCAGATGATCAAAGCCATAGTCCATATAGGTCTTGATGGCCTGGACATGCTCCTCGGGGTCACTGGAGACGATCCAGCGCTTGGCGATGCGCTCGATCGGCAATTGTGCGGCCAACCGCTCCATTTCCGCCGGATCTTCCACCGAATGCTTTTCTTCCGGTGTCAGCGACAGCGCCGCCCAGCTGCGCGTATTATTGAGCGCGGCCTCGGCATCGGGATCGAACGAGACCTTGACCTCGATCATGCGCTCAAAGGGCAGGGCAGCCCGATCGGATTCAGCGCGGCCAATGGCAACATTGGGGAGCAGAATGTCCTTATAGAGCTCCTCGCCCTTGCCGGATGTGCAGATAAAGCCATCGCCGGCACGCCCGGCATATTTGGCATTGAGCGGCCCGGCACCAGCCAGATAGATCGGCACCATTTTGTCCGGACGATCATAAATCGTCGCATTCTGCGTACGATAGAATTCGCCTTCGAAACTGACGCGCTCTTCGCTCCACAGCTTGCGGATCAGCGCCACGGCCTCGCGCAGGCGCGCCGAACGCTCCTTGAGTTCGGGCCACACCATGCCGGTGGCCGGAACTTCATTGAGCGACTCGCCAGTGCCGACGCCCAGAATGACGCGTTCGGGGAACATCGCGCCCAGCGTGCCAAAGGCCTGCGCGACAACGGATGGATGCAGCCGAAAGGTCGGCGTCAGCACTGAAGTGCCGACCACCAGCTTTTCCGTGCGCGCCAGGACCGCAGCCATCCAGGCCGGCGCAAACGGCGCATGGCCGTCGGTATGCTTCCAAGGCTGGAAATGGTCGCTGATGAACACCGACTCGAAGCCAGCCTGTTCGGCCTCGATAGCGAACTGCAGCAGCCGGTTGGGCGCGAATTGTTCAGCGGATGCCTTATAACCGAAGCGCATGCACATCCTCCAATGCTCAGCGTCGTTTCTGATAGTTTGACCAAACGGTCAAAATTGTCCATCGCAATTATGCAGGCTCAATGGCGAATTTCGCCAGATAATCCACTTCTGATGTCCATTTTAGTTCCATAATATATATTATGCGAATAGCGGATAGGCACGGGCGGCAGCGCTGCGGGTGTCGCCCGCAATGCAATCTGGCGTTGGTCATCTTTGTAACTGTGGCCGTTCAGACCACCCGAACTTCGGCAAGCCGCTTGATGGCGTATTCGTCTTGCCAGCAAACGGCAGCTTCCCAGGCAGCCGAGGCCTGCGCGGCGATGTCATAGGTGTCGCCTTCCAGACCCGCCGCGTTGTGCGGCAGCACCAGGTCAAGGTCCGGCACGTCGACATGCGTTTCGTCCCAGTCGATCAGCGCGACTCGATCTGCGGTGATGCGGACGTTGCCAGCGCTGTTGGGGTTGCCGTGGACGACGCAGGTCTGGCGCCCGACGAGGCGCGCCCACGCGGCTCGGCAACGGGCAACGGCCTCCGGCGGCATCGCGGTAAGATCGATCCTTGTCCCCTTCTCGGCGTGCAGCAGATCCGTCGATGACCGCCAGCCCGGGCGCTGCGGCCAGCCCTGCGTCAACCGATGCAACTCGCGGACCGTATCGGCCACGCGACGCCAGTCGGCCGCGGTCTCGGGCGGTCCGCCCTCCATATATTTCATCACCACCAAGCCGCCCGCAAACAGTCGGCCGTCCGTGGTGGGGATAGGCACTGGCACGGTCAGACCTTCACGGTCGAGGTATTGGAGGAGCCCTGCCTCCCATGCGAGATCGGCGTCGCTCCTTGTACCGAGACGACCGACTGCCAGTTGCCCGCGAATGCGTACGCTCCACACGTCGTTGGCAACGCCGCCAGCGAGCGGCTCGAGGCGAACGACGTCCTCACCCCACTGTCCGAGCGCTTCCCATCCCACTAGCGACATCCCCGTCCAATCCGATTTGCGCGAACTTAACTTGAGCCCAAGCCCTGAACAACTAAGCTCAACGAAATCACGATTCCTCCCGCTCCGAGAATCCCATGCAGCCATCCCGCGATATTGCCCGCCTGATCGAAATCATGGCCGCCTTGCGCAATCCAGTCGGCGGCTGCCCGTGGGATCTGGAGCAGGATTTCGCCTCCATCCGCCACTACACCATCGAAGAAGCCTATGAGGTGGCTGACGCCATTGAGCGACAGGACTTTGCCGATCTGCGCGAGGAATTGGGCGATCTGCTGCTGCAGCCGATCTATCATGCCCAGATGGCCAGCGAGGCCGGCCACTTCGAAATCGGCGACGTGATCTACGGCATCACCGAAAAGCTTATCCGGCGCCATCCCCATGTCTTCGGCGATCTGGACGCCGCTGATTCCGAAGCGGCCAAGACCCGCTGGGAGGCCATCAAGGCCGAGGAACGCGCTTCCAAAGCCGCGCGCAAGGGCGACACCACGCCATCGCTGCTGGACGATGTGCCCAATGTGCTCCCTGCCCTGGCCCGCGCCGAAAAGCTCACCAAACGCGCCGCCAAGGTTGGTTTCGACTGGCCGGATTTCGCTGCGGTGAAAGCTAAAGTGGATGAGGAACTGGCCGAAGTCACCGACGCGCAGGCGTCCGGCGATCCGGCCGCCGTACATGAAGAAATCGGCGACCTGCTGTTTGCCGTGGCCAATCTGGCGCGGCATGCCGGCGTCGATGCCGAAGCCGCGTTGCGCGACGCCAATTTCAAATTCACCCGCCGCTTCCACTATGTGGAAGAACGCTGCCGGGAAGACGGCGTCGAGCCATCAGCCGCCGGACTGGAGCGGCTGGATGGCTATTGGAATGAAGTCCGCGCGGCGGACAAGGGCTAAGCCGCTCTTAAGCGTCCGAACTCTCGATCCGCCCGTTGAACCGCTCCAGAAACGCCGTCTTGTGCCGGGGATCGATCCGCACGACGAAGCCCGAGCCCTGTTCGGTCGGTTCGTCGCGGGAAATGATTTCCGCGTGAGCATGCAGCCAACCGATATCGGCGCCGGCACTATGCGGCACATGGACGTGATAGGTCCGGCTTTTCTCGGCCAGCGCGGTTTCGATGGCTAGTTTGAGGGCATCGATCCCCTGCCCGGTCAGCGCCGACGCCGTCACCGTAGCCGCGACCTTGCCGATTGGCGTGATGCCAATTAGAGCGTCTTCGCTGACCAGATCGGCCTTGTTCCACACTTCGATGATCGTCGTGGTCTCGGCTGAAACGCCCAGATCGCCGAGCACTTTCATCACGTCAAACGCCTGCGCCGCGTGATCGGAATTGGCAATGTCGCGGGCGTGCAAAATCACGTCGGCGTCCACCACCTCTTCCAGCGTGGCACGAAACGCCGCCACCAGATCGGTCGGCAGATCGGCGACGAACCCCACCGTATCGCTCAGCACGACATTGCGGCCATGCGGCAGTTCCAACTGCCGCACCGTGGTGTCGAGGGTGGCAAACAGCAGATCCTGGGCGAACACCCCTGCCCCGGTCAAGGCATTGAACAGGCTGGATTTTCCGGCATTAGTATAACCGACCAAGGCCACGATCGGCGTACCCTTGCGCTGCTGGCGCTGCTGGGCGCGGGTCTTTTTGACCTTGTCCAGCCGATTTTCCAGCAGCACGATACGGTCGAGAATCTGCCGACGGTCGCTTTCGATCTGGGTTTCGCCCGGCCCCCCCATGAAACCGCTGCCGCCACTGCCGCGCTGGCGCTCAAGGTGGGTCCAGGAGCGGACTAGCCGCCCCTTCTGGTAGTTGAGATGGGCGAGTTCGACCTGCAGCACGCCTTCGCGTGTCGCGGCGCGTTCGCCAAAAATTTCGAGGATCAGCGCCGTTCGGTCCAGCACCTTGGTGCCGGTCTCGGTTTCGAGATTGCGCTGCTGGATCGGCGTCAGTGGCGCATCAACCAGGAGCAAATCGATCTTTTCGGCCGCCACCCGCTCGGCCAGCGTTTCGACATGACCGCCGCCGATAAAGGTAGCCGGCTTGATTTCCCGCACCTTGACGATTTCGGAGAACACCACATCGAGGTGGATTGCCTCGGCCAGCCCTTCAAATTCGGACTTGCGGCCTTCGAGCCCATGCAGGGAGAAGACGCCCCGCACATCGGGCACAACCAAGCCGGCGCGGGTCTGTTGCGCGCTGCGATCAATAAACGCCTGCGGGCCGCCCCGCTGGGCGGCCTCGTCGTCGTCAAATTCGGTCATAGAGTTCGTCAGTCGCTATCTTGAGCCTGCTCGGGATCGAACAACTGGATCGGGGCACCCGGCATGATTGTCGAGATCGCGTGCTTATACACCAGTTGCGACTGCGCATCGCGGCGCAGCAATAGGCAGAAATTGTCGAACCAGGTAATCACACCCTGCAGTTTAACCCCGTTCACCAGAAAGATCGTGACCGGCACTTTCTGTTTGCGGACGTGGTTGAGGAAGGAGTCCTGGAGATTTTGTTGTTTTTCGTTTGCCATTTAGGCCTCTTCTCCGCGGCATTACTTGTCGCTGTCGTCGTTGCAATTACCCTGTCAGCCGGCGTTGGAACGGCCGCCCAGTTCCTGCCCGCATGAATTCATCACACGTCGAACACTATGACACAGATCATATTTTATGCCTACCGCGCCAATTGCATGGCGCGGCTTAATTTTCCGGGTCTGTTCAAAGCCCGAGCGATTTGATCTTGCGGTGCAGCGCACTGCGCTCCATGCCGACAAACTCGGCCGTCTTGGAAATATTGCCGCCAAACCGCTCGATCTGCGCCAGCAGATATTGCCTCTCGAACACCTCGCGGGCGTCGCGCAGCGGCAGGCTCATCAGATGCGCCGAAGCGTCGGTGTCGCCCACCGTGGGCAGCACTTCGCCAATGTCGGACGGCAGCATGGCGGCGGTGATCACCCCGTCCTCGGGTTGCTGGTCCTTCATCAGGATCAGCAACCGCTCGATGGAATTGCGCAACTGGCGGGCGTTGCCTGGCCATTCCTGGGCCTGCAGCACGGCCATGGCATCGTCGCCCACGGTCACGCGCTGCAAATTATGCATGCGGCAGACCTGTTCGATGAAGGCGCTGACCAGCGGCGGCACGTCCTCGCGCCGCTCCTTGAGCGGGATCAGCGGCAGCGGCACGATCGACAGCCGGTGGAACAGATCGGAGCGGAATTCGCCGCTTTCGATCTGCGCCGCCACATTCTGCGAACTGGAGGCGATGATACGCACGTCGATCGGCACCGCCTGGGTGCCACCAACGCGGGTGAAGCGGTTGTCGACCAGCGTCCGCAGCAGCGCCGCCTGCGTCGCCGCCGGCAGCGTCGTCACTTCCGACAGATAGAGCGTGCCGCCATGAGCCCGTTCCAGCGCGCCGACCTCGACCTTGAGGATGCCGGTCTTCTCCCGCGCCTCGCGGCCAAACAGCACCACCGGCACCTCTTCGGGCGCATAAAGCGAGGCGTTGATTTCCACGAACGGGGAATCGGCGCGCGGGCTTCGCTGATGGATCATCCGAGCCACCAGCCCCTTGCCGGCGCCTGACGGACCGGAGATGAAAATCCGCGAATTGGTCGGCGCCGACTTGTCGATAATGCCGCGCACCTGCTGCAAGGCCGGCGAGGTGCCCACCATGTCGAGGCTCTTGCTCGCCGAACGCTCCTTCAACTCCGCCACTTCATTGCGCAGCCGCGTCGCTTCCATCGCCCGCTGGGTGATATGCAGCAGCCGGTCGATCTTGAACGGCTTTTCGATATAGTCGTAAGCGCCCCGGCGGATGGCTGACACGGCGGTTTCGACATTGCCGTGACCCGAGATCATCACCACCGGCATATCGGGGTGCTGGCTCTGGAACACGTCGAGCAATTGCAGCCCATCAAGGCGCGAGCCCTGCATCCAGATATCGAGGAACACCAGGCTGGGCCGCCGCCGCGCGATCTCGTTGAGGCCGCTGTCAGCGTCATGCGCCTGGCGGGCCTCAAAGCCTTCGTCTTCCAGGATACCCGCGATCAGGTCGCGGATGTCGTCTTCGTCGTCAATGATGAGAATATCAAGTGCCATTACTTATGAACCACCGCCGAAACGAGCGGTTCCTCCTGTTGGGCGGATTCGGCGTCCGAGCCGCTCGGACGATCCGCCGCTGAAATTTTGCTGGGTGCCTGCAAGGGCAAGGTAAAGGTGACGCAGGCGCCGACCCGGCCATTGGCGTCGGGTTCGGCATCGATGAGTTCGACAATGCCGCCATGCTGTTCGATGATCTTGGCAACGATGGCCAGGCCGAGCCCGGTGCCCTTTTCCCGCGTGGTCATATAGGGCTCGAGCAGGCGCTGCCGGTTTTCCTTGGGCCAGCCCTTGCCGTTATCGGACACGGCGACCCGCGCATGGTTGCCTTCCAGCTGCGCCTCGACCGTGATGATGGGCAATGACCCACCTGAAATATCAATGGTTTCAAACGCTTCCACGGCGTTTTTGATCAAATTGGTCAATGTCTGCGCGATCAGCCGGTTATCGAACCAGGCATAAATGGCGTCATGCGGCAGCAGGGTGTTGATGGTGATTTCGGGCAGGCGCACGCTTTCGAGGAACACCGCCTGGCGCACCGTATCGGACAGGTCGGTCATCTCCGGCGCTGCCTCGGGCATGCGGGCAAAGGCGGAGAATTCATCGACCATCCGCCCGATATCGCCCACCTGGCGCACGATGGTGTTGATGCATTTGTCAAACACCTCGCGGTCATCTTCCAGCCGCGCTCCGTAGCGCCGGCGCAGCCGCTCGGCCGAAAGCTGGATCGGGGTCAGCGGGTTCTTGATTTCATGGGCGATGCGACGCGCGACGTCGGCCCAGGCGCTGGTGCGCTGGGCGGATTCAAGGTCGGTGATGTCGTCAAAGGTCAGCACATAGCCCTTGGATTCGGTGATGGACCCTTCGCGGGTCAGCTGCACCTGATAGGTGCGCCGGTCGGTTTCATTGCCGAGTTGGATCTGGTCGCGCACCTGGCCACGCCGGGCCGAACGGGCCCGCTCCAGCGTCGGGGCCAGCTGCGGCATGACCTGTTCGATCGGCTCGCCCATCAGGTCGATTTCGTCCTGATCGAGCATTTCGCAGGCGCGGGCATTGACCAGCGTCACCGCGCCGAACGGGTCGAGCCCGATAATCCCGGCCGACACGCCTTCCACCACCGCTTCGGTGAACTGGCGGCGCTTTTCGTTCATCTGGCTGGCCGTCACCAGCGCCTCGCGCTGGCTGCGCAACTGTTCGGTCATGCGGTTGAAGCCGTTGGACAAATCGCGCAGATCGCCCCTGCCCTCCTGCACCGGCACCTGCACATCCAGGTCGCCCCGGCTGACGCGATTTGACGCGATCATGAGGTTTCGTATGGGGTCAACGAAGCGGTTGGCTAGCGCGATGCCGATCCACAGCGCCGCCAGCAGCAGCACTACGGCCAAGCCGACATACATGATGGTGAAGGTGATCTGGAACACCAGCCGGTTCGACGCATATTCGCGGTATTCGCTGATATTCTCATCGGTGAGCTGCATATATTCGAGCACCTCGGCCTCAACCGGCCGGGCGACGAACAGATAGGTGTCGTCATAGTTGCGCAGCTTGATCACCGAGCCGACGAGATTGACTCGGCCCGGCGCAATGGCCGCTGGAATGCCCTCAACCAGCCCTTCGGTTATCCCGTCTGGCAAGCGTGGATAGGCCCCCTGCACCGCGATCTGCGCCCGCATCAACGTATCGCCCTGCGCATTGACCAGCGAGGTGAACGGCAAGGAACGGGTGACCGCCAGCGCCGTCAGGATGCGCTGGAACCGCTCCTGGTCCTCGCCGAAGGTGGTGTGGGCCTGCTCGAGTTCCGAGGCGACCCAGATGACGTCATCGCGCAGCACCTGGGCGTGTTCGAGCATGTAGGAGCGCGCCACCAGCCGCGAGCTTTCCACCATGGCGCGGGTGCGCTCGGAGAACCACTGGTCCAGCCCCTGATTGAGCGCAATGGTAGCAACCACGGCCACCAGCGCCGCCGGAATCGCCGCGACCAGCGCAAACATGGTCACCATGCGGATCTGCATGCCGGCGCCGGCCTGCCCCTGCAGCCGCGCCTGAATCAGCAGCACGGCCTCGGTCACCACCAGCGCGATCACCAGCAGCACCAATAGACCGGTGACAATCCAGATCACGGTCCAGACGGTAGTGGATGGTTCGATATTGGTGGTGCCCGACAGAATCAGGAACGACAGCGACGACATCAGCACCGAGGCGAAAACCACAATAAAGCCAAGGATGCGCAGCGGCCGATTATTGCGTGCAGACGCAAACGCCGACCGGGCCGGCTTGGCCTGTTCGTTCACAACGCGCTGCTGATCGCCCTCATTTGGCGCCGTTACTTCAATCATAAATGCCGAAGGCACTCCGTCTCTGCCGCAAGGGGCGGAGTCTGACCCAATTCGCCCAACCCTTCAACACAATTGTTGCCAAAATGTGACACTGACCGCCGACCGCCTACGGCGGTGAAAACGCGCCTGTCTCCCATCACGTAAGGACAGCAATCATCACATATTGACGCCAGACCCTATCATATAGACCGCGCTGACGCCGAAGCGCGGGTGCTCATCAGCTCAGCTGGAGCAATGGCCCTGCGTTGGTTGGCGGTTCGAGTCTCCGCGACCGCCAACCCATGAATGACCTCTGCACGGGGGCCGGAGGTCCCCCAACAATGATCTGGGTGCAAGACGCGCCTGGGGTCGAGACGTGTCAAGTCCGGGGGCGTTGGCATACTGGCGGCACTCGCGATCACTATTCGACGAGGTCGCGCTATCTATTTAGTGAGATTTCACCGGACTCAGAGGCGGTTTGCAAACGAACAAAAACTGACGGATACTATTTCGCGCATACGAAAATTCGGGTGCTTATTTGGGGAAATTCTCATCTCGGGTCAGCTACCCAGTGAGTTGAGATGGGGGCAATAGTTTTGTCGGGGGGCATCGTTAGTAAGAGGAGGATACTCGGCCATCAGGACCTGCAGGCACTGGATGAGGATTTTCATACTGCCTGGACTGGCGCTGGATCAACGCCGTTTCTCGCGGACATCCGTCCATCACAATCCCAGTTCGAATTGGCCGTACTGGCCGTCAAGCAGGTCGGGTTGTCGACGCTACTCGATCGCTACCCCACCCTGGCCATTTGGGCGGTGCTTCACCCCCTCTCGTTGCATTATGGTGAGAGCACTAGCGAGGTATACAGCCATGTCAGCAATTTCTCGGGTGAGGATTTCTCGGACTCCTCGTCCAGAGAAATCCTCAAAGGCAAGTTTCGACTGGCGGCAAGGAAACTCGGGCTGCCTGTTTCAGGCAACGAGCCATCGACCTTGTTTTTCCCACCATTGGGCCCTGCACGCGCGCAACATCGAGAGTTAGCGAAGGCGTTCGTGCAGACGGCGTTGCGCTCTGGTCCTCCGGCGATAGAGGACACGACTGCAGCGCGCCGCTGGCAGCGAGTTGCGGTAATTCAAAGGTGCCCAAATCATCCGCGGTTGCGTGACACCATCCACTATGATGCATCGGCATACTCTGCCCGACAGTTCGAAGCTTGGCGTCAAGGCGAACTTCCTCATGGTGAAGGAGAGGCACACCTTTTCAGTGCCTTCGACGAAGCGTCCGAGATTTATGGTACGCGACGCACCAATCTTGTGGGGGCACCGAAAATCTTCTGGGCCGGAGACTTACTTGGACTCCAGGCGGATCGATCAAGCGGGACGCAATGGGTCCGAATGGGCGTTGTTCCTACCCGAATTTCTGGGGGGCAGCGACTTTCGCTTCCCGCGCCATGGCCTGAGAAGATCACCTGGAGTTCAGCGACATTTAGCCAGGAGATCGCGTTAGCACCGACTGATCGCGAAGCCTTGGTTTTCGATGCCGATACTGGGCAGTTGATCAGTCGGGTTCCATTGGAGCAGGCATATCTGGAGGTCGCAGCCGAGCGGCTGGTGGTGCTCAGCGCCGCTAGCTTCGCTAGCCCTTCATTTGGGGAGGCGATACCGGCCAAGGACGATCGCTGCAATGTCGCCTGGGTCGTTGCGAACGAGGTCATCTGTCAACGGCGGAGTAAAATCCGGCCATTAGGCGGAGCAAGACCAGGCCACCTTTGGCGCGCACATGAGACCGCCGGGAGGGCATAGCCCGAGCGGGGGTCTCATGTGCGCGTGCGATTTTTGA
>NZ_JBTMWV010000021.1:0-48159 GCF_054489345.1 Devosia sp. A369 | reverse complement strand
TGCGCTTATTGACTGAAGCGGTGGCGTAGCGGCCGCTGTCATACATCTGGTCGCGAAACGATATGATATGCCGGCGCTGCACCAGACCGACATCGCTGACCCCGGCCAGCGCCTGGAACAGGCCAATGGTCTTATCCATGTCGTCCAATTGCTTGCTGGTCGCCGGCTTGTTGGTCCGGATCCGTTCGGCAGCATAAGCGGCGCGGCAATCAGACAAAGATTTCCCGGCGGTCGCCTGTCGGGCGTTGGCCGAGCCCATAATCCGGGCCACCTGCGCATCAGTGCTGCTGGCGATCTCGGCCTGCCACGGGCCAGCCACCGTATCGGGATGGGCATGTTGCACATCCTGACCCAGGCGAAAGCGCAACGCGACATCGAGGAACTTGATCTCAGCGGCCAGGGCGGCAGCCATGAAACGAGCAAAATACGGGTTGGCCTGCGACACTGGCACCCCGAGCCGGCGCATGATCGATTGCACGAAGGCGCAGCGCTCGGTGGCATACTCGCCAACGGTCATCTCCTTGAGCCGGTTGTCGTGCTGGATCAGGGCTGGCGCATCGGGATAGGCCAGACTGAGATCGACTGGCCGCCCGGGCTTGCCGGCGACCGCATGGCCCTTCCGGCCTAGGGTCAGCCCCTTGAGGTCATCTTCGATCAGCGTCGCCTTGAACCATGCGGCCAGTTGTTCCCAATCCGGCCAGGTCCAGCTATCGACATGGATGATCCCGATGGCAAAGCCCTTTTCACGGCGCAGGGCGGCGAACTGGGCGTCGAGGTCGGTGGTGATGCGCGCCGCCGCGGCATAAGCTTCCGAGGCATTGGCGGTGGCCAGGGTGCGCTGAATGCGCTGGATGGGATAAGCGTGCGCCAGATCCCCGGGGATCCGACGGACATATTGCAGCACCGTGCCGCGGCGCACGACGTAAGGCGGGAGTTTCATTTCGTCATCCATGTTATGCACTATGGTGGACAAATGCGCCTGTTACAAGCGCAGCTGCGGCACGCAAAACATTGATGATGACGATGAATGGGTCGGGTCAGAGAATGAAGAAAATATAGCGATATCAGTTGTTTGATGCAATAAAGCGTTGGCCATGTGATGCATTTCGACAGCTGGGTCTCGACCTATTTCTCTGCTTCTGCCTTGTCATGCTTTCTCCCCTTGAGGGAGAAGGTGCCCGAAGGGCGGATGAGGGGTCTCTTGTGTTGGCCTTTGGGCATGGGCTAGCGCAGTACCCCTCACCCTCGAAAATCCGCTGGACGCAGATTTTCTATCCCTCTCCCTCAAGGGGAGAGGGACGCCTCGGCATACGTCGCCAAGTTCACGCCCGTCCCCCCGTAAAAAACCTCCACCTCATTGGCCACCATGCTGGTCCCGGTGCCCACCGGCTCATCCGTCCCCAAATTCCGCGCATAGCGCGGATGTGCCCCGGACGACACTTGCAGCCGCAGCCGATGCCCGGCGAGAAAACAATGCGACGCCGCATGCAGCACAAATTCCAGTCGCCAGCACCCATCCGCCTCCACCGGCGTCTCCGGCGTCACCCGGATCAGCCCGTCGCAAATATTGATCGACACCCCATCGGTCCCCACATCACACAGCCGCAGGAAAAAATCGGCGTGTTTGATACTGGCTCTTGCCCGCAAACTCACCTGCGTCTGCCCCAGAATGATGAGGTTTTCCGCCAGCGGCTCCGATGAATAGAGCAGCACATCCGCCCGGCTTTCGCGCGGCGCATTGTCGACCGGCCCAGCCCCGGTAAAGGCAAACATATTGCCCCCGATATTGGGCGTCGGATCGGCTGGGTCATAGCGATAGCGGTCGCTGCCCTCCGAAAACCCCTCCCGCCTCAGCCGCCCACCCGCGCCAATGCCCCAGCTCTGCATCACCGGCGGCGCCGGCGGATAGGCGTCAAACTCGCGCCATTCATCCAGCCCCGAAATATGAAGCCGCACCGGCTTCTCCCGCAGCCCGGACGGGTCGCCCAGCAGCTTGGCCCGCATCCAATGCAGGGTTTCGCGCATGCTCTCGGCTTGCAGATCATTGGCGATATGGGTCCATGGCCCCACCGTCAGATAGGGCTGGTGCCCAAACGACACCAGGCTCTGATAATCGCGCAGTAGCTGGTCGAGCATGAAATCATGCCAGCCGGAAATGAAGTGGTTGGGCGGAGTATGTGGCCCCAGCCGGTGGCGATGGTCGAGTTCCCGCCAGAAGGCGTCATTGCCGATGGCGACGTCGAACCAGTGCTGCCAGAATTTGACGTCATGGCCCACCGCAACATTGTCGGCATGTTGCAACGGCAGCGTCATGGCGGCGCGGGCGGTGCGTTTTTCCACCCCGCCGGAAAACATGCTGCCGGTCATCTGCAATGGGTTGCCGCGCAGGCCCTCGATCACCTGCACCCAGCTCAGCCACAGCCCGAGATGGAAGGCCCCAGCGGGAAACACCACCGAGCGAAATTCGGCGCTGGTGACCTTGGTCGCCATTGCCGACACCGCCGGCAGGGCGTCGCAAATCGCCCATTGCGCATAGCCGAGATAAGACGGCCCCGAGAGCCCAAGCCGCCCGTCATACCAATCCTGCGCCGCGATCCAGCGCAAAGTGGCCAGCCCATCGCCGCGCTCATTGACCAGCGGATCGAACTCGCCGCCGGATTTTTCGGTGCCCCGGCAGGCTTGCAGCACCACATGAAAGCCACGCTCGGCATAGCATTCGGCCACCGTGCCAAAACCCTGCCGCCCATAGGGCAGCCGCATCAATATCGTCGGATGCGGCCCCGGTGCTTTCGGCGAATACACATCGGTCATCAGCGTCACGCCGTCATCCATCGGCAAGGCGATGTCGCGCCGGCGGTTGGCGCCGGATAGGCGCGGCGGCAGTCCATATAGTCGGGCGAGGATCAGACTGCCGATGCCCATTTCTGGCTCACTCCACGAAGTCGAACTTGTCCACGTCGAACAGCCCGCGATCGGTCATCTTGAGATGCGGGATCACCGGCAAGGCCAGAAACGCCACCTGCAAAAACGGCTCCGGCAACACGCAATCCAGCGCATAGGCGGCGTCACGCAGCGCATGCAGATCATGCGTCACCTCCTCGAACGGCTTGGGGCTCATCAGCCCCGCAATCGGCAGCGCCAGTTCGGCCGTCACCCTGCCGCCATCGGACACGACAAAGCCGCCACGCAGCTCGATCAGCCGGTTTACCGCCACCGCCATGTCTTCGTCGGTGGCGCCGATCACCGTGATATTGTGGCTGTCATGGCCCACCGAAGAAGCGATGGCGCCACGTTTGAGGCCAAAGCCGCGCACGAAGCCGCGCCCGATATTGCCATTCTTGCCGTGCCGCTCGATCACCGCGACCTTGAGCACATCGGCCTCGAGATCGGGCATGGTGCCCTTGTCGCCCACCGGCAGGGTGGCGCTGTCGCGGAAGGTCAGGATCAAGCCGGGTTTGACGCCGATCACCGGGGTCTGGTTCTGGTCGGCGCGCGGCGCGACGATGAAGTCATCCGCCGTCACCTTGTTGGCCTTCATCGAGTCGAGGCCCACCGTGGCGACCGGCTGCCGCGCCGCAAACAGCTCCGGCCCCACCAGCCGCCCGCCAGTGATGACATCGCTGACGCGGCAATCTTCCAGACTATCGAGCAGCGCAATATCGGCGCGCCAGCCGGGGGCCACCAGCCCGCGGTCGCGCAGCCCGAAAATCCGCGCGGCCGAGTGGCTGGCGGCGCGATAGACGTGATGCAGCGGCCGCCCCATGGCGATCAGCCGGCGAATGGAGCTATCCAAGTGCCCTTCCTCGGCGATATCGAGCGGATTGCGGTCATCGGTACACAGCGCGACGAAGCTGGAGGTGTTTTCGTCCAGCACTTCGGCCAGCGCCTTGAGGTCTTTTGACACCGAGCCTTCGCGAATGAGAATGGCCATGCCCTTGCTCAGCTTTTCGCGGGCTTCAGCGGCGCTGGTGGCTTCATGGTCGGTGCGGATGGCGGCGGCGAGATAGCCATTGAGCGCGGTGCCACTCAGCAACGGCGCGTGGCCATCGATATGGCCATCCTGAAACGCCACCAGCTTGGCGATAATGCCTGGATCAGCATGCAGCACGCCGGGGAAATTCATCATTTCCGCCAGCCCGATCACCTTGGGATGGCTGCGGAACGGCTGCAAATCCTCGATTTCCAGCGCCGCGCCCGAGGTTTCAAACCCCGTCGCCGGCACACAGGACGACAGGTTCACCCGCACATCCATCACCGTCTGCTCGGCGCAATCGAGGAAATATTTGATCCCCTCGGCGCCCAGCACATTGGCGATTTCATGCGGATCGCAGATTACCGTGGTCACGCCATGCGGCAGCACGCAGCGGTCGAACTCGAACGGCGTCACCAAGGACGATTCAATATGCAGATGCGTATCGATAAAGCCGGGCACGGCGAAGCGCCCCTTGCCATCGATCACCGTCTTGCCCTCGTAACGCGCATGGGTGCCGACAATCCGGTCGCCGACAATGGCGATATCGGTGGTGGTCACCGCCCCGGTGATCACGTCGAGCAATTGCACATTGGTGATGACCAGATCGGCCTTTTCCTTGCCCTGTCCGGCCATGATCATGCTTGTGAGGGTCGCGGCAGTAAGGGTCATCGAGCGGTCCTGAGGTTTGGTCATGACCGAGACTCGGCTGGCCGCCGCGCCGCGTCAAGAGGCGGCAGGGAACCGCGATGGCGTGGCGCACGTTGGCCCTGACATTGCAAAGGAACGCGTCATGAAAACCTATGATCCGCACAGGAGCACGACCGATGTCCGTCAGGGCAATGCGCGCCGGATGAATTTGCGCGTGCTGGTGCTGTCGACGCTCGGCATCGTCGTGCTCTTCGCCATCATCTATCTGATCTATACGCTGACCCAGTCCAACCCGAGCTAAGGGCTCACGCCGCCTTGGTGCGGCGGCGGCGCTCGGGGCTGTTGGCGGTGTCGGCGAAAATGGTCTGGATCGCGCCGGCGGGAACGCCGCCCGAGAACAGGAAGCCCTGCAGGATATTGCAGCCGAGCTGGCCGAGAATATCGGCCTGATCCTCGGTCTCCACCCCTTCGGCAGTCACCTCGATATCCATGGCATGGGCCAGGGTGACGATCGCCTGGGTGATCGGCACCGAGACATGCCCCTCGGCGAGCTGGCAGACAAAGGAGCGGTCAATCTTGATGCGGTCGACCGGATAGCGCTTGAGATAGCTCAGCGAGGAATAGCCGGTGCCGAAATCATCCAGCGCGATATGGATCCCCGCCGCGCGGAAGGTGCGCAGATTGCCGGCCGAAACATGCTCGTCATCGAGCAGGATCGACTCGGTGATTTCCAGCTCCAGATCCACCGGCCGCATCCCGGTCTGGTGCAGAATGTCGAACACCAGCATGGAAAAATCGGGATTGCGCAATTGGGTCGGCGAGATGTTGACGGCGATAGTGCGGCCGGGGGCCGTGGCGCCCAGCTCGCAGGCGCTGCGCAACACCGCCTCGCCCAGCGCTTCGATCAGCCCGGTATTCTCGGCCACCGGAATAAACCGGGCCGGTGAAATCTGCCCGAATTTGGGGTGGTTCCAGCGCGCCAGCGCCTCGGCGCCGATCACCTTGCGGCTGGTCTGGTCGATCAGCGGCTGGAACGCCACCCAGAGCTGGTCATTGCGCTGCAGCGCCAGCCGCAGCTCGCCCTCGATGGTGTGCTGCAGCTGCAGCAGCTCGTTCATATGCTCCTCATAGACCACGGCGCGATTGCGCCCGCTGGCCTTGGCCTCGTAGAGCGCGATATCGGCCTTGCGCACCAGTTCGCGCGGCTCGGCGGTGCCGGCCTTGTGGACGATGCCGATACTGGCGCCGACATGGGCCTTGAAATGGTTGAGCTCAAACGGCTGGCCCACCGCCTCGATGATGCGGCTGGCCAGGGCCGCCACGTCCTGGGGGGCGTCATGGGTGGTGGTCAGGATCGCGAATTCATCGCCGCCGAGCCGGGCCAGCATCATCTCCTGGCCGACAATATTGCGGATGCGCTGCCCGACGGCGCAGATCAGCTCATCACCGGCCTGATGGCCCAGCGTGTCATTGACCTGCTTGAAGCGGTCGAGATCCAGCATCAGCAAGGCGCAATGGGCGCTGCCGTCCTGCTGGTCGGTCAGCACCCGGGCGAGATGCAGGTCAAAGCTCATGCGGTTGGGCAGGCCGGTCAGCCGGTCATGCGCCGCCTGATATTCGGCATGCTGGCGTCCCGCCGTCAGCGCAGCGGCGGAGCGGCGCAATTGCTGCAGCAGCAGAAACACCAGGATAGAGCCGACAATGAAGGCGGCGACCAGCGCCGGGCCGGTCTGGCGTAGCAGCATCAGGCCGGGGCGGTCGTGGTCCCATTCGAAAAAGGCAATGAAGCGCCCGCCCGAGTTGAGAATGGGGTGGGTGGCGCGATCGGCGCCGCTGCTGCGGACCAGGCTGAACGCGCCGTTCTCGAACAGATATTCGCGGCTGAACTGGGCGGCGGCCTCGGCATCGAGAAATTGCACCACCGCAAGCAATGGCTCGGTGCCGGGCTCCTGCACTACCGCGCCGGTGTTGGACATGATGGTCATCACGCTGACAATGGCGGGAATGCCTTCCACCACGGCAAAATCGGACAGCGATTGCGGTGCCGGAACAGCGCCGGGCGCCACCCTGGCGGGGGGACGGGCGCGCAGCTGGTTGACCAGCGCCTGGATCGGGCTGGCAATCTGGTGGTAGCCGGCGAGATCGACGGCGACGCCATCCTGCATCAGGTAAAGCGGCTGCGCCGTCGCATCGAGCACCACCGACCGGTTATGCTCGAAGAAATCATACATCCACCGGCCCAGATTTTCGTCGACCCAGTTATAGTTGAACATCAGCCTGGTATTGACCACCGCGGTGTCGCGATAGGCCACGCTTTCCAGCTCATGTTCGATACGGGCGCGGCGGGCCTCGATAAGCTGCTCGAACATGGCGCTTTGCCGCTCGAGCGCGCGCTGGTCGATATTGGCGGTCGACCACAAGACAAAGCCGAGCACCGCCGAAGCCGTAATGACCAACGCGAGAATGACGGGCAACAGAACTGCTGCAGAGAACTGCCAGCGTTCGCGTGTCGAGGTCTTTGGCTGCATCAGCGGACCGGTTGGAACCATACGTCAGCGACCATACAATGCGTAAAATTGCGGACTGGTTACCAAGCTTTGGGCTAATTCGCCGGGAAGGCCGACAAACAGCGCCCGCAGCCGGGCCGGAAAAGCCTGAATCCTGCCTTGCTGCGCTGATTGGCTGGGTTACACTTGCCCAATAGCTGGGCGGCTGCCCAGTGCTTCAGGCCTCAAGAGGATGTTCCATGACCAAAGTCCGCGCCCTTGTTCTCGAACGCCAGCACGAGCTGGCCCTGCGCGATATCGAGCTGCCGCTCGAGGTCGGACCGGGCATGGTCAAGATCGCTATCCACACTGTGGGCGTCTGCGGTTCGGACGTGCATTATTACACCCATGGCAAAATCGGCCCCTTCGTGGTCAACGCGCCGATGGTGCTGGGCCATGAAGCCGCCGGCACGGTCACCGAAATCGGCGCCGGGGTGACCCATCTCAAAATCGGCGACCGGGTCTGCATGGAGCCGGGCATTCCCGACCCCAATTCGCGGGCCAGCCGGCTCGGCATGTATAATGTCGATCCGGCGGTAAGCTTCTGGGCCACGCCGCCGATCCATGGCGTGCTCACGCCCGAAGTGGTGCATCCGGCCAACTACACCTTCAAGCTGCCCGACAATGTGAGCTTTGCCGAAGGCGCCATGGTCGAACCCTTCGCCGTGGGCATGCAGGCGGCCAGCAAGGCCCGCATCATGCCCGGCGATACGGCCGTGGTGCTGGGGGCAGGACCAATCGGCACCATGGTGGCGCTGGCGGCCTTGGCCGGCGGCTGCGCCAGGGTGATCGTCGCCGATCTGGCCCAGCCCAAGCTCGATATCGCCGCGCAATATCAGGGCATCATCCCGGTCAATATTCGCGACAACAACATCGTTGCCGAAGTGGCCCGGCTCACCGAGGGGTGGGGCGCCGATGTGGTGTTTGAATGCTCCGGCTCGCCGCACGCCTGGAAAACCATCATGGAGCTGCCGCGCCCCGGCGGCGCCATCGTCGTGGTCGGCCTGCCGGTCGAGCCGGTGGCCGTCGATATCGCTGGCGCCTCGGTCAAGGAACTGCGCATCGAAAATGTCTTCCGCTATGCCCACCAATATGACCGCGCCATCGCCCTGATCGCCTCGGGCAAGGTCGACCTCAAGCCGCTGATCTCCGAGACCTTTGCCTTCGAAGACGCGGTTCTGGCCTTCGACCGCGCCGTGGAAGCAAGGCCCACCGACGTAAAGCTGCAAATCCGGGTGGCCAAGTAAGAGGCACTCTCGGCTCCATCACCTTCTCCCCTCGTGGGAGAAGGTGCCCGAAGGGCGGATGAGGGGGCCTTCAATCCAAGGAGCCAAGCATGGACTTGAACTTGCGCGACAAAATCGCCGTCATCACCGGCGGCACCACCGGGATCGGCCTGGCGATAGCCGAGGGACTGGCCGCCGAGGGCGCCAACCTCGTGCTGGTTGGCCGCAACCAGGAGCGCGGTGACGATGCAGCGGCGCAGGTGGCCGACAAATTCGGCATCATCGCCACCGCCATTGCCGCTGACATCGCCACCGCCGCCGGCTGCGACGCCGTCATTGCCGGCACGCACAAGGCCTTTGGCGGGGGCGATATTCTCATCAACAATGCCGGTACCGGGTCGAACGAAACCATCGCCGAAGCCGACGACGCCAAATGGCAATATTACTGGGATCTGCATGTGATGGCCGCGGTGCGGCTGGCGCGCGGCCTGATGCCGGCCATGAAGACGCGGGGCGGCGGGGTGATCCTGCACAATGCCTCGATCTGCGCCGTGCAGCCGCTGTGGTACGAGCCGATCTACAACACCACCAAAGCGGCGCTGATGATGTTTTCCAAGACGCTGGCCAATGAGGTGGTGGGCGACAATATTCGCGTCAACACCATCAATCCCGGCCTGATCCTCACCGGCGACTGGATCAAGACCGCCAAGGAAATTGCCGGCGAAGCCGGTTGGAAAGCCCATCTGCAAGCCGTCGCCGACGAAGCCGGCGGCATGAAGCGCTTCGCCACGCCGGAGGAGCTGGCGAATTTCTTCGTCTTCATGTGTTCGGACAAAGCCAGCTATTCCACCGGCTCAACCTATTTCGTCGACGGCGGCTGGCTCAAGACAGTGTAAATCCGGGCTAACCCCCGCCGTTCCCCCCACCCCCGATGTCATCCCGGCCTTGAGCCGGGACCCATCCTGAGATTTCTCCTCTGGCGGCATGAAGCTATCAGCTCTTTCCCTCCCTCCCCCTTGAGGGGAGGGCCGGGGAGGGGGTCGCCTTGTGGCAAACTGCACGACCCCCTCCCTCAATCCCTCCCCTCAAGGGGGAGGGAGGCGAAGGAACCGATACACCGATGCAAGCACGCACCCCCCATTGGAACAAACCCAACCCCACGGGGTTGTGCCCACAGCGTCACAAACTCCGGACCCCATCATGGATGTCGGCAACGAATTCGGCTTCGTCCAGACCTATCTGCCCCAGCACATCATCGCCATCCGCCTGCTGATTGCGGCGGTGCTGGGGGCGATGATCGGCTTCGAACGGGAATGGCACACGGCCGAGGCCGGGCTGCGCACCCATATTCTGGTGTCGGTGGCAGCGGCGCTGTTCACCATCCTGGCCTTCGAGATTTTCCACACCATCGAGCCCGATAGCGGTGGCTTGCGGGCCGACCCGATCCGCGCCGTCGAGGCGGTCACGGCGGGCATCGCCTTTCTCGGCGCTGGCGCCATCTTCAAGAGCGGCAGCAATGTGCAGGGGCTGACCACCGGCGCCGGCATGTGGCTGGCCGGGGCGGTGGGGCTGGCAACGGCGCTGGGCTATTATCTCGTCGCCTTTGGCGTGGCGCTGCTGGCCGTGACCGTGCTGGCGGCCTTGCGGGTGGTGGCCTTGCGGGTGGTGGCCCACAAATTCATTCGCGGACATGATGACAAGCATCCCGGCACTGAGCGAGGCCGCGGGGAGAAGCAATAGATTGGGGCAGCAGCGCCGAGGGACGAGCGCGCTGCCGATTTGCTTCTCCCCCCGTGCGGACGCGACCAGGAGGTGTCGCGACCGCGCCCTCGCGCCAACGCCCCTTGGAGCGGGGCGGGCGCCCTTCCCGGTCGCGGTGCAAGCGGGCCGGGAAGGTGTGAGTGGCCGGAGGGGTACTTGGGAATGCAGGAGCGGTTCGAAAACCGTTCTGCAGCACCCACCCGGCCGAGGCATGCAACCTGTGGACGCAGGAGCTACATGCCAACCGCATCAAGGCGCTGACTTTGCGCCCAGAAACTGACAATGCCAGCCGCTTCGCGCCGATAGGCGTCGAGATCGGCATGGCGGCAGAACACCGCTGCGGCGCCGCTGTCATGCAGGGCGTCGCGGGCCCGTGGCCCGAGCGGTGGTGCCATCACCACGACCGGCACGCCCTTCTGGCGGGCCAGTGGCTGGATGGCAGCGATGAATTCGAGCGTAGCGCTGCTATGCGCCTTGAGATCGACGATCAGCAGGCTGGGCCAGTTGGCGGCCGGATTGCCCAGCACCGTGCGGAGCATGGTGGCGCCATCATGGCCGTCGCCGTACCATGCGATAGCGGGCGAGCCCTGGCCGAGCAGCATGCGCGTCAGCAGCTGCGCCGAATGCTGGTCATCATCCACAAGTGCCACGAAGGGCAGGTTTTCCACATAATCGTTCAATACGCACCTCGTTGCGCCGGACGCCCCGGAGCAATGTCGTTTAAGCAAATATTCGCCGGCACCGCGGCGGGCGGCGGGCGTTAGCATTCGAAACTAGGTGGTCAAAGCGTTTCGGTCGGGGCCTAGCCAACCGGAAACTATGCGGCGTGATAACGTCGACAGCCCGCGTATGCTGCACCGTGAAGCGGTGGAAAAGGCAAAATCAGGTTACGCCGGTGTAACACGCGCTTGCGTTTTACATGTAACGAGTCACTATGAATGCCTAACCGGGAGGCGTGGTTGTCCGATCCTGCGCCGCAACGCGAAGCGATCCTGACTGCTCTTGAGCGGCTGCTCGCGTGGCCAGAGATTTCACGCTCGCCGCAGCTTGGCCGGTTTCTCGACTATATCGTGCGCCGCACGCTGGATGGTGATGAACAGGCCATCAAGGCCTATTCCATTGCGGTGGATGTGTTCGGCCGCGCCGTTGATTTCGATCCGCAGGCCGACCCGATCGTGCGCGTGCAGGCGCGGCGTCTGCGCAGTCTGCTCGATGATTATTATCTCGGCTCTGGCATGGGTGAACTCGTCCGCATCCAGTTGCCGGTCGGGCGCTATATTCCCGAATTCGTCGCCGGCCGGGGTGGCGTCGCGCCGCCACCAGCGAGCCCGCCACCGGCTGTGGCGCGCACGCGGCCGGCCCGGGGGCGTCGGCTGCCGCCAACCTGGTTTGTGCTGGCGGGGATAGCGCTGCTGGTGGCGCTGGCCGCCTATGCGCTTTCTGCCTGGGGGCGCGGCTGGAAGCCCAGTCGCTGGCCGAGATGCTGCAGCGACCCAGCATTACCATTGTCGAGTTTCAAAATCTGGCCGGCGCGGCCAGCGTCGCGCCACCGGTGGCGGGGCTGGCCATCGAATTGGTGACCGACCTCGAACAGTTCGGCGATCTCGGGGTGCGCTATGGCGGTGGTGGCGGGGGTGGCGGCAATATCGTGGTCGCCGGCCTGCCGACCAGCGATTACGTGCTGACCGGCATTGTCCGCCCCGAAGGCGACGTCGTGCAATATAGCGCCATTCTCACCGACAGCGTGACCAGCACGGTGGTGTGGAGCCACACGCTGGCCGTGCCCGCCACCGAGGCCGCCGCGCCCGGCGTGCTCGACAGGGTTTCGAAATCGCTGAGCCTGGTGCTGGGCAGTCCGCGCGGGCCGTTGCATGTCCGGGCGCGGCAGTGGCTGACCGCTGGCGTCCTCCCCGATGGCCGGCTCAATCTTTATCTGTGTCGTATGCTGTTCGATCTATACCGCGAAACCGGCGGGGCGGCGGAGGCCGAGCGGGCCAGCGCCTGTTTCGCCGCGTTGCCGGAGGATGACCGACAGAACGCCATGGCGCTGGCCGCCTCGGCCAGCCTGCTGGCCGAACACCCGTCCGCCGACGCGTCGCCGGCCGAACGGCTGCAATTGGCCACCATCAGCCTCGAGCAGGCCATCGGGCTCAATCCGATCAGCGCTTTCGTCTGGGAGCAGCAGGGCCGGCTGCATGACGCGCAACATGACCGCATCCGGGCTCGCGTCGATTTCAGTTCATCGGTGCAACTCAATCCAGCCAATGCCGACGCGCTGGCCGCCTATGCGCGGCTGCTGGCGTTCGAGGGCAATCTCAGCGAGGCCGAAGCCATGGCGCGCGACGCCGCCGAACAGTCGCCCAGCCCGCCGCCCTGGTACCAAGGCGTACCGACGCTGCTGGCCTTGCGCGATGGCGATTTCGCCAGCGCCATCGAACGGGCCGAACTCTACGCTCTCGCCGATCGCGAATTGGGGCCGGTGCTGGCCATCATGGCCGGGCAGGGCGCTGGCGACAGCGCCGTGGTCAATCGCTACCTGCCGCAGGTATTGGATGTAGCGAGCTTCCGCGCCAGGGGCGTGCTGCCGCGTTTGCGCGAACGCATCGGCGATAATGTCCTGATCGAAGCGATCCGCGAGGCGCTGCTCGCGGCCGGTGTCCCCCAGGCGGCGCTGACCGAGACGTTTTAGCAAGAAAACCGCCAGCATGCTGACAGCAAACCACCAGCATGCTGGCAGAAAACTGCCAGCTAATGGGCCGATGCTTGCGAGAATAAATTGATCACGAGCACCCCGGCGAGGATCAATCCGATGCCGATCAGCGCCGGCAGGTCCAGCGTCTGGCCATAGACGAAATAGGCGATGATCGAGACCAAGACGATGCCGACACCCGACCAGATGGCGTAGCCAATACCCACCGGAATGGTCTGCAGCGCCAGCGAAAAGAAGTAAAACGTCACGCTATAACCGACGACCACCACGATCGACGGGACCAATTGGGTGAAGCCGGCCGAGGCGCGCAGGAACGAGGTGGCAATCACCTCGCCGACAATGGCGATGAGCAGATAGATGGCGCCGTTCATGAGCTATCCTATTGGCCTGTCAGCCGAAAATATCCTGCGCCAGGGCAATGAAACGCGCCCCGCGCTCCTCGAAATTCTTGAATTGATTATAAGACGGCGCCCCCGGCGAGAGGATCACCGCATCAAAATTCTGCCGCTGGCCATGCAAAGCCCGCATCGCCGTTTCGAGATCCGGCGCTTCCAGCACCGCAATTTGCGGCGCAACCGCACGGGTCGCCTCGGCCAGCCGGTCACCGGTCACCGGCAGGCAGGCCAGCGTGGTAACCCCATAGCCCGTCAGCAGATTTGCCAGTTCAGCATAATCCTGCTGCCGCTCATGCCCACCCGCAATCAGTGCCAACCGCTGCCCCCGATACGCCGCCAAAGCTGCCTTGGTCGCCTCGGGAGTGGTGGAGATTGAGTCATCGACAAACAGCACGCCGCCAATGGGATGCTCCTCCAGCCGGTGCGGCAGCGGCATGAAGGCGGCGATGCCGCGCAAAATCCCCTCCAGCGTACCGCCCGCCGCCAATGCGATTTCGGCGGCGAGGTGGCAATTATCGAGGTTATGCAAGCCTTTAAGGCGTGATCTGGCTGCAGCTTTGTCGATAGTGGCGCGTTCGTCATCGGTCAGCGCGCGGACCAGTCGGCTTGGGTCGCGCAGCGCCTGAGCCACCAGCGCATTGTTCTTGGCCGCTGCGCCCAGCGCCACCGGAAAGCCGCCCTCGCGGTCGATCAGATGCAGCTTGTCGTGGAAATAACGCTCCACATTGCCGTGCCAATCGACATGCTCGGGGAACAGATTGGTCAGCGCCGCGAGATCGGGCTGCAAAATCATGTCGGCGGTCTGGTAGCTGGAAAGCTCAAATATTACAATTGGATAGCGATCAGCGATATCGAGCGGCGCCAGCCCGACATTGCCGGCCAGCCCGGCATCAATGCCCGATTGCGTCAGCATCAGATGCACCAAAGTGGCGGTGGTCGATTTGCCCTTGGTGCCGGTGATGGCGATGACCTGGCGCCCATCCTGATAGGCGCTGCTCCACAGATTGAGGTTGGAGGTCACCGGAATACCGGCATCGCGTGCAAGCGCGAAGACCGGCTTATAGCGCGACACACCGGGACTTTTGACAATCAAACCAAAGCGATGCGCCGTGATGGCGGCGGGCAAGTCTTCTGGGGCAATCGCCTCAGTCTCATCGATATCGGCGCTGCCGCTATCGACGGTGACGAACACCTTTAGCTCTGGCTGCCGCGCCTTGAGAAAAGCCCGCGTCGACACCGCCTCGCGGCCGGCGCCATAGAGCAGAACCGGTTCTTCAAACCGCATAGGCGGCCACCCGTGCGGCCAGTGCCGGCGGAATATGGTGATCATGGCTGTCGGTCAGGCATTCGGCCATCGCCAGCTGCAGTTTGGGCTCGCCATACTGGGCGAACAAATCCGCCTTGACCGCCCGCACCACCGCCGCTTCGTGCCAATCCGCATGGCGGGTCAGGGTATAAAGACAGGCGGCCGCTTCGAGGATTTCGCCGACACATTCCCAGGGTTTTTGCCCGGCCAGCCCGGCCAGTTCGCGGAACGAGCCTTCATTGGCGGGGTTGTCGAGCAGGTCCTTGCCGAAGATCGACAGCAAGCGATCCTTGGCCATGAAGGGCGCAAAAATCAGGAAGACGAAATGGCATTTCGGACAGTCGCCGCACCACAGATGCCCGTCATGCCCGGCCAACCGAAAATTGCGGTTGCAGCTCGAAAACACGTGGTCGAACTTGGTTTCGTGGGTGAAGAGCGAGGCGATGCGGGCCTCGGAATAGGGCCGCAACAGGCTGAAATACTTCAGCGATCCGCCGGTGGCGTCGCTCAGAATGGCGGCGATCAGCAGCTCGAAACCCAGCGATTTGGAATATTGGTGATTGGTCTCGCGGCCATCGAATTCGACATTGCCCTCGCTGGCCGAGCGCTCATTGCTGAGCACGATCTGGTTGTAGCCATAGAGCAGGGCGCAGAGCGCGGCGATCATCGAGTTGATCGCCGTCGAGGGCACGTGGCCGTTGTAATAGCCCGGCTCTTGGCCCAGCCGGATCATCTCGGCGTCGAGGGTGCGGGTGACATAGACCGGCTCGATGCCGATGGTGGCGACCGAGGTCAGGATCGGCCCTTTGGGATTGACCGCAAAGGGGGTGAAATCCACCCCGGTGTGGCTGAGCAGATCGACGCTGACCAGCGAATCCTTGCCGCCGCCAATCGGCAGCAGCGTACGGTTGGGCAGGGGCACGGCGGGCAAAGTCGCGGTATCGTCCGGTGCTGCAATGGACAGCTTGCCGAAGCGCAGCAGATTGTTGCGGGCGTAGAATTCGCCGAGCCCGTTTTCGTAGACGTCGATGGCAAAGGCCCGTTCAGCCTCGCTCAGCGGAATGTCCGGGGCGGCGATGACGAAGGGCGCCTTGAGTTTGAAATAGCTGACGCCGAGCACGATGGCGGTCAGATCAAGCAGCTTGCGAAACCCCAGACTGTCGGCAGCAGCCAGATCGGCGCCGGCCGGCAGGTTCAGCGTTTCAACAAAATGCAGGCCGTCCAAACCGTAGCCGAAGCGGGCTATGCCCGTCGCCGGATCGAATTGGGGGCGCTCGATGAGAAATTGTTCGGTCAAGGCAGGGGGCACTCGCGGGTTGACTGATCATATAGGTGATTTGCGGCCGTGGCGGGAGTGGGGCAGTTTGTTGTGTCGAATTGAGGCCAGTTCGCTCGTCGGGAGGGTAAGGGGCAAGCGGCCCCGCAACAAGGAGAGATCAAGATGCGTGTCATGGTATTGGTCAAGGCGAGCGAGGACAGCGAAGTCGGTGTGTTGCCGACGACCGAGATGCTCGAATCCATGGGCAAATTCAACGAGGAACTGGTCGATGCCGGCATCATGCTGGCCGGCGACGGGCTGCGCCCCTCCAGTCAGGGCAAGCGCATTGGCTTTGACGGCGCCAAGCGCATCGTCATCGACGGCCCGTTTACCGAAACCAAGGAATTGGTGGCCGGCTATTGGATCTGGGAGGTGCGCGACATGGACGAGGCCGTCGCCTGGGCCAAGCGTTGCCCCAATCCGATGCCCGGCTATAGCGAACTCGAAATCCGCCCGTTTTACGAAATGGGTGATTTCGGGGAGGCGCTAACGCCGGAAGTCGAAGCGCTGCACAACCGCACGCGGGAGAAAACTGCTGGGCGGTGATTGGCGCGTCTTGCGGTATTGCCCCACCCACGATGTCACCCCGGCCTTGAGCCGGGGCCCATCCTGAGATCTCGAGATGGATCCCGGCTCAAGGCCGGGATGACATCGAGTTTTTAGGTGCCGTCCGGGTGGACGGGATGGACAGTATTGAGGCGGCTGGCCGCCCTCAGCAGATCCGCATCTGCAGCCGCATGACAATCTCGCTGCCCAGACGCTGGAAGCCATATTCGCGCATGGTGCAGGTCCAGCCGCCATCGCCAGTGCGTTCGATGCGGAACAGATTGTAGCGTGCGGGATCGTCCAGCGTGCCGCCCTGGGCGGCGCTGGCGGCGGCAACGCCGACCACCGGCACTTCGCGGTCCTTGCCCGGAATCGAGTGGATCGAGGAGCGGTGGGTGTGCCCATGCAGGATCAGTTCGGCGCCATGCTCGGCAATGACCTGCCGGAACAGCTTGTGGCCCTTGAGCCCGAATGAGGGGTGCTGCAATTCGGCATTGGGTGGATGGTGGATCAGTATGGTGCGGAAATAATCCGCTTCGCCCATGATTTTGAGAATGCGGCCCAGCCGGTCGGCCTGGGCTTCATCGAAGCGCCCGATGGCGAGGAACGGGCGGGTCGGTACGGCGCTGGAGCAGGAGATGACCGCCAGTTCGCCGATGCGGCGCACAAAGGGAAAGGCGGCGTCGTCGAGGGTTTCCCCGCGCATATAATCGCCCCAGGCATGCTGGGCGGATTCGAGGGCCCCCGACACATAGGCGTCGTGGTTGCCGGGGCAGACGGCGATCTTGTCGGAGGCGCCGAGCGCCTGCAGCCATTCCCCGGCGCGGTCCATTTCATAGCGCAGCGCCAGATTGACCAGATCGCCGGTCACCGCCGTGAAGTCGGCATTCTGCGCCTGCATATGGGCGACCAGCGTGGTCAGCGTTTCGCTGTTCAGCTCGCCGTGCCGGCGCAGCTTCCAGTTCAGATAGCCGGTGAGGCGTTTGCCGAGCAGATCGCGCCAGCCGACGGTCGGCATGGGCGACAGGTGGATATCGGAGATGTGGGCCAGGGTGATCATTGGGGGCGTAATGCCAGAAGGGGGCCGGCAAGAAAACGGTCAATCGGCTCTGTGGTCAATTTTGTCGCGATCAAGTCTCTGCTATCGATGGCGCACCAAGGAGTGTTTCAATGCAGATGAATGGCTTCCAGCGCTGGCGCGCCAAGGTGTTCCTGACCCTCAAGGGTCTGTGGCACCGCATGACTTTGGGGAGCCGGGTGATGGTGGTCGATGGCGACAAGGTGCTGCTGATCCGGCACACCTATGTGCCCGGTTGGCAGTTTCCCGGCGGCGGCGTCAGCCCGGGGGAGACTTTTGAGCATGCGGGGGCCCGCGAAACGCTGGAAGAAACCGGCTTTCGCGTGATCGGCCCGATGCAGCTATTCGGTATCTACCACAATTCCAGCCCGGTGACCGACCGCGACCATGTCGCTTTCTATGTGGCGACGAAGTTCGAGAAGGTGTTCGAGCGCAAACCCGATCACGAGATAGCCGAAGTGGGCTGGTTCGATCGCCATGCTTTGCCGGAAAAGGTGACGCCGGCCACGTCACAGCGGATCGACGAGTATTTTGACAAAGTGCCGCGCCGCAAGGTGTGGGGTTATTAGACCAGGATCTGGCGCTGAGGGGATTGTCTGCCGAATGCAACCAATTCGTGCAATTGTGGGGGTTCGGGCGATGACCGCGCCGAACAAGGAGGCCCACATGGCCAAGAACAGCAAGGGCCAAGCTAAAAAGCCCAAGCAGGAAAAGCCGAAAACCAACGCTTCGGTGCCCACACTCAAGGGGTTTGCCGCGACAACCTCGGGCGCCGGCACCAAGAAGTAGCCGCCGACGCGTTGGGCCTAGCCGCCTCCGACTATTGCTTCCCAGAAGGGCGCTGCTCAGACGCGCGCCCTTCTGCAGGTTAGCGTTTCGCGGGCCCGCCCAAGTGTCCCCTGTGGAGAGTCTGCATGAAATACATCCTCGCCGCCCTGCTGCTGCTGACGCCGACTTCGGCCTTCGCCGCGCTGTCGGGCTATTATGACAGCGCCGAGCAGATCGCCATGATCCTGGGCAGTAGCGACGTGGCCGACGCGGTGCGGCAAGCGCCGATCGGGCAGATCACCAATTCGGGTACCCGCGCCGATGGCGCTGCCGAATGGATGATCCGGACCCAGGAATGCGACCTGACGGTCTATCTGGTGCCAGAGCCGCCGGCCGGCGTGGGCAAGACGAGCTATCGCCTCGAACTGCCCACAGCCTGCGAATAGCCTATTTCAGGAACGGCAACTCCGGCCCAACCGGGACGATCCGGGTCGGGTTGATGGTGATGTGGCTCCAATAGTAGTGCGTGCGGATATGCTCGAGATCGAGGGTTTCCTTGATCCCGGGCACTTCGTAGAGCGCCTTGAGATAATGCGAAATATTGGCGTAGTCGGCGATGCGCTTCAAATTGCATTTGAAGTGGCCGACATAGACCGCGTCGAACCGCACCAGCGTGGTGAACAGCCGCCAATCGGCTTCGGTGATGCTGTCGCCGGTGATATAGGCCGTCTCGCCCAGCTTGGCTTCTACCCAGTCCAGCGCCTCGAATAGCGTGGCCACGGCCTCGTCATAGGCGGCTTGCGTGGTGGCGAAGCCGGCCTTGTAGACGCCATTGTTGATGTCGTCATAGACGCGGGCATTGATCGGATCGATCACGCTGCGCAGCGCTTCGGGATAGTAGTCATCGGTGTTGCCGGTCAACTCGTCGAAAGCCGAGTTGAACATGCGGATGATTTCCGAGCTCTCATTGGAGACGATGGTGTTGGTCTGCTTGTCCCACAGCACCGGCACGGTGACGCGGCCGGTATAGTCGGGCACGGCCTGCGTATAGACCTGCCACAGCAGATCCTTGCCGAGCAGCGTATCGCCGGTCGAGCCGCTGGCGGTGTCAAAGCTCCAGCCGGTTTCGTCGGGCATTTTGGACGAGACGGTCGATACCGAGATCAGGCCCTCGAGATTCTTGAGCTTGCGGAAGATCAGCGTGCGATGCGCCCAGGGGCAGGCCAGCGACACATAGAGGTGATAGCGGCCGGCTTCGGCCTTGAAACCACCGACGCCGGATGGGCCGGGGCTGCCATCAGCGGTCACCCAATTGCGGAAGCCCGCCTGGCTGCGTTCGAATTTGCCACCGCTCTTTTTGGTGTCGTACCACTGGGTGGACCAGTTTCCGTCGATCAATTGTCCCAAGATCGAACCCTTTCCGTCATGTTGTCGACGCGTTGTCGGGATCATATCCCATCGTCGTTTGTTGCTGCCTGACACATAGTAACCGGCGGGGCGAGCGATAAGGCTGCATTCATGCAACGATCCGTTGTGCATTTGGGCCACAGCTGGTTGATGCCCCTTGCAATTTGGCGCGCGATCCATGATTTTCATTTTACGCGAGGCCCCCATGGTGCTAATGCGAATTTCAGGCGTGGAGGCGCCCAGGATGGTGAAGGTTTTGCTGGCGACCCGACGACCGTAAGCGGTCCCTCGAGCGGTGCTTTTCAAGCACCGGGTTCCTACGCATCTCCCATTCTGGATCATCGTCATGACCCTTGTTTCTGCGCCTTCGGCTGCGCCCGCTGCTGTCTCCGCTCTGACCGCTGTGGCGCTCCAGGTTCGCCCCGCCACCCAAGCTGATGATGAATTCATCGAGGATTTGCAGGCAACCGCCTTCGGTCCCGGCCGGTTCGCGCGCACGGCGTTCCGCATTCGCGAGCGGTTCCCCATCGACAAGAGCCTGAGCCTCGTCGCCGAAGTCGACGGTACGGCCTGCGGCTCGGTGTGGATGACCCTGATCAGCATTGGCGGCATCAATGGCTGGATGCTCGGGCCGCTCGCCACCCACCCCAATTTCCGCAAGCTCGGCGCCGGCAAGCTGCTGGCCCGCGAAGTCACCAAGCGCGCTTTGGCGCGGGGCGATGGCCAGTTCGTCATGTTGGTGGGCGACCGCGATTATTATTGCCCGCTGGGCTGGGAGCCGACGACGTTGGGCAATATCGAGTTCCCCGGCCCGGTCGACCCCACGCGGGTGCTGGTGTTTGCCGAGGACAAGAGCCTGGCGACCACGCTGTCGGGCCCGATTGCTGCCTGGCATCAGGGCTGAGTGACGGGCAGAGCTGCGCAAAACGCGGTGGACCCTTGGCGGTACACTGGCCTAAGCTCCGGTTTCCGAAACGTTTTCCGGTGTCCCCTTGTCGTCCGATGACGCCATTATTGACCGTCTGGCCACGCGCCTGCTGACCATGCCGCCGCCGCTGCCGCCGGCGCATACGCTGGTGCCTGACTGGGCGCCGGAAACCCCGTACACCCGGCCGCCCACGCCGGCAGCCGTGCTGATCGCGCTGATTCGGCGGCCCGAGGGCCATACCGTGCTCTATACCGAGCGCTCGCCGGATTTGCGGGCCCATTCGGGGCAGGTGGCTTTTCCCGGTGGCAAGGTCGATGCCGGCGATGCGGACGTGGCGGCTGCGGCGCTGCGCGAGGCCTTCGAAGAGGTCGGCATGCTGCAGGCGGATGTCCGGGTTATCGGCTTCATGCCGACTTATTACACCGGCACCAATTATCTCATCACCCCGGTGGTGGCGACGGTACGGCCGAGCAGGCCCTTCGTGCCCAATCCGGGCGAGGTGCATTCGGTGTTCGAGGTGCCGCTGCAGCGGATACTCACGCCCGAGGCCTATGGCGAATTCCGCGTCGAGCGGAACGGCAAGGAACACCGCACCTGGAAAATCGACCATGACGGGCACCGCATCTGGGGCATTACCGCCAATCTGACGCGCCGTTTCCGCGATCTGGCGATGAAAGAGGCCGCGTCATGAGTGACGCGCTGGCTTCGGCCGAGTGGCGGCTCCGCCCCGAAACGCAGGCGATCTTTGCCGCGCTGGATGGCGCCAACCGCCGCACCCGTGCCGTGGGCGGGGTGGTACGCGACACCATCATGGGTCGAGCCCATAGCGGCGACATCGATATGGCGACCGAATTGCTGCCCGATGAGGTGATCGCCCGGGCCACGGCAGCCGGTATCGCCTACTATCCCACCGGCATCGACCACGGCACGGTGACGCTCAAGCTGGGCGAGACGCTGGCCGAGGTGACGACCCTGCGCCGCGATGTGGAAACCGATGGCCGCCACGCGGTGGTCGCCTTCGGCACCGACTGGGTGGAAGACGCCGGTCGCCGCGATTTCACTCTCAACGCTCTCTATTGCGCTGCTGACGGCACGCTGTATGACCCGCTGGGCGGGGTCGAGGACGCGCGCAATGGGGTGGTCCGTTTCATCGGCGCGCCGACTCAGCGCATCGCCGAGGACGGGCTGCGCGTCTATCGCTTCTTCCGCCTCTCGGCCAGCCATGGCGGGGAAAACTTCGACGCCGCGGGTCTAGCGGCCTGCGCGGCGGCGGTTAGTGAACTCGGCCATTTGTCGCGCGAACGCGTTGGCGGCGAAATCATACGCATGCTGGGCCTGCCCAAAATCACGCGCACCCTGACGCAGATGGCCGATATCGGTCTGTTGTCGCTGGCTGAACCGGCGCTGCCGGCGCTGGCCGCCTATGAGCAGTTGGGAGGGCAATCGCCCGAGACCCGGCTGGCCCTGATCGCCGGCGATGATCTCGACGCCGCGCAGTCTGCGTGGCGGCTCTCCAACGAGCAGCTCAATACGGCCCGCGCCATCATCAAGGCCGCAACCCTGCTGCAATACGATCGAATCGGCGAGGCGGCCTATCGGCATGGCGAGGCGGCGGTCGAAGGTCTTGCTGCGGCGGCCGCGCTGGGCAAATGGGGGCCGGCCCGTCTGGCCGAAGCCGCGCGCACTTTGGCGGCTATCGTGGTGCCGCCATTCCCATTGTCGGGGTATGATCTGACGGATTTCGGTATCCCGCCCGGTCCGGCGCTGGGCCGCGAGCTGGCGCGGCTGGAGCGGGTCTGGATCGACAGCGGCTTTACGCTGGGGAAAGTGGAGCTGCTGGCGCAGGCGCGCCGCTAGCCGCCGACCTCCACAATCCGCTCCTTGATGCGCTCGATCATCTCGGGCCGCACCTCGGTCTCGCCGTGATAGCGCCGCAGGCTTTCCACCGCGCGGCGCACCACTTCGGCTTCACTATCAGCCTCGGCATGCCACGTGGCGCCGGGAATCAGTGAGCCGGAATCAAATCGCTTCATGATGGTCATCCTTCCGGTTTGCTGCGCAAAACGCGCAGCGCCCGGAAAGGTTGCATCTCAGGGCCAGCGAACTTCGGGGGGCAGGGACGACAGGATGGCGTTGATATTGCCGCCGGTCTTCAGCCCGAAGGTGGTGCCGCGATCATAGAGCAGGTTGAATTCGACATAGCGGCCGCGGCGTACCAGCTGCTCCTGCCGTTCGGCATCGGTCCAGCGGGTCTCGAAATTGCGGCGCACCAACTGGGGATAGATATCGAGGAAGGTGCGACCCACCGACTGGGTGAAGTCAAAGTCAGCGTCCCAATCGCCCGAATTGTGCTGGTCGTAGAAAATGCCGCCGACGCCGCGATGCTCATTGCGGTGCGGGAGGAAGAAATAATCGTCGCACCACTTCTTGTAGCGATCGTAATCGACGCCCGCATGGCCATCGCAGGCGGCGCGCATGGCGGCGTGGAAATCGACGGTATCGGGATCGTCCTGGGTGCGGCGGCGATCCAGCACCGGGGTCAGGTCAGCGCCGCCGCCGAACCACTGCTTGCCGGTGACGATCATCCGCGTGTTCATATGCACCGCTGGAACATGGGGGTTCCAGGGGTGGACGATCAGCGAAATCCCTGAACTCCAGAATTTGGTGCCGGCCTCAGTGCCGGGCATCTGCTTGGCAAACTCTTCTGAGAATTCACCATGCACGGTGGAGATATGCACGCCGGCTTTTTCAAACACGCGGCCATACAGCATGCTCATCTCGCCGCCGCCGCCGGCGGGGCGGTCCCAGGGGGCGATGTCGAATTTACCAGCCGGCAAATGGGCGTTGGGGCCGGCTACTTCGGCCTCGATGGTTTCGAAGGCGGCAACAATCTGGTCGCGCAGAGCGCGGAACCAGTGCTGGGCGGTGGCCTGCTTGGCCTCAATATCGTGTGGCAGTGTCATAATGGTGCAATGGCCTGTCAGATGAGTTGTGTAAAGCCGTCGGTCTGTCTTTTGGCTTCCCCCAGGATAAGGGTTGCCGCCAGCGCCACATTGATCGAGCGCAAACCGGGCCGCATGGGAATGCGCACCAGCAGGTCGCAGGCCTCGGCCACCGCGTCGGGCACGCCGGCACTTTCGCGCCCCACCATCAAAATGTCATCAACGCCGTAATCCACCGCATAGGCTGAGGTTTCGGTCTTGGTGGTCAGCAGCACCAGCCGTCGCCCTTCGGCGCGCCGCCAGGCGTCAAACTGGGTCCAGCTGGCATGCTCATGCACCGCCGCATGGTCGAGATAGTCGAGGCCAGCCCGGGCCAAGGCCTTGGCGGAAAACGGGAAGCCGGTGGGGTGGATGAGGTGGATGGTTATCCCCAGGCAGGCCCCCAGCCGGATCAGCGTGCCGGTATTGTTGGCGATGTCGGGTTGGTAGAGGGCCAGATCGACCGGCATGGGCGTTTCCACCGGAATTTAAAGGGGCAGGGGCCGGCGCTGGGCCTGGGTCGGTTCGGGTATAGTGTCGCACTTGCCTGATGTCACCACGCGGATCACTGGACAAGCGCATGGGACAGTGCAAAAAGAACCGCAACTGACGGGCCGATTGAGGGCGCCGGCAGCCGATTCTGCGTATGCGCGGAATGGTTTGCCGCTGCCGGCCGCGTCTGATGTGATTGTACGGGGATACGGACCTTGGCCACGCAAGATCAACATTCAACGACACGGCGGGATTTCATCTTTGTCGCAACCGGGTCGGTGGCCGCAGTCGGCGCCGCAGCGACCGTCTGGCCGCTGATCAACCAGATGAATCCCGACGCTTCGACACTGGCGCTGGCCAGCATCGACTTCGATATTTCGGGGATTCCCGAAGGGCAGTCGGTCACTATCATGTGGCGCGGCCTGCCGGTCTTTGTGCGGCACCGCACCCAGGCCGAGATCGACGAAGCCATTGCAGTGCCAATGGCCGATCTCAAGGATCCCGAGACCGACGAGCAGCGCACCAAGCCCGGCCACGAACAGTGGCTGATCATGATCGCCAACTGCACCCATCTCGGTTGCGTTCCGGTGGGCGATGCCGGCGAATTCGACGGCTGGTTCTGCCCCTGCCATGGCTCGCACTACGATAGCGCCGGCCGTATCCGCAAAGGCCCTGCACCGAAGAACCTGGTGCTGCCGCCTTATGAATTCCTCAGCGATACGCTGGTCCAGATCGGTTAGTGGGGGCTCGCCCGATGTCAGAACATTCGACTTATACGCCCGGTACGGGCATCGAGAAGTGGCTCGATGAACGCCTGCCGATCATCCGGTTCTCCAAAGAGCACCTGATGGATTTCCCGACGCCGAAGAACCTCAATTATTGGTGGACCTTCGGCGCGATCCTGGTGATGTGCCTGGGTATCCAGATCGTCACCGGCGTCATCCTGGCCATGCATTACACGCCCAACGTCGCCATGGCGTTCGACTCGGTCGAGCATATCCGCCGTGACGTCAATGGTGGCCGCATGATCCAGGCGTTCCACGCCGTGGGCGCTTCCATGTTCTTTGCTGCCGTTTACATCCACATCTTCCGTGGCATGTATTTCGGCTCCTATAAGGCACCGCGCGAGATCCTGTGGATCCTCGGCGTGCTGATCTTTGTGCTGATGATGGCGACTGCCTTCATGGGCTACGTGCTGCCCTGGGGCCAGATGTCTGGCTGGGCTGCTACCGTGATCACCAATATCTTCGCGGCAATCCCGGTCATCGGCACGCCGCTGCTCGAGCTGCTGCGCGGCGGTTTCTCGGTGGGCAACCCGACGCTGAACCGCTTCTTCTCGCTGCACTACCTGCTGCCGTTCGTGATTGCCGCCGTCGTGGCGCTGCATATCTGGGCGCTGCATGTGCCGGGCAACAACAACCCGATCGGCGTCGACGTCAAGGACACCAAGCGCGATACCTTGCCCTTCCATCCGTACTACACGATGAAGGACGCCTTCGGCATGGCGCTGTTCCTGATCCCGTTTGCCTGGTTCGCATTCTTTGCGCCCGACATTCTGGGTCACCCGGACAACTACATCGAGTTCAACCCGCAGGTGACGCCGGCCCATATCGTGCCTGAATGGTACTTCCTGCCATTCTACGCCATCCTGCGTGCCATCGACTTCAACATCCTGTTCATCGACTCCAAGCTCGGTGGCGTGATTTTCTTCGGCGGCTCGATCGTCATCCTGTTCTTCCTGCCCTGGCTGGATACGGCCAAGACCCGCTCGGGTAACTTCCGCCCGATGTTCAAGTGGTTCTACTGGCTGTTCGTGGTCAATTTCGTCGCGCTCACCTATCTTGGTGCCGCACCGGCGGAAGGCATCTACGTCATCCTGGCCAAGATCTGCACTTTCTATTACTTCGCACACTTCCTTGTCGTCCTGCCGGTCCTTGGTCGCATCGAGAAGCCCCGGCCGTTGCCGACCAGCATCTCCGAGAGCGTCCTCGGCAAAGCGAACGCGTGATGGAAGGGGCAGGAACCATGTTCAAGACCAAAACTATCCTGGCCACTCTGGCCCTGGTTGCCGGCCTCGCCTTTGGCGCGGCCCCGCAGGCAGCTGAAGGCGGCGCCCATATCGAAAAGCAGAGCTGGAGCTTTGCCGGTATTTTCGGCACTTACGACCAGAACCAGCTGCAGCGCGGCTTCCAGGTGTTCCGCGAAGTCTGTGCCAGCTGTCACGGCGCACGCCTGATCGCGTTCCGCAATCTGGCCGAGGCGGGTGGTCCCCACTTCTCCGACGCCCAGATCAAGGCGCTGGCGGCCGAATATGAAGTGGCCGATGCCACGGTTGAAGGCGGCGTTCGCCCGGCAGTGCCGGCTGATCGCTGGCCGTCGCCATTCGCCAGCGAACAGGAAGCACGCGATGCCATGGGCGGTTCGTTCCCGCCCGACTTCTCGGTGCTGGCCAAGGCCCGCGGCGTGACCGATGCCTTCCCGTTCTGGGTGTTCAACTATTTCACCGGCTATTCGGAAGGCGGCCCGGATTATATCCACGCGCTGCTCAACGGCTACCATGACGACGTGCCGGCAACCGCGCCCGCCGACTTCGAGCTGGCTGACGGCAAGTATTACAACGACTACTTCCCCGGCCACGCCATCGGCATGTCCCCGCCGCTGTCGGATGGGCAGGTCGCCTATGCCGTTGGCGAAGGCGAAACCGCCGTTCCCGAGACGCTGGAGCAGTATTCCACCGACGTGTCGGCCTTCATGATGTGGATGGCTGAGCCCGGTCTGGTGTCGCGCAAGGAAACCGGCTTCAAGGTGCTGCTGTTCCTGCTGGTCTTTGCCGGCCTGATGTACGCCACCAAGCGTCGCATCTGGAAGGGCATCGAGCACTGATCGCTGCCCGCGATTGAGAAAATTGGAAAGGGCCCCGGGTGGGGCCCTTTCTGTTTGTGGTCACGAGGCGTCGAGGCCCTTGCCAAGCGGCGCGCAGCCCGCAATATTCTTTGCGCGCAAATCACTGCGTGAGGGAGCCGACATGTCCGCCATTCGTATTGCTGTGACTGTCGTCGGGGCCGCCATCACCATGAGCCGGCATCCGGCAGTGCGCGCCGGCATCAACGCCGTGGCGTCCAATCCAAAAGCCCGCGAAACTGCGATCAATGTCACCCGCTCGGCGGCCTATAATGCCGGGGTGCTGGCCCGCCATCTCGTCGGCCGCCGCCTGCGCTGAGCGCTTTCTTCCGTTCCAAATTCATACAGGTTTGCCATGTCGCTCGACCTCAAGGCCCTCGTGCGCACGATTCCGGACTACCCCAAGAAGGGCATCCTGTTTCGCGACATCACTACGCTGATCGAGCATCCTGAGGGCTTCAAGGAAAGCATTGAGCGCATGGCCGCCCAATATCGCGGCCAGGGCATCACCCATGTCGCCGGCATCGAAGCGCGCGGCTTCATCTTCGGCGCGGGCGTTGCCATCGCGTTGGGGGCAGGCTTCATTCCGATCCGCAAGAAGGGCAAGCTACCCGGCGAGACCATCGGGCAGAACTACGCGCTGGAATATGGCGTCGACACCATCGAGATCCATGCCGATGTGCTGGACAGCAATGACACCGTGCTGCTGGTCGATGATCTGATCGCCACTGGCGGTACCGCCATCGCCGCCGTTGGCCTGCTGCGCCGCACCGGGGCCACGGTGGCCCAGGCGGCCTTCGTCATCGACCTGCCGGCGCTGGGCGGCGCGGCCAAGCTGGCGGCCGAGGGTGTCGAGGTCAAGGCGCTGATGGCGTTTGAGGGGCACTGAGAGGCCCCTCCTCAGCACCTACCAGCTGTTGCGGCCGTCGATTTTTTCCACCACGACCTGGCTCCAATCGAAATCGTCGATCAGCCGCAGATTGACCGCATAGGTGCGGGCGGTCGGCATGGCGTTGGGGTCGCCGTCCTTGGGTGTGCCGTCATTGTTATACATCGAGGCCCAGTCGGGTGACTCGCCCCAGGTCTGCATGCCGCAATTGCTGCAGAAATGATGCTGGTTCATGCCGCTGGCCGAATAGGTCTTGTCGTCCTGCTGCGATAGCAGCTTCAGCTCGCCCGGTGCGTAATAGCCCCAGATCGCCCCGGTGCGGGCGCAGAAGCTGCAATTGCACTCCTTGGCGGCGATCGGCAGATGCGGCAGCTCGATTTTGGTCGCGCCGCAATGGCAGGTGGCGACAAGCGTCATGGCAAAGCTCCTTGCTGGATAGGCCGCGACCCTAGCGGGGTGGGCCGCCAGAACCTGTCAGCAGCCTCACGCCGCCATCGCCTCGCGCTGGTCGACCAGGCAGAACTGGTTGCCCTCGGGGTCGCGCATTACCGTATAGGTGGGCAGCACCCGCACGGTTTCGGCGCCCGCGGTCTTGAGCCGTTCGACCTCGCCGGCGCGATCACCGACTTCGATGTCGAAATGCACCCGATTGTTGTCGTAGCGGCGGCCATCGACATTCTGGAAGCACAAGGCCGGGCCGGGGCCATCGACCAGCACGGTCGGATCGGTTTCCGGCGTCAGGCCGAGCGCGGCCAGTCGGGCGATCTCGGCCTCGTCATAGGGGCGCACCTGATAGCCATCGAGCAGGCCGGCCCAGAACTGGGCGAGTTTGGCGGGCTTGTCGCAGTCGAATACGATCTCGTGGATCCTGCCCATGGTCGTCTCCTTCGTGTCAGTCCTGCCCCGATTAGCCGGGAAATGCGGCAAGACTGGCGCAAAGGTGGCCCGGCGCCGGAGCGCCGGGCTGTGGCTTAGCGCCGGGGCGCTTTCAGCAGGGCTTCCAGCGCCGGCAGCGACAAGGTTGTCTCCGGCTTGGGCTGGGCCAGCTTGCGGGCCTCCAGCCTGCCCACTGGCAGCGGCGCGCCATGGCGCGGCACATTGCGAGAGGGGGCGACCTGTTGCGGGCGTTGGAACATGTTTTTGGGCATAGACAAGCCTTTCTCCATCCCCGTCCGGCGCTTTCAACGCAACGGCGGGGTCTGAAAATCTGCGCAACGCCCAGCAGGCGCCGCGCGATGAAGCGGGGTTTGAAAAGACGCCGGCGATGCCGTCAGGGGGAGATGATCGGTCGTGTAGCCGCTAGCGGCTGGGTGAACCTGAAGCTGATCTCGCACGGAACGGCATCCAGAATCGGGCGGTCACGCGCAGGCGCGGAACGGCGGATTCTTGGGGCGTTCGGGGCAAGATTTCAGATCATTTCGGTTCGCAACCTCATTCTGGAAACGTCCAGAGGATAGAAAAGCCATGGGCCGGCGTCAACCGCCGGCCCATTTTTGTCGCGCGTCAGGAGGCTCGCTTCTCCTCCTGCGCGATCGGCTCTTCTGCTTCGACCGGCTCGTTGCGGGTCTTCCACAGCGAGAACAATACGCCCCCGGCCAGGATCGACAGCGTCACGATGAGGCTCAGTAGCGTGTCGATATGCACGCCCATCGGCACGAGGAAGATCTTGATGCCCACCAGCACCAGAATGATCGCCAGCGAGGTCTGCAGATAGCGGAAACGGTTCATTGCCGCCGCCAGGGCGAAATACAGCGCGCGCAGGCCCAGAATGGCGAAGATGTTGGAAGTGTAAACGATGAAGGTGTCCTGCGTCACCGCGAAGACGGCCGGCACCGAATCCACGGCAAAGATCAGGTCGACGGTTTCCACCATCACCAGCGCCACCGCCAGCGGCGTCAGCCAGGTGACCAGCTTGCCGGTCTTGGGATCAGCCTGCTTGACCGTGAAATTGCGGCCATGCAGTTCCTTGGTGACGCGGAAGCGGCTGGTGAGGAAGCGGAACACCGGATTGTGCTCAATGTCTGCTTCTGTCTCGTGCTGCTTGAACATGCGCAGACCGGTGAACACCAGGAAGGCGCCGAAGCCAAACAGGATCCAGCTGAACTGATGCACCAGCGCGGCGCCCAGCCCGATCAGGATGGCGCGGAAGGCGATGACGCCCAGAATGCCCCAGAACAGCACGCGGTGCTGATAGAGGCGGGGGATAGCGAGGAAGCCGAAGATACTGGCAATGACGAACATATTGTCCATCGCCAGCGATTGCTCGATCAGATAGCCGGTGAAGAATTCGAGCCCGGCTTCACTGCCGCGCTGCCACCACACCCAGCCGCCAAAGGCGACGGCAATAGCGACGTAAAAGCCATAAAGCGTCAGGCTTTCCCGCGCTCCGATCTCATGTTCATCCTTGTGCAGGATGCCGAGGTCGAAGACCAGGAGCGCGACAACGATCGCGATGAACGCGACCCAGAAATAGACGGGAGTACCCAGAAAATCGCCCGTTAGGGCGGCAAGAAGCGATTCCATCGCCGGACCTTTCTCCATAAGTTGGAGCAGTTCCGACATCACGAGGGCATGGGTGGCCCTCGCCAGAGGGGCCCGGCGCTGCACCGTGAAAATGCCCTATCGCGCGAAAATATCAACCCCCGGGCGACGGAATGTCGCTTTTTTGTTGGCGATGGGGGGGTGGGGAGTGGCTGAATGCACAACTCAGCGCCGGCGTGCGACGCCCCAGGATATCGCCCCACCCACGGTGTCACCCCGACCTTGAGCCGGGGCCCATCCCCCGATCCCGCCGGTCGTCACATCTCAGGATGGGTCCCGGCTCAAGGCCGGGATGACACCGCGTTTAGATGCTGGGATTGTGCCACGAGAGTGGAGAGCAATCGCTCACGCTCAGCTGCGCGGCGTGCACAGCATCACGATTGCCTCGGCCGTCTCCAGCTGAATGGCCGTGCCATAGGTCGGATCTGGGATGACCCGGCCGGCCTGGATATTGCGGCCGGATTTGAGCCCGCCATCGTTGAAGGCGACGCCGTCCTGATAGCCGGTGATGGTGCCGGTGCCCGAGCTGCCATCACTGATGGTGGTCGAGGCAAAGCCATAGACCTCGCCATAGATGGTGAGGATCCCCGCCTTGGCGGTGGTGGCGTCACGACACGCCCAATTGCCCGTAAAACTCTGGGCAAAGGCGGGGGCGGTGGAGACGAGGGCGAGGGCAGTGATGAGGGCGATTCGGAGCATGCGGCTGACAGTGCCGGGCCGTCCGTCCGCTTTCAAGAGCCCTGCTTCAGCATTGGCCCGATCAGCGGCACTCTGGTGAGCGCCTGCAACAGTTTCAGCTTGAGCGGCATGACGTAGTCGCGCCGTTTGGAAAAGCCGACCAGTTCGGCACGATAGACCAGCTCGCCGCGCTGGTTGAGCGCCGTCAGCCGGTTGAACAGCAGCCCCCAGCTGGGAATCGAGTTGGATGCCCGCTTGTCGGTCACCACCAGCTCATAGCTTACCGTGTCGCCGGGGCGCACCGGCACCTTGAACACCATCTCGTTGACGCCGGGGGAGGGGCCCGAGACGCCGGGCTCCTTGCCCTGGGCGCGCAGCCGGTCTTCCTCGGCAAACAGCGTATCGACCATCTTGCGATGGCCTACGCTCACCGTGTGCCAGCCGCTGGCGATCAGCCCGCCGAAGTGACTATGCATGGCGGCTGCGGGGTCGATATGGAAATATTGTGGATCATATTGGGTGGCAAAGGCGATGATTTCGTCCTGCTCAAAGGTGTGGCTACCGAGCGGAAACACTTCGTCGATGACGATATCCTCAAACCAGCGGGTCATGCAGTGGCTCCCGGCTGGCGCGTATCGATCAGATTGGACAGGCGCATGGTCAGCACCTTCTGGTCCTTCTGGTTCCGCACGTCGAAATCGAGGCTCATAATGCCCCATTGCGGATGGGTGCTGGAGCGGCGCAACTCGGCAATGGTCACCGTGCCGCCAATGGTGTCGCCAACCATCACCGGATTCTTCCATTTGAGATTGGAAAAGCCGAGCCCGCCCGCCGAGGCGACCTTGGACAGAAAGCTGTCGACCAGCATGCGCAGGCTCAGCCCGCCGGTCTGCCAGCCGCTGGAGGCCAGGCCACCGAGCAGGCTCGCCTTGGCGGCCGCTTCATCAAGGTGGAACGGGAAGGGGTCGAATTCGCGGGCAAAGTCGGTAATCATCGCCTTGCTCACGGTGATATGGCCCAGGTCGATCACTTCGCCGATCTGCAGATCCTCGAAATGACGCCGATCTTGGGTGATTGGGTTGGTCATTTACTTGCCCTATACGTCAAGCAGTTATGTGCCCGCTTTGGCCGCGCAAGGCAAGCCCGGGGCGTCCGAGAAGGAAAAAGCCCGCCGGGTGGCGGGCCTTTATCATGCGTCCGGTGACGCGCTGGGGGGAATGTCTACGCCTTGATCGGCATAGTCCCGAAGTTTGTTGCGCATGGTTCGAATCGAGATGCCCAGAACCAGTGCAGCGTGGGTGCGGTTGCCTTCTGTCTGCCGCAGCGTTGCCAGAATAAGATCCCGTTCCACATCGGCAACTGGTAGTCCAACCAGTGCCTCAGTAGCGCGAGGATCGGGCTCGAAATCATACATGGTGTTCTCTTTCTGGAGCCCCCAGAGATTGAACCCGGAACGCCCTCAGGATGTTCCCGTATGGTTAATGAGGTGTTAATCACCCGCCAAACGTGATCGCCCTGGGCCACGCGCCCATTCGGGCAACCAGTCGCCATGAGCGGCCGTCAGGTCGTCCACAAGGCTCCAGATTTGCTCCAGATCCAGCTCGGCCGCGGTGTGCGGGTCGAGCATCGCGGCGTGGTAGATATGCTCGCGGTTTTCCTCGATCAGCGCCCGCACCGTCAGCTCCTGCACATTGATATTGGTACGGATCAACCCGGTGAGCTGGGGCGGCAAATCGCCGATATAGGTGGGCTGGATGCCATTGGCATCGACCAGGCACGGCACCTCCACCGCGGCGGCATCCGGCAGGCTGGTGATGACGCCATTATTGCGCAGATTGCCATAGATCACCGAGGGCTCGTCGGTCCACACCGAGTTGATGATCGAGCTGGCATATTCCTTGGACGGCTTGACCGTGATGCGGTCGGCCTTGCGGTAGTCTTCCGAGGTCTTCTTCCAGCCGGCAATCTGCTCGACGCAGCGCTTGGGATATTCGTCGAGCGGAATGCCGAATTTCTCGATCAGATCCTCACGCCCCTCCTTGATGAAATAGGGAGTGTATTCGGCAAAATGCTCGCTGCTTTCGGTGACGAAATAGCCCAGCCGCGTCAGCATCTCATAGCGCACCTTGTTGGGGCAGCGGGGGTTCCAGCCCGGCTTGGGGGCGCGGCCCTCGCGATAGGCGCGCACGAGGTCGGGATAGAGGTCGCGATAGCTGCCATCGGGCTGGCGATGCTCGAATTTGAGATAGAACGCCATGTGGTTGATGCCGGCCGAGCGATAGCGGATATCCGCATAGGGAATATCCAGATTATGGGCCAGCTCCATCGCCGTGCCCTGCACCGAGTGGCACAGCCCCACCTGCTTGATGGTCGGGTATTTCTCGGCGATGGCCCAGGTGTTGATGGCCATCGGGTTCACATATTGCAGCATGATGGCGTCGGGCGCGACCGCCAGCATGTCCTCGCAAATGCTCCACAGATGCGGCACAGTGCGCAGCCCCCGCATGATGCCGCCGACGCCCAGCGTATCGGCGATGGTCTGGCGCAGCTTGTATTGTTTCGGCACCTCGAAATCGACCACCGTGGACGGCTCATAGCCGCCGATCTGGAAGCAGACGACGACGAAATTGGTGCCGTCCAGTGCCTGAAGCTGATTGGCATAGGTCTCCACCGTCGCCGGCACGCCCAGCGTGGCGATCAGCTTGTTGGCGATGATGGCGCTTTCTTCCAGCCGCGTCGGATTGATGTCCATCAGGCGGATGGTGGCGCCAGCCAAAGCCGGGCGCTGCAGCACGTCGCCAACGATGTTTTTCATGAACACCGACGAGCCGGCGCCGATAAAGGTGATTTTGGGATTGGCCACCGCGATATCCTCCAAAGCACGGCGAGCAGCCGGCGCAGAACTGGAGCAAACCCTAGCGCTTGCGCCTCACGAAACAATGCGGAATAGTAGGCACTTCTTCCGGTTTTCTAAGAACAGTGCCTGTCATGGTCGAGGCCGTACCCACCCGCCGCGCGCCCCGGCCGACGCCGCGCCCGGATCGTGTTTTCTACGCCTCCGGCAAGGCATTCGGCCGTTTTGGCATTCGCTCCTTCACGCCCCAGCTCATGCCGGCGCCGCATAGCCACGGCCATATCGAGTTCAACTGGCTGAGCCAGGGCAGCATGGATTATGTCTTCGATGGCGGCGCAGTGAGCGTGGGCGCGAGCCGGCTGGTTGCCTTCTGGGCCGGCATTCCACACCAGACCGTGGGTCTCAGCGCGGAGGCCATGAGCGGCCGCCAGCTCAACATCTATCTGCCGATGGATGCGTTCCTCGAAATGCCGCAACTCGGCCGGCTCACCGAAACCCTGATGGGCGGCGGCGTCATCCAGCTCACCGCCGAGTGCATCGGGCTGGAAACCCTCGACCGCTGGCATCAGGATTATCGCAGCGGCCATGCAAGGCGCAGCGACATCGTCCGCGCCGAGATCGGCACCATGTTCCGCCGGGCGGCGATCACCGGCTGGGATACGCTGCTGCCCGCCTGGCTCGAGCGCGCGGCGCCTCGCACCCGCACCGGCTCGCCGGTCCGCTATGTGGTGCGCATGGTGCGCCACATCGTCGAAAATATCACCGACCCGCTCAGCGCCGAGGCCATTGCCGGCGTGGTGGGCCTCCATCCCAATTATGCCACCACGCTGTTCAGCCGGGTGATGCATATCTCGATGCAGCAATTCGTCATCCGCATGCGCCTGATCCGCGCCCGCTCGCTGCTATTCGACGGCAGTCTGTCCATCGCCAATGTCGCTTTCCAGGCCGGCTTTGCCAGCCAGACCCAGTTCTACGAACATTTCCGCAAAGCCTACGGCATGACACCGAGCCAGATGCGCAAGGATAGGATCGAGGGGTGACCGCCACAGACGTCCCTCTCCCCTTGTGGGAGAGGGACAGACCTGACGCGTTCAGCGGAAGGTCAGGGTGAGGGGGCCTGGGTCATCCCATGCTTTGATCATAGGTAGAGCCCCTCATCCGCCCTTCGGGCACCTTCTCCCACGAGGGGAGAAGGGAGGATCGAGTGCTTGGCTCAGCCATTCGGGCGTAGACCTCAAGTATTAAACTTGAACAGCATCACGTCGCCGTCCTTGACGACGTATTCCTTGCCTTCGTCGCGAGCCTTGCCGGCTTCCTTGGCGGCGGTTTCGCCGCCCAGCGCCACGTAATCCTCAAAGCCGATGGTCTGGGCGCGGATGAAGCCGCGCTCGAAATCGGAGTGGATCACACCGGCAGCAGCCGGGGCCTTGTCGCCCTTATGGATGGTCCAGGCGCGGGTTTCCTTGGGGCCGACGGTGAAGTAGGTCTGCAGGCCCAAAAGGTCATAGGCTTCGCGGATCAGCCGGTTGAGGCCGGCTTCGTGCAGGCCCAACGATTCGAGATATTCGGCCTGCTCGGCGTCGGGAAGCTGGGCCAGCTGGCTTTCGATCTCGGCGGAGATGACGACGACGCCAGCGCCATTGGCGTGGGCATAGGCGGCGACGGCTTCGCTCATGGCATTGCCGTTTTCAGCCGCGCCTTCATCGACATTGCAAACGTAAAGCACGGGCTTGGAGGTCAGCAGCTGCAGTTCCTGGAAGGCTTTTTCTTCCTCGGCGGAGCGCTCGACGAAGCGGGCCGACTTGCCCTCGCGCAGCAGCACCAGCGACCGGTCGATCAGCTCGAGCGTGACCTTGGCGTCCTTGTCGTTGCCCTTGGCCTTCTTTTCCACGCCGATGCGGCGCTTCTCGAGGCTTTCGAGATCGGCGAGCATCAGCTCGGTCTCGACCACTTCGGCGTCGGCCAGCGGATCGACCTTGTTGGCGACATGGATGATGTTGCCGTCTTCAAAGCAGCGCAGCACATAGGCGATGGCGTCGCATTCGCGAATATTGGCCAAAAACTGGTTGCCCAGCCCTTCGCCCTTGGACGCGCCCTTCACCAGGCCAGCGATATCGACAAAGCTCATCCGTGCCGGCAGCACGTTGATCGATTTGCCGATCTCGGCCAGCTTTTGCAGGCGTTCATCGGGCACCGGCACGTCGCCCACATTGGGCTCGATGGTGCAGAACGGGAAATTGGCGGCGGCGGCGGCGGCAGTGCGCGTCAGCGCATTGAACAGGGTCGACTTGCCGACATTGGGCAGGCCGACGATGCCCATCTTGAAACCCATGGGGAAGCTCCGAAAATTGTTGGCCCTGACATCGTTCGGATAGGGCGAGAAGTCAATGCACAGCAGGGCATGGGCGTCTTGCCGTGTGCCGCGCGACCGCTTATCAAAGCTGCCATTCAAGAATGCCGGAGGAAGCCTGCTGTGGATATATTGATTTCACTTGTCGTACTCGTCGCTGTCATCGCGGGGGGCCTCTGGTTTTACTATCGCGGCCGTCATATGGGCTCGTTCAAGCCGGCGATGGGGTCCAACCCCAATATTCCCGATGCCAAGCCGCAGGGCGCCATGCCCATGCTGAAAATGCCGACCGCCATGGGCTGGAAGCAGGGCGAAAAGCCGGATGTGGCATCCGGTCTCAAGGTCACCGCCTTTGCCTCGGGGCTCAAGCATCCCCGCTGGGCCTATGTGCTGCCCAATGGCGACGTGCTGGTGGCCGAGTCGGCCTCGCTGCCCGGCACGGTGCGCGGCTTCCGCGATTATGCCATGAACCGCGTCATGCGCCGGGCCGGTGCGACGCGGCCAAGCGCCAATCAGATCACCCTGCTGCGCGACGCCGATGGCGATGGCGTGCCCGAGCTGCGCGAGGTGTTTCTCAGCAATCTCAGCCAGCCCTTCGGCATGGCACTGGTTGGCGACACGCTTTACATCGGCAACACCGATAGCGTGGTGGCGTTTCCCTATGAAACCGGCCAGACCAAGATCACCGCGCCGGGCCGCAAGCTGATGGACATGAAGCCGGGCGGCCACTGGACGCGCAATATCATTGCCAATGCGGATGGCTCCAAGCTCTATGTGGCTGTCGGCTCGTTGAGCAATATCGCCGATGAAGGCATGGAGGCCGAAAAAGGCCGCGCCTGCATTTTCGAACTCGACCTCAGGACCGAAACCCATCGCATCTTTGCCGGTGGCTTGCGCAATCCGGTCGGCATGGCCTGGGAGCCAACCAATGGCTCGCTGTGGACCGTGGTCAATGAGCGCGACGGGCTGGGCGACGAAACTCCGCCGGATTACCTGACCTCGGTCAAGGATGGCGGCTTTTACGGCTGGCCGTTCTGCTATTGGGGGAAGACGGTCGATGATCGTGTGCCGCAGGATCAGGCGCTGGTCGCCAGCGCCCTGACGCCGGACTACGCGCTGGGCGGGCACACAGCTTCGCTCGGCCTGTGCTGGCTGCCCGAAGGTACGCTGGCGGGCATGCCGGCCGGCATGGTCATCGGCCAGCATGGCTCGTGGAACCGCAGCAAGCTCAGCGGCTACAAGGTGATCCTGGTACCCTTCGTTGATGGCAAGCCGCAGGGCGCGCCGCGCGATCTGCTGACCGGGTTCCTGGCCGCCGACGAAAAGACCTCGCATGGCCGCCCGGTGGGCGTTGCCGTCGCCAAGGACGGCGCGCTGCTGGCCGTGGACGATGTGGGTGATGCCGTGTGGCGCGTGACGGCGGCTTAGGAATCTTGGTGTCATCCCGGCCTTGAGCCGGGATCCATCCTGAGATCTCGAGATGGGCCCCGGCTCAAGGCCGGGGTGACATGGAGTGTGGGCGACGCCCCGGGCCCCCTTAGTCCCCGCCCAGCAGCTTCTTCAACATCGCCGCCATCGGCCCACTCTCCGGCAGCTTCGCGGCTGGCTTGGCCGGCCGTGCCTGTCGGATGTGGCTCTGCCCCTTGGGCGCCGGCTGGTCAGCGGCGCTTGGTTGCAGCACCAGCGCCAGCTTGTTCATGTAGCCACTGTCGTCGCCCTTGAGCAGCAGGTCGACATGCTTGGCCATGGCGTCGAGCAGCGGTTCGACCCATGCCTGGTCGGCCTTGGCGAAATCGCCCAGCACGTGGTTGGTGACGAATTCCTTGCCCGGATGGCCGATGCCGATGCGTACGCGTTTGTAACCGACCCCGATCTGCGGATCGATCGAGCGCAGCCCGTTATGGCCACCATTGCCGCCACCGATCTTGACCCGCACCTTACCGGCGGCGAGGTCGAGTTCGTCATAGAGCACGATGATGTCGGCGGGCGCGATTTTATAGAACTGCGCCACCTGCCGCACGCTGTCGCCCGAGCGGTTCATGAAGGTCTGCGGCTTGAGCAGAATCACCTTCTCGCCGCCAATGCTGCCTTCAGCCAGTTGTCCGCCATGCTTGCTGCGGAATTGGGTGATGCCATGGGCGCGGGCGATGGCGTCGAGCGCCATGAAGCCGATATTGTGGCGGTTGCCCGCATATTGGCTGCCCGGATTGCCCAGGCCGACAAGCAGCTTCATGCCAAACTCCAGAAACGCAAGAGGCGACCCGAAGGCCGCCTCGAACTTATAGCAGAACCAAAGCGAGAATTACTCGGCCTTGGGGGCTTCTTCAACGACGGGGGCGTCTTCGCCAGCCGACTTGAGCGCCGACGGTGCCACGATGGTGGCAATGGTCGCGTCGTCTTCATGGCCGCCAACGACCGCACCGGCCGGCAGCGTGATGACCGAGACGTGGACGCTGTCACCGATGTCGACACCGGTCAGATCGACCGTCACCTTCTCGGGGATGTTGTCGGCGCCGACGATCAGGCCGAGCGTGTGGTGCACAATGTTCAGCGTACCGCCGCGCTTGAGGCCGGGGCTAGCTTCTTCATTGATGAACTCCACATGCACCTGAACGGTGAGCTTGGTGTTCTTGCTGACGCGGAGGAAGTCCACATGCAGCGGGAAATCCTTGACCGGATCAAGCTGGTAGTCGCGCGGAATCACGCGGTGCTTGGTGCCATCAACATCGAGCTCGATGATGTGGGACTTGAAGCCGCCAGCATAGATGTGCTTGTGCGCATCCTTGTAGGCGATGGCGATGGTGACGGGGGCTTTCTTGTCACCGTAGATAACAGCAGGAACGAGTCCCTGACGACGCAGCTCACGAGCGGCCCCCTTGCCCACTCCTTCGCGCGCCTGTGCACTGAGCACTTTAGTTGTGGTCGCAGCCATGGAAAAATCCATTCTGGGTTGGTGTATGCGTCACTACAACAGCATACGCGCCCGTCCTCCAGGGGTGACGAGCACTTCATGGCGCGGGCTATAGCGGAAAGCCGGGTCGCGAGCAAGAAACTTGCAAGATTTCTTCAAGACGTTGCTGCCGAATTAATGCGCGAAAAAAGCCTAGCCGTCGCGCAGTGCAGCGCGCTGGGTTATGAGATAATGGCGCACGGCCTCGTCAGTCGAAAGCCCGATGGCGAGCGTCAGCGCTTCAAGCGCGTCCTGCTTGCGGCCGGCGCGGGCCGCCAGATGGCCGCGTGCCGCCCAATAGGGCTGGTAGTTGGCCATGCGCGGGTCATCGGCGATACTATCGAGACTGGCCAAAGCGGCGTCGGGGCCAGCGGTTTCGGTCAGCGCCGCCGCGCGGTTGAGCAGCACTACCGGCGATGGCGTCAGCGCCAGCAGCACATCATATAGCGCTACTACGGCGGCCCAGTTGTCCCGGCCGGTGATCCGTCGCGCCACATGCGCCGACTGGATAGCGGCTTCTACCTGATAGCGCCCGCTGGGGCCGGCTTGATTGGCGTCATGTAGCAATGTTTCGGCCTCCACGAGCTGCGGTTCGTCCCACAACGCCACATCCTGGGCCTCGAGCGGCACATAGTCCCCTTGCGAGTCGCGCCGCGCCGCGCGGCGGGCTTCGGCGTAGAGCATCAGCGCCAATAGCCCCTTGGCCTCAGGCTCCTCGGGTAGCAGCGAGACGATCAGCCGGCCCAGCCAGATGGCTTCGTCGGCCAGCCGCTCGGCATTGCTGTCGCCGATTTCGGTCCAGCCCTTGGCATAGGCGGCATAGATGGCCTCCAGAACCGCATCGAGCCGCCCCGGCAGCTGTTCGCGCTCCGGGATGGCGAAAGCAATTCCGGCCTCCTTGATGCGGGCTTTGGCGCGCACCAGACGCTGGCCCATGGTGGCCGGCGGCAGCAGGAAGGCGGCGGCGATATCACCGGCCGTCAGCCCCAAAATGGTCTGCAGGATCAGCGGCGCCCGCATGCCGCGCTCGATGGCGGGATGGGCGCAGGCGAACATCAGTGCCAGCCGGCGGTCGGGGATGACGTCACGATTTGCGGCCGCGTCGGCCAGTTCCTCGGTCATGAGCTGCAGATGCACCTCCCCCGCCATCCGGGTCTGCCGACGCCGCGCCATGTCGGTCTGGCGCCTTCGCGCGACGGTCAGCAACCACGCATCGGGATTGTCCGGCACGCCATCGGCCGGCCAGGATGTGAGCGCGCTGGCAAAGGCCTCCGCCAGCGCATCTTCGGCTCCCGCCACGTCGCGGGTGCGGGCGGCGAGAAAGGCGACGAGTCGGCCATAGCTGTCACGGGCAGCCCGCTCGGCGGCCTGGCGCGTCGCCGCATCCATCAGGCCATCGGCCGGATTTCGATGGCGCCATATTTGGCACTGGGGCAGCGCGCGGCCCATTCGACGGCGGTATCGAGATCGGGCACGTCGATGAAATAATAGCCGGCGAACTGCTCTTTGGTGTCGGCGAAGGGGCCGTCGAGCACTTCGGTCTTGCCGCCGCCCATGCGCACCACGGTGCCGGCCTTGGCCGGTTGCAAGCGTTCGCCGCTGCTGAAGCCGGCGCCAGCTTTGGTCAGTGCTTCGTTGAAGGCCGCATATTCAGCCCAGAGCTGCTGCTGGGGGGCATTTCCCAGGGCCGCGTCGTCGTGGTGGATGACCATCATGTAGCGCATTGCAGAATTCCTTTTCTGGTCGGGCATCATGCTCCGATATGACCATGTCGGGGCAGGGGCCCGGCTTTCGACTCGACCGATTAAAATTCTTCAGCCCGGCGCGTAACCGGGGTGATAAGGCCGGATTTCGATCTGGCCCCAGCCCGCTGCCGGGCACAGGGCCGCCAACCGGATCGCCTCGTTCATGTCAGGCGCTTCGATGATGAAATAGCCGCCGAATTGCTCACGCGTTTCCGCATAGGGGCCGTCATGCACCTTGAGGTCGCCCTTGGCGTTGGAGATGGTGCGGGCGGCGTCGGTGGTCTGGAGGGCTGCGGTAGCAACAAAAGCACCAGCTTTTTCCAGCGTGGCCTGATAGGCCGCCATCTGGCCCATGAAACCGGCCATCTGTTCGGGCGGGATTGCGGTGCCGGCCTTCTCGTCGGCATAGAGCATCAGCAGATATTTCATGGCGCATCTCCTCTGGCGGGCAGCATAGCCCTTCAAGGCAATGTCGCGCGAGAGGCGGCGATTTCGACTGGCATCACAAAAAAAGCACCGGCAGACGCCGGCGGTGGGAACCCTAGTCGAACAGGCTCGACACGCTCTGTTCGCTGGCGGTGCGGGCGATGGCTTCGCCGATCAGCGGGGCGATGGACATGCGGCGAATATTGCCGGCGGCGCGCTGGGCGTCGGTGATCTCGATGGAATCGGTGATCACCAGTTCCTTGAGCTTGCTGGCGGCGATGCGCTCGGAGGCGCCCTCGGACAGCACGCCATGGGTGATATAGGCCGACACGGCCTTGGCACCGGCCTTGAGCAGGGCTTCGGCGGCGTTGACCAGCGTGCCGCCACTATCGACGATGTCGTCGATCAGGATGCAGGTCTGGCCCGAGACGTCGCCGATGATGTTCATCACCTCGGACACGCCGGCGCGCGGGCGGCGCTTGTCGACGATGGCGAGGTTGGCGCCGATGCGGCCGGCCACGTTGCGGGCACGCACCACGCCGCCGACGTCGGGCGAAACGATCATGACGTTCTTGACGTCATAATTGTCCTGAATGTCGCGCACCATCACCGGGGCAGCGGTGAGGTTATCGGTGGGGATATCGAAAAAGCCCTGGATCTGGCTGGCATGCAGGTCGAGCGTCAGCACGCGATTGGCGCCGGCCTCGGTGATCAGATTGGACACCAGCTTGGCTGAGATCGGCGTACGCGGGGCCGATTTGCGGTCCTGACGGGCATAGCCGAAATAGGGCACCACGGCGGTGATGCGGCGGGCTGACGAACGGCGCAGCGCGTCGGTCAGGATCAGCAGTTCCATCAGATTGTCATTGGCGGGAAAGCTGGTCGATTGCAGGATGAACACATCCTCGCCGCGCACATTCTCATGCACTTCGACATAGACTTCCTTGTCGGCGAAGCGCTTGACCGTACAATCGGTGAGGGGAAGTTCGAGATAGCTGGCAACAGCCTCGGCGAGAGCACGATTGGAGTTGCCGGTCACCAGCTTCATGAGTGCGATCCTGTCTCAACCGATCCCCGGCCTTCGGGAATCCTCCAGTTTCGCGGGCAGCTTTAGCGAGTCGTTCCCCCCGGTGCAACGCGACAAATGGCTGATGGACGAAAATGGGTAAACGGCGAGCGAAAGCCCATTCCCGAGCTACGGAAGCATCGGCTCCGTCGTGGCGATCACCCCAGCCCGATAATTGCGATCTGCCGGCCGGTCTTGCCGCCCTGATGGGTGGCGTGACGATGCGAGAAGTAGCGGTCCGGGTGGCCATAGGTGCAGCCGCCGACGCGTTCGAGGGTTTCGACCCCCGCCACGCGCAGTTCGGCTTCGACAAAGCCGGGCAGGTCGAAATGCGCCCGTCCACCATTATGCGTCGAAAAATGCCGCCAGCCATCGGGCCGCAGCTTGACGAAGTCGTCCATGAATTGCGGGCCGACTTCGTAATTTTCGCCACTGATGGTCGGGCCGATGGCGGCGACGATGTTGGCCGTTCTGGCGCCCAGCGCCACCATGGCGGCGACGGTATTGCCGACGATGCCATCGACGGCGCCACGCCATCCGGCATGCGCCGCGCCGACCACGCCGGCGGCCCGATCTGCCAGCAGAATCGGCGTGCAGTCGGCGGTGAGAATGCCCAGCGCCAGCAATGGCTGCCTGGTCACCATGGCGTCGGCTTCGATGGGCTCGTCGCCTATCGGGTGGGCGGTGAGGCAATGCACGAGGTTGGAATGGGTCTGCTTGAGCAGGAATAGCTGGTTGCGGCGAAAGCCCAGCCCTTCGGCAGCGCCGGTGCGGTTGATGTCGACGAGACGCGGGGTGTCGCCGATGGCAATCGACATGTTGTTCTCGGCGAATTCACCCAGCGAGCTGCCGCCGCGCCGCCCGAAAAAGCCGTGCCGCACTGTAGGCAGGTCGCCCAGCAGGGCGCTCTGTTCGTAATGCACACTCATGCGGCAAATCCCGGTGGGGCCAGCCCGGGGCTGGCGGCGCAGAATACTTTGAACAGCTTGCCCATCTGATCGGGCGCAATCAGCCGCGTCTTGGCCGCGCCGATATCGGCGGCCAGCTTGGGATTGGCGGCGCTCAGCGCGGCGGCGCGTTCGACAATGCCCAGCCGGGTCAGCCATTCGCCCTGCGTGGCCAAAGGCTGCACCGCCAACCCAGCCTGCGCCGCCAGCGTGCCAAGGGCCTCGAAATCGACATGGACCGACAAATCGGTTTCGCCCGGCGCTTCCAGCACGTCGGCATATTTGTGCTGGCGCACGCCCTGCAGCGTCTCGCCGGTCTGGGTGCGGCCATAGCCATAATCGACGGCAAGAATGGCGCCGCCCTGCGTTGAGACGGTGCTGGCCAGCCGCTTCATCACCTCGCCATTGGCGAGGCCAACCTCGAAGACGCTGTTGATCTCGGCGTCGGCCACCGCTGCGGGCATGGCCGATACGGGGATTGGTGTCGGGCTCAGCCCAAAGCTGCGCTTGCCCTCGGTCAGCCCCACCATGCGCTCGTGCCAGCCATCATCCATGCGGACAAACTGTCGGATCGGCAGAGCGTCGAAAAACTCGTTGGCGATCACCAGCAGCGGGCCATCGCCGACTTTTTCAAAGGCGTTGATCCATTGCGGGGCATAGGGTTCCAGCCGCGCATTCTGCTCGGCGATCAGCGCCGGATTGGTCTCGAACAGGCGCAGGTCGAGCCCGTCGCGAAACCCTTCGGCCCGGCAGGCGACGCGCAAGATGTCGGCCATCAGCGTGCCGCGCCCGGGTCCCAGCTCCAGCAGCGTAAACGCCTTTGGGCTGCCCATCTGCTGCCACAGGCTGACGCAGTAAAACCCGATCAACTCGCCGAACATCTGGCTGATTTCAGGCGCGGTGACGAAATCGCCGCGCGCCCCCAGCGGGTCGGCTGTCTTGTAATAGCCCTTGGACGGGTGGGTCAGGCACAGCCCCATATAGCTGGCAATCGACATCGGTCCGCTGGTGCGGATCTGCATATCGATCAGCTCGGGCAGGGTGGGGGAGTCAGTCATGTTTGTTTGTCCATCCACGCTGTGACGGGTCAGGCCCGCAGCGCATTTTGCTTCCGCGTTCCGGCCCACACCACCAGCCCAAGTCCCGCCAGCACCAGCGGAATGGAGAGCACCATGCCCATGGTCAGCCAGCCGCCATAGAGATAGCCGAGCTGGGCGTCGGGCAGGCGCACGAATTCGACCACGATGCGCGACAGGCCATAGCCGATGCCGAAAATCCCGGCGACCATGCCGGGCCGGCGCAGTGCGTAGAACACATGGGTGAATATTCGAATGACGAGGAACAGCAGCAGCCCTTCGAGCGCCGCTTCATAGAGCTGGCTGGGGTGGCGCGGCAATTGCTCGGGATCGGTGGGAAAGATCACCGCCCAGGGCAGATTGGTCGGCGCGCCATAGAGCTCCCCATTGATGAAATTGGCGATGCGCACCAGGAAAATGCCGATGGTCGATACCGAGGCGATCAGGTCGAGCCCGCTCAGCCAATTGCCGTTGCCCTTGCGCCAAGTGAACAGGATCACCGCCAGCATCAGCCCCAGCATGCCGCCGTGATAGCTCATGCCGCCATCCAGCGTATTGATGATCTCGGCGGGGTTGGCGGCGTAATAGGGCAGGTTGTAAAACAGCACATAGCCGATGCGCCCACCCAGCACGATGGCCAGCATGGTCCAGAAGGCGAAGTCCCAGATGTCCTCGGCCTTGAAGGGCGGTTCGCCCTTGTGCCAGAGCCGCTTATTGGCCAGCAGCAGATAGCCGTAGCCGGCGCCGAGGCCGACCCCGAACAGATAGCCCAGCGCATACCAGCGGACGGCGAAAGGTCCGATGGCAAAGGCGATCGGATCGATGTTGGGGAAAGGCAAATGCGGCTCCTGCGGCAATCGGGCGGACAATTGCCGCTTCGCTGTCTCTGGTCAAGTCGGGGGGCATCGCCTAAATATGGCTGTGAGAGGCCGAACCGATTGGGAATGCGATGAGCCAGAATAGCAGGATCTTCGATGATCTGGGCCGAATGATGAATGAAGCCGCCGGCGTTGCCGATGGGGTGCGCCGCGAGGTCGAAACCGTGGTCAAGTCCCAGGCCCAGCGCTTCGTCGCCGATATGGATCTGGTCAAGCGCGAGGATTTCGACGCTTTGCGCGAGCTGGTGCAAGTACAGGGCGAAGAAATCGACGCGCTGCGCAAGGAACTGGCCGGTCTGAAGGGCAAGGCGCCCAAGGCCAACTAAAGCTCTGCTGCAGCAGCCTTGCGGTGATGGCACGGGCCGACGGTTTGCGTCGGCCGCTGCCTTTGCATTGCTGGCAGCTTTTCGCGTTGAATCTGGCCCGGTCAACGGGTTGCAGGCCGCGATAGGTCTATTCTGATACAGATAGGCTGTGAACGTGAAGTCGGCGTTAATCGTCTGTTAACTCTGGGCCGCGCATCGTCATCCACAAGAGATTGCCGTCCATGGCCTGCGTTGCGTCCCCTGAATCAGGATCGCGGTGTAGGGTCATTTCATCAGGACGATTCGTAAGCTCATCGTGCGTGCGGCCAGTTCCCTGAGTACCCAAATCAGCCGGTTAACGGACGGAACCGTCGATGTCACTTCTGCAAGTTGAGCCCGATCGCAATGTCCATCCCGTGGACATTATCGAGCATATTGCCTCGATCAATGACTGGAATTTCGAGCGGCAGGATGCCGACGAAATCTCAATTTCGGTCCGGGGCGGCTGGTCGGATTACCACGTCTCGTTCAACTGGATGGAAGATCTCGAAAGCCTGCACATCGCCTGCGCTTTCGATCTCAAGGTGCCCGAAGGTCGGCGCAACGAGATCAAGCAGTTGATTTCGCTCATCAATGAGCAGCTGTGGATTGGTCACTTCGATATCTGGAACAAGGAAGGCGTGGTGCTGTTCCGCAATTCGCACCTGCTGACCGGTGGCGCCGATGTGTCGCCCCAGCAATGCGAGGCGCTGCTGCGCTCGGCCACCGATAGCTGCGATCTGTATTATCAGGCGTTCCAGTTTGTCGTCTGGGCCGGCAAGACCGCCGCCGACGCGCTGAGCCATGTCATGTTTGAAACGGTCGGCGAGGCATGAGCCCCGCCTTGCGCAATATCGGTCCGGTCATGCTGGTGGGTGCCGGCAAGATGGGGCTGGCGCTGGCGCGCGGCTGGCTCGATGCCGGCCTGCCACCAAGCAATCTCCTGCTGGTTGATCCCAATCCGGGCGCGCCGGCGCTGGAGCTGGCCGAAGACTATGGCCTGACCATCAGCGCCGATGCGGTGGGCCTGCAGCCCTATGTGCTGGTGCTGGCGGTCAAGCCGCAGATTATCGACACGGTCCTGGCCACGCTGGCCCCGGTCATCGGCCCGCAAACCCTGGCTATTTCCATTGCAGCCGGCATCGACATTGCCCGATTGTCGCGTGGCCTCGATATGGGCCGCGTGGTCCGCACCATGCCCAATACGCCAGCACAAATCGGCAAGGGCATCACTGGCGCCGTTGCCGGCCCCGAGGTCACCGCCGAAGGCCGCGCAGTGGCCGAAGCGCTGCTGCAGGCTGCCGGTCCGGTGGTCTGGTTCGAGGACGAAGCCCAGCTTGATGCGGTCACGGCGGTTTCGGGGTCCGGCCCGGCCTATGTGTTCCATCTGGTCGAGGCACTGGCCGAAGCCGGCAGGCGCCAAGGCCTGTCAGACGCGGTTGCCGAGCAATTGGCGCGCCAGACCGTCATCGGTTCCGCCGCTTTGCTCGAAGCCGATACTGCCCCACCCGCCGTGCTGCGGCAGAACGTGACCTCGCCCAATGGCACCACCGCCGCCGGCCTTGCCGTGCTGATGGGCGAAAACGGCCTGACCGAGCTGATCCACCGCACCGTCGACGCCGCCCGCAAGCGCAGCGAAGAACTCGGGCGCGGTTAGCACGCGGCGCTAACGTCGCCGGGGCTTGCGGCGGTCTTGCAGATCAACCAGATGCTCGCGGATCGCCATGATCCAGTTCAGCAGATCGGGATCGTCGGTCTGGCGCAGCGCCGGCTCGATACCGTCCAGCGCCAGATGGGCGAAGAGAATATCGCTTTCATTGCCGGTGGCCTGGTAGCGGGCCAGATGCACCAGGCCCAGATTGGCGCGGGTGGCCACCCAGTCCTGGGGCGCATTGGCCAATCGGCGATGCTGTAGCGCGGCCAGCAGCAGGTCGCGGGCCTGTTCGAGCTGGCCGAGTGCCGCCGCCGACTCGAGATGCTGCTGGGCCAGCAGGCAGAGCGCGGCCGCCAGATTGGTCTGGACTTCGCCGCGCAGCATTGGAGTCAGATCGGTTTGCAGCAAATCGGCATAGATGTGCGTCGCGGAATCGACGTCGTGGCCCTCGATTAGCGTTTTGGCGCGGATGAGCGCGCCTTGGGCGCGTCGATCTGCTAGCTGCGATTTGATGATCGCATTCAAAAGCCGTGCCTTTGGTTCGCCAGCCCACTGCGAGGGCGCTACCCATTGTTAGGCCCCTCTGACGTCCGTCACAAGCTGGGCGGCCGGTGAAAAGCAAAGGGCGCGTCCCTCCCTGGACGCGCCCTCGGTAGAGAGCTGGCTCGGTTTGTCTGAACAGCTATTGGGGCATCTCTAGGTGGATTTCGGCCCTGGTTATGCCGCTGCCGGGATTGGCATCAGCGCATTGAAGTAGGCGAAGTCGGGCGTCTTTCG
>NZ_JBTMWV010000020.1:0-53486 GCF_054489345.1 Devosia sp. A369 | reverse complement strand
GCGTCGACCCGCACGCCTGGCTCACTCAAACGCTTGACCGTATCGCAGGCGGCTGGCCAAACAGCCAGATCGCCGACCTCATGCCATGGAACTTCAGCCGGTAACGGCTCCGGCTAACCGCTTACGAACCAGGCGCGCTGGGCAGGCGATGTTTACGCCAACCGGGGCGTCATCACCAACGATCTGGGCGGCAGCTGGACCGGCAGCGTCAAGGGCAACCAGGGGACGATCAACAATCACGGCACCTGGCTCGGCGGCACCATCAGCGGCAACGGCGCCAATGGCGGGGTGGTCACCTCGGCCACGGGCATATGGACCGGCGATGTCGCCGGAAATTCCGGCTGGATCGGCAACGAGGGCGGGACCTGGAACGGCAAGATCTTGGGCAATAATGGCAATGTGTCGAACGACAACGCGCCCGGCGAGGTCGGCACCGGCTACTGGAACGGCGACGTGGTCGCCAATAATGCCAGCATTTTCAACGGCGGCGGCGGTGTCTGGACGGGGTCCGTGCTCGGCAATGCCGCCAGCGGCTACATCAAGAACGACGCACTGGGCGCGTGGGCCGGCGCGGTTCGCGGCAATGAAGGTCGGATCGAAAATCGTGGCGAGTGGACCGGGGCCTTGACGGGCAATGCCGGCACCATCTTCAATTCCGGTTTGTGGACCGGCGCCGTGCTGGCCACAAACACCGACAATGGCAATACCGGCAATACCGGCACCATCTCCAACGGCGCCAACAGCACCTGGAGCGGCGATGTGCTGGGCAATGCCGGCACGATCACCACAAGCGGCGTGTGGAACGGCGCCTTCACCAGCGCCGGCACCGTCAACGCGCGGAACCAGATCAATGGCGCTTTCACCAATACCGGCCTGCTGCGGCTCAGGGGTGCGTTGACCGGCATCACTACGCTGCGCAATGACGGCATTCTCGACATGCGTGGCACCAAGGCAGGCCAGACGCTGACGGCGGCGACCGCGAGCTTTGCTCCCGGTTCCAGCTACAATGTCAGTGTCGACTCGACCGGGCATGCGGACAGACTGATCGCGACCAGCGCGGCGCTCAACGGCACGGTCCGCGTTACGGCCAGCCCGATAGGCAACAGCTACAATTACCTGACGCCCTATACGATCCTCAGCGCCGGCAGCATCAGCGGCGCCTTCAGCGGGGTGACGACCGATCTCGCCTTCCTCGATCCGCGGCTCGACTATCAGACGGCGGGCAGCGTGACGCTCAATCTGGCGCGCAACAATGTGGGGTTCGCCCAAGTGGGGGTGACCGGGACGCAGCGCGCCGCCGCCGCGGGCGCGCAATCGCTCGGCGCCGGCAACCGATGCCATCCTGTGGCTCAACGCCAGCCAGGCCGAGCAGGCGTTTGACGCGCTCTCGGGCGCAGCGCAGCCCTCGACCGCCAGCGTGACGATGCAGTCGGCGAACCTGATCGCCGGCTTGGCGACCAGTCGCATCGACCAGGCGTTCGACGCCCTCGGCGGCGGCGACAGTGTCAGCAGCTATGCCGAAAGCCCGACGCTGCTCTCGAGCCCCGCGCTTACCAGCGGCATGTGGGGACAATTCTACGGCGCGCATGGGAGCATCGCAGCCAGCCCTGGTTCAGCCGGCGTGGAATCGATGACAGGGGGCTTCGCCGCCGGTATCGATGGGCTGCTCGCCGACTGGCGACTGGGCATGATGCTGCAGGCCGGAGCGACCGGCACCAGTGTGGCCGGACTCAACGCGCGCAGCACCAGCGTCGATGCTGGCCTCGGGCTCTATGGCGGCCGCCAGTGGGGCGACACCAGCCTGTCGCTGGGGGCCGCATTGACGCGGCACGACATCAGCGCCAGCCGCGAAATAGCCTTCCCCGGCTTCAGCGATGCGCTGACCGCGCATTATTCGGCGGCAACGGCGCAGGCTTTTGCGCGGCTGTCCCACGAAGTCGACCTCGGCGCCGTCTCGTTGATCCCCTATGCGGGCCTCAGCCATGTGCGCCACGCCACTGACGCCTTTACCGAGACAGGCGGACCAGCGGCGTTGAGCAGCGCTGCCAACCTCATCGAGGCGACATTCGCAACACTGGGGCTGGGCGCCGAGCATAAGCTCGTCGTTGCCGATGACATGCTGTTGACGGTCAGCGGGGGCATTGGCTGGCAGCATGCATTCGCCGAAACGCCGAGCGCCCTGCACAGTCTCGCCGGCGGCACGAGCTTCACCGTGCTGGGGGCGCCCCTTGCAGCCGATATGTTCATACTGAGCGGCGGGCTCAACCTCGACGTGAGCGCCAATACCACGCTGAACCTCACCTATGACGGCCAGCTCGGCAGCGCGGCGCAGACCCACGCCCTGAAGGCGACGTGGAACAATACGTTCTGACGGTTTTGGCCAAGCGGCTCCCGAGTATGTACTACAAAGTCGCGAAAAACTCGGGCGTGAAACCCTCGTCAGCGCCACTCGTCCAAGTCTTCAGCTTCCGGCTGGCGATCTGACTTTTCAGCCACGCCTTGCGGATGGTGAGCCCGAGCACGACCGGGCCTAGCACCCCGCCGCCCACAGGCTTATCTCCATCTGCGCTTGCCGCCATCGTCGTGGGCCTTGCAAATGCGCGCTCAATGGCGCACTTCACCGTCAGCCTTTGGTTTGATCCTCGCCGATCGGCCTCTGGTTAGGGCTGATGTGGTGCTTGTAATACCCTTCAGCCCGCCTTTTGATTTCAGGCGAGCGCTCCGCTCCAGCCTCTGGCGCTTCGAACCGCGCGCCAACTTCGATGCTCCAACCAGATCCCTTGCCGGCGTTCACACCCGATTGTTGTGCCCGTGCCTTCAGGCTTTGTCTGGGACGAGTATCAAAAAAGCCGACCTGGTGTTTGCAGCGGCGAGCGTCGATCGCCCGGTCTCGGGACCACGCGAGCCACCTGACCGGCGTCGAGAGGCAAGGCATCGCTCTCCTCTTTGGAACTAGGCCAGCGCTCCGCCCGTTTTCACCGGAGATCCAAGGAGATTGACCATGACGTTGCCAGGCCCTCCCGAGACTGATCCTCCGCCGGCACCAGGCCCTAATCCGAAACCCATGCCTGAGCCTTTCCCGGTGCCTGCCCCTATACCGAACATTCCGCCCATTGAGCCGGAAACACCGCCTCCGAATGATCCAATTCCAAACCCGGATGAGAACAATCCGCCCGTTTACGCGTATTCACCCCGAACTATCGCCGGCCCGGCGCATCTCGCTCGTCCGTGCGCGCTCTAGGCTCCGGTTCGCTAGCTCTGAAATAGATAAGGCCCGCCGAAGCGGGCCTTATCTGACGCAATGCGCCAACTTAGTTGGAGCGCCGGCGATCTGGCCCGCCTTCGCAGGCAAGCCAATCACCTGAAATACTAGAGCAGCGTGAGGTTGACGGCGGATTCCTTGCCGTCGCGGCCGCTCTCGATGTCGTAGGTAACCTTGTCGTTCTCGTAGAGGCCCTGGAGGCCCGACTGCTGAACGGCAGAAATGTGCACGAAGGCGTCCTTACCGCCGCCTTCAGGCGAGATAAAGCCGAAGCCCTTGGTGGTGTTGAAGAATTTAACAGTGCCGGTGATGGTGGCCATTGAAATAGTCCTTTTAAAGCTCGGTGCCTTGGCGCGAGCGCTGCCCGCCAGCGACATGCTGCGGGGCATAGAAACGTTCACATTCGAGCAGTGAGCCGAGGACCGGAGATGACCGGCAAAGGGCAGCCGTCATAGGCTGCAAACGTATAGCGGCCACTATTCGGACCAAAGCCGCACAAAAGCAAGGCCAAAGCTGCTTTCCGCAGTTTGCCTGGTATGCGGAGGTGGTAGCGCTCAAGCGGCGAAAATCCAGAAGTCGCTATGCGCCCATGCGGAGAGGCCCGGAAATGCTGGATATCGGATGTGACAAGGCCGCCCCACTTACGTGAGACGGCCTTACCGTTACGTTGCTGAAATCATTCAGCTAAATTTGGTAGCGAAGCCCAGATTTGAACTGGGGACACACGGATTATGATTCCGCCGCTCTAACCAACTGAGCTACTCCGCCCCAAGGGGCTGCGCGGGTTTCCCCGGCGACGCGACTTACCTAAGTTTAGCACGCCGTGCTGTCAAGACACCAGTGACGATGATTCAACACACCATTTCGTCGCCGCACGCTTCTGGGCGCCGGAACGGGGTGCGCCGGACGCCCGCTGCCCATCGTTCGATAATCGACACCAGTCTGTCGAAATTGTCCGCCTGCACAAACCGCCCCGTCTAGCCTACATCTAGCTCAACACAGCGGCGCCCAACCCCGCCGACAGCAGGAGACCAAAACATGACGCTCGAACTCGGAGGCATCCATCACCTCACGGCGGTCACCGCCGAGGCCAAGAAGAACCTCGCCTTCTACACCCAGACCCTGGGCATGCGGCTGATCAAGAAGACCGTCAACCAGGACGACACCACCGCCTATCACCTGTTCTACGGTGACGGGGTGGCCTCGCCCGGCGCCGACCTGACCTTCTTCGACTTCGACGCTGCCCCGGAAAAGCGCGGCAACCACACGGTGAGCCGCACCGGTCTGCGCGTCGATAGCGAGGACAGCCTCAATTGGTGGAAGGACCATCTGCAGACCCACAATGTCGGCACCAGCGCCATCAAGGAGCGCAATGGCCAGCTCTCGCTCGATTTCGAGGATTTCGAGGGCCAGCGCTTCCGCATGGTGATCGACTCCGCCAACAAGGTGAAGCCTTGGGCCAAAAGCCCGGTGCCAGTCGAGCGCCAGATTATTGGCCTCGGGCCGATCAGCATGGCCGTGCCGCGGCTGGATCGCACCGAGGCGGTGCTGACCCAGGTGATGAATATGCGCAAGGTTCGCTCCTACGCCATGACCAGCCACACCCCCGAAACCCATGTCTTCGAGATGGGCCCGGGCGGCCCCGGCGCCGAACTGCATGTGGTGGTCGATCCGAGCTTGTCGCCCGCCCGTCCCGGCGCCGGTGGCGTGCATCACGTGGCGTTCCGCACCCCGGATCAGGATAGCCTGCGCCAGTGGATCGCGCGGGTCACCCAGGCCGGTTTGCGCTCGAGCGGCGAAGTGGAGCGCTATTATTTCACCTCGCTCTATTTCCGCGAGCCGAACGGCATCCTGTTCGAAATCGCCACCGACGTTCCCGGCTTCACCGCCGACGAGCCGCTGGAGACCCTTGGCGAAAGCCTGGCCCTGCCGCCCTTCCTCGAAGGCCGCCGCGCCAGCATCGAAGCCGGCTTGAAGCCGCTGGTGTAAGGCGATGCCTGTCTAGGCCTGGATCTTGGTACAACCGTTATTGCCGGACTTGTCCCGGCAATCCAGCGATGTTCGCGCATCCCTGGACCACCCGGACAAGCCGGGTGGTGACGGTGGAACGAGGTCCTGTAAAGCGCTGGTCCGCCCTCTCCCCGCTGGGGAAGGGGGCTTTTTTTTGTGGGCTGGCTAGCGCGACGGAGTCGGGTCGTCGGCACCACCGCCCATGCCCATGCCGCCGCCCATGCCACCCCCACCCATTCCGCCGCCTCCACCACCACCCTGCCCGCCTTCGCCCTTGCCGCGACCGCCGCCGGCACTGCCGGGACGGGTCGGCCCCTGCATCGGGATGGTCAGATCGGCTGGAATGGCGTCGAGGTCGAGCGCCTTGCGAATGAAATTGCGCAGCGACACCACGAGATCATGAGTATGCACCGGCCGGCCAGCTACCAATTCGCGCGCCGCCTTTTCGGCCAGCCGCACCTGCTCCTCGGTGCCCAGCAGGATGATGTCGGACAGCGAGGCCTCCACCGCATCGCGGATCCGCCGCGTCCGGTCCGAGCCTTCGCCATCGCCAACGGGTTCGGCCACCGCATCGCCTTCGGCCTCATCGCGGCGCAATTGGCGCAAATGGATCGGGCTGACTGTCAGCGTGCCGGTGAACGAGCCGCCCAGCACCTTATAGGCGGCGATCAGCGTCTTCAGCCGTTCGTTGATCTGCCGATTCTGCCGCTGCTGCCGCTGCTGGATGGTGACCATCATCAGCAGCCGAATACCGATACCGATCAGGGTGAACATGGCCAGGCCGAGCACAGTGGTGAGCACGCCCTGCCAGGAACTGAAATCGAAATTGCGCAATGCGACCTCCGGGGATTGGGAGGGAGTGTACATGATTGGACGGGGATGGCGCTGGGGTTGTCGAGACGATCAAAAACGCGGTGTCATCCCGGCCTTGAGCCGGGATCCATCTTGAGATCTCAGGATGGGCCCCGGCTTTCGCCGGGGTGACATCGTGGGTGGGCGGGGCAACAGCCAGCCGCATGGAATGCGTCAGGGCGTGATAGCGTTGTCCGCGCCAGTCGCCTTGCTCGCCCCATCCGGCTGCAACAACGCCGCTGTCTTGATCAGCTGGATAAACTCCGCCCGATAGCCAGCCTCATCCGCCCCCTTGCCCGAGCGGGCCAGCGCCTCCACCCCGTCCCAGTCCATGGCGCTGCCATAGTCACTGCCCTTGAGCTTCTGCCCAAACGCCGCCACCGCGGCGGCAAAGCGCATGTCGTCGCTAACCTCGGCGATATCGCCATAGACCACGCTCGGCGTCACCGGCGTTTCGATCAGCTGGCTGACATCGCTGTCCGGCAGCTTGTAGCGCATCTTGAGGAAGGCGATTTCATCGCCCGCCGCCGCCGTCTCGCTCGCTTGCCCATAGCGCAGCGGATCAACCAGCTCGCCCCCCGAACCCACCGGGGTGATTTCATAGAGCGCGGTTACGGTATGCCCGGCGCCAATATCGCCGGCATCCACCGCATCATTGTTGAAATCCTCGCGGTTGAGCGCCCGCGTCTCATAGCCGATCAACCGATATTCGCTGACCACGCCCGGATTGAACTCGACCTGGATTTTCACATCCTTGGCGATCATGTCGAGCGTGCCGCCGATTTCCTCGACCAGCACCTTCTGCGCCTCGCGGAAGCTGGCAATATAGCTGGCATTGCCATTGCCGGTCTGGGCCAGCGCCTGCATCGTCGCGTCATCTAGATTGCCGCGCCCAAAACCGAGCACCGATAGCGTCACGCCACTATCGCGCTTGAGCTTGATGAAGTCCTTGAGCGCCTCAGGATCATCGATCCCGACATTGAAATCGCCATCGGTGGCCAGGATCACCCGATTGGTGCCGCCGCTCACCTTGGCCTGTTCGGCCAGCCGATAGGCCAGGGTAATCCCCTCGGCGCCCGCCGTGCTGCCGCCCGCCGACAGCTGGTCCAGCGCGCCCAAAATCTTGGCCTTGTCTGTGGCCGAGGTCGGCTCCAGCACCACCCCGGCCGAGCCGGCATAGGCGACGATGGACACACTATCATTGCCCGACAGTTGATCGACCAGCAGGCCAAAGGCGCGCTTGAGCAGCGGCAGCTTGTCCGGCGCATCCATCGAGCCCGAGGTGTCGATGAGGAACACCAGATTGCTCGCTCTGTCTTCGCCAGCCGCCGGCACATAGCCCTTGATGCCGATCTGCAGCAATTGCGTCTTGGGGTTCCACGGCGTCGGATAAACCGCCACGCTCGGCTGGAACGGCACTGCGGCGCTTTCGGCAGCTTTGTAATCATAGGGGAAATAATTGATCAGCTCCTCGATGCGCACCGCATCGGGCCCGGGCAGATAGCCGTCCTCCAGCAGCCGCCGCACATAGGCATAGCTGGCGGTATCGACATCGATCGAGAAGGTCGACACCGGCTCATCGGCCACGATTTTGAGCCGCTGCTCGTCAAAGCTGGTGAACTGGTCGCCGCTCGGCTCGCTCGGCATTGCCCCGCCGACGGGCATGGGCGCTGGCGCATACAGCGCCTCGCTCTCTGCCATGGCGCCGGCAGGCGCCATCGACTGCACCCGGTTGGCCACGCTGCTGTCGAGGGCGATGCTCGGCGCCGGCTGGCGCGCCATTTCGGGGGCGGGCCGGGCGGCGATGTTGGGCGCCTCCGCCTTGGTCTGGGCAGTGGCCACCGGCACGTCGGCCGGCGCCGGCGCGATCTCGACCTGCTGCGGCACCGCGACGCTCTCGGCGGGAGTCATCGAGGTCGTCGTATAGAGCTGATAGCCAAGCGGCAGCACGAGCAGCGCAATGGCGGCAGTGCCAATGGGGAGACGCAAATCCATGATCGAAATCCTTTTGGAGGAGCTGATGATGGATTTGAGACGCTGGCCCCAATGACTTCCTTGGGGCGTCGGGGCGGTTTTTTGCTGGCTGGCGGCAAACGCGGCCCGGCCCGCCGCCAGCGCACGCGCTTTAGCATCCGCATGCGGGGCGGGCGTGGTCGCACCTTCTAGCCGGTTCAGGGGATCGTGGTCACTCATAGCAGCCCCCTCAGGGTCTTGCGGGCCTCATGCACATGCCAGGACACCGTGGCCTCGCGAATGCCCATGATCTCGGCCGCGTCCGCGTGGCTCAATTCTTCGGCATAGACCAACAGCACCGCGTCGCGCTGCTTCTCCGGCAGGCCCCGCACGGCGATCCACAGCTGGCGGCTGGTGGCGGCCTCTTCCTGGTCGGCGGGCTGTTCGTCCGGCGTCACTTCGGCATAGGCATCGGCATATTTGCCGCGCCGTTGTCCAGCCCGCTGCAGATCGCGCACCGCATTGAGCGTGATGCGATAGACCCAGCTGGAAAACGCACTGCGCCCGTCAAATCGGCAAGCGCCGCACCCAGCTTGACGCAGACATCCTGGGCAATATCCTCGGCATCGGCGCGATTGCCGCACCATTTCCAGGCGGTGCGAAAGATCTGGTCATAATGGCTCTCAAGCAGCTCTGAGAAGGCGTCGGGATCGCCATTTTGCGCACGCACCACCAGCGCCCGCGTCACCGCGTTCGCTGCCTCGGCCGGCGCTGCGGCATAGAGCTCCATCACCATCCCTGCCTAGAGTCGGCTGCATTGTAGTGATAAGACGCTGGTGCGCGCCCAGTCCTTGGGTGCTTTGCGCAGATTTATTTGAAGGCTGATCCGATGGACGAACCCAAGCTGAGCCCCTTCGCGCTGACCCGCTCGCGTATCGTGCTGCTGATCCTGGGCGCCGCACTGGTGCTGATCGCCATTTCCACCGCCATGGGCGGGCTGAGTTCCTACCAGGAACTCAAGGAAGCCAGCACCGCCGCCAAAGACGCCGCCGCGGTTGAGGCCCCGGCCGAGGCTCCGGCCGCCCAATAGCGCCCCACCCCTCGCCCCTTGGGAGGGGCAAACAAAACACGCCCCATCCACGGTGTCACCCCGGCCTTGAGCCGGGGCCCATCCCCAAATCGCGCCGTTGCAACCATCTCAAGATGGGTCCCGGCTCAAGGCCGGGATGACATCGCGTTTTTGGATGCTGAAGGCAAATTATGCCGCAAACACCTGCGGCACCGCCTCGGCAATAAACCCGCCGCCCCAGACTTCCGAAGTCGGCGTATCATCGGCGTAAAACACGCAGGCCTGCCCCGGCGAAATCCCATATTCGCCCGACACCAGCGTCACGAACACCTCGCCATCGCGTTCCTGGATCACCGCCGGCTGCGGCCCCCGCGTCGAGCGCACCTTGACTTCCACTGGCGCGCCATTGCCGGCGCTCAGCTGGCTCAGCGGCGTGCCGCCCAGCCAGTTCACATTGCGCAACCGCACCGTATGGGTCTTCAGCGCCTCGCGCGGGCCAACGATCACCCGGCCGGTCTTGTGCTCCAGCTTGATGACATAGAGCGGCTCGGCCGCCGCCACGCCCAGACCCTTGCGCTGGCCGATAGTGTAATTGACGATCCCCTCATGCGTGCCCAGCACGCGGCCGTCGAGATGCACAATCTCGCCGGTCGCCACCGCCTCGGGATGCATCTTGCGGATGATGTCGGAATATTTGCCCTGCGGCACGAAGCAGATGTCCTGACTGTCGTGCTTTTCGGCGATTTCGAGCCCCATGTCGCGGGCCAGCTCGCGCACTTCGGCCTTGCTCATCCCGCCCAGCGGGAAGCGTAGATAATCCAGCTGCGCCTGGGTGGTGGCAAACAGGAAATAGGTCTGGTCGCGCTCGGCATCGACCGGGCGGAACAACTGCCGCCGCCCATCGTCACCCAGCCGCGACTGCACATAATGCCCGGTCGCCAGCGCATCGGCGCCCAGATCCCGCGCCACTGCCATCAGGTCGACGAATTTGACCGACTGATTGCAGGCAATGCAGGGCACCGGGGTTTCCCCCTGCTGATAGGCATTGGCAAAGGGCGCAATGACGCTCTTTTTGAAGCGCTCTTCATAGTCGAGCACATAATGGGGAATCCCAAGCGCGGCAGCGACCCGGCGCGCGTCGTGAATATCCTGCCCGGCACAGCACGCGCCTTTGCGATGGGTGGCTTCACCATGGTCGTACAGCTGCAGTGTGACGCCGACGACGTCATAGCCCTGTCGGGCCAACAGGCCGGCAACGACCGAGGAATCAACGCCCCCTGACATCGCGACCACAATGCGCGTGTCTTCGGGACGCTTGGCAATATCAAGCGAGTTCAACATGTGTGTTCCAGTATCCGGGTGGGTTCAAGGGCCAGCGGACGAGTGGGCGGCTTTTACGCTGTTCTCGGCGCGGCTGCAACGCCACCGCCCGGCAACAATTGCCGCTGCCGCAGCAGCTCTTGCCGCCGGGGCCTGAGCCACTTTCACGCCCGCGCCATCAAGCCATTGTTTTTGCGTCGATTTTCACCACATCCCAACTTGGCACCACACTTGCATCAGCTCTGGCGGACTAGTCTCACTTTTACGGGGCCGCTTGCGTGGCATCACATCTGACCGTTACCAGCGCCGTCGCCGGCATCACCTCCAGCAAGAGCCTCAATGGCGCTGCGGGGGCGGATCGTGGCGCGCGTGATGTTTTTGCTGCGCTGGTGGGCAATGCCGCCAAGCCGGCCGAAGCGACTGCCGCCGCCAAGCCCGAACCCGCTATCGAGCGCAGCCCGACCACGCCGTCTGCCGGCTCCGGCGGCGACGAGGCCCAGCGCCAGGACGACCCCGACGCGATTGCCGCCGTCATCGATGCCGTCATCCCAGCCCAGGCCGCGCCGGAAACCGCGCCGCTACTCGCCGAAATCATCGACGGCCTGGCCGACCTGCAGGCCCGGCTCGCTGCCGGCGAACCGCTCGATGCTGAAGCCCTCAAGCGCCTCGACGCCGCGCTGACCAGCCTGAGCGAAGCGCTCGGCCTCGACCTCGATGCCCTGCCCGTGCTCGGCGATCTCGCCGCGCTGGCAACCGATGAGTCCAGTTTCGAAGCCCGGCTGACCGCAGCTTTGGGCCCAATCGCCAAATCCCTGCTCGACGGCGCGGCCACCACCGACGCGACGCTGAGCGCCCAAGCCAAGACGCTGGGCGAAAAGCTTACCGCCCTGCTCGCGGCGCTCAATGGCGACGACCAGCTGACCTTGCCGGATGACGCCGAGCTGGAGGCCGCCTTGGCCCGGCTCACCACCCCGCCCAAGCCGGCCGAACCCGTGCTGGCGACGCCCGAACTCAAGCTGACCGAGCCGGCCCTGACCGGCAAGGGCAAAGCCGACATTGCCACCGATCCCGACGCCGAGCCCGCCGACGCCCCGCTCAAGCCCCAGCCCACCGGCACCACCGCCGAGGCCAAGCCCGATGACCGCAAGCCGGTGGATGCCCGCCCCACGGCGGTTGCCGCTGCCGTCGACACCCAGCCCGAGGCACCCGTCGCGACCCAGTCCGCGCCGGCAGCGCGCGCCGATATCGTGGCCGCGCCGCGCGTGGTGCAGGCCGGCTATCAGACCAACCAGCAACAGCTCAACCTGCCCCAGCTTGCTTTCGAGCTGGTGCGCCAGGTCAGCGACGGCAATACCCGCTTCCAGATCCGCCTCGACCCGGCCGAATTGGGCAAGATCGATGTGCGGCTCGATATCGACGCCTCCGGCAAGGTCAATGCCAGACTGACCGTGGAAAAGGCCGAAACGCTCGATCTGATGCAGCGCGACCAGCGCGGGCTGGAACGGGCGCTGCAGCAGGCGGGCCTTGATGGCGCCAAGACCAATCTGGAATTCTCGCTCAAGCAGAACCCTTTCAGCGGTGGCCAGCAGGACGGCAATGGCGGCCGCTCCCTGTTCGACGCCGAGCTGGCCGCGACTGCCGACGAGGCGCCGCCCCCGACCGTCAACCTTTACCGCGGCAATCTCAGTGCCAGCGGTGTCAACATTCTCGCATAAGGAGCAGGTGGCATGGCCGTCAGCGGTGTTTCGGGCAATTCAGGCGCCAACCAGATGGCGACTTCGCGGTCGACCATCGCGGATAATTTCGACACCTTCCTCAACATCTTGACCACCCAGCTCAAGAACCAGAACCCGATGGACCCGTTGGACACCAACCAGTTCACCGCCCAGCTGGTGCAGTTCACCGGCGTCGAGCAGCAGCTCAAGACCAATGAGTTCCTGGCCGCGCTGATGCAGTCGAGCCAGAACACCGCCAAATCGGACGCGGTGTCCTATATCGGCAAGGAAGTGACCTCCTCGGGCAAGACCGGCGAGCTCAGCGACACCAATGCGGTGTTCTGGGCCTATAGCGCCGACGCCAACGCCGCCAACGCCACCGTGACCATCAAGGACGCCAAGGGCGAGATCGTCTATGTCGAGACCGGCCCGCTGGAAATGGGCCCCGGCACCTTCCGCTGGGATGGCAAGGGCAGTGACGGCAATATTCGCCCCAACGGCGTCTATAGTGTCGAGATCAAGGGCGCCGATGCCAATGGCAAGCCCGTGCGCATCAGCACCGCCTCGATCGGCATCGTCACGGCCGTGGACTTCACCGGCGCCGTACCGGTGCTCAGCGTCGGCAGCCGCCGCGTCACCATCACCGACGTCACCGACGTGCGCATTCCCGACGTAACCGCCAAGCCGCCACCGGCCGACGACAAGGAAACCGACGCCGCCTAGCGGCTTGCCCCGATGCCGTCCCCTCCCCCTTGAGGGGAGGGTTAGGGTGGGGGTGTCGTGGTCTCCACATACACCGAGCTGTGGGAGCTCCCACACCCCACCGACGCTCACCGGCTTGGCGTTTTACTGTCCCTTGGTACAGCAATCCAATGCCTTGAAATCCCAGACCATTCTTAACCTGTTGTAAGTTTCCCCTTAGTCGAATTTTAAGGCCGTTGGCCTACTCTCAGTCTCATATGGTCAGGTTGAGTAGAGAGTAAAATGACCGTACAAATGCGTCCTCGCGTTAAGTACGTAATCGGACCGGACGGAAGTCCGCTCACGATCGCAGACCTTCCCCCCGCCAACACGCGGAGGTGGGTCATCCGCCGTAAAGCCGAAGTCGTCGCCGCTGTGCGCGGCGGACTGCTCAGCCTCGAAGAAGCGTGCGACCGCTACACGCTGAGCGTCGATGAATTTCTGAACTGGCAGGCCGCCATCGATAAACATGGCCTCGCCGGACTACGCACGACCTGGATCCAGCACTACCGCGAAGGCTGAGTGCACCGATCCGGAACAATTTCAAAGCCCGCCAGGTCTTCCCGGCGGGCTTTGTGTTGTCTGGGCGGGGCCCAGAGCCCCTTTTCCCCTCGCGCCCGACCAGTTCTTCCCTCGCCCCACCCACCGGCCTCCCTCGCCCCTTGCGGGAGAGGGACAGACCTGACGCGTTCAGCGGAAGGTCAGGGTGAGGGGCTTCGAGCTGTCCCGCCGGGCAAATCGCTCCTGTGGAGCGATTTGAAGCAAGAAGGCCATGAGAGCTACGTTCGAATGGCGCAAACTCGCGCTCCCAGATGCTGAAAGACCAGCGACCCCAAGCATCCAAAAACTCGGTGTCATCCCGGCCTTGAGCCGGGACCCATCCTGAGATTTATTCAGCGGCATGATCCCGGGATGGGCCCCGGCTCAAGGCCGGGGTGACATCGTGGGTGGTGCCAATATCCAACCCCTACGGCGTCTCCACCGCCATCCAGCGTGCCCCCGCTTCCCGCTCCTTCAGCCGCTGATAATAATCCACCACCGCCGGCAGCACCGGCTTCTCCGCCTTGATTTCCAGCCAGCGATGCACCGACAGCCCGAGCGCGATATCGGCGATGCTGAAGCCATCGCTGATAAACGGTCCACTCTTGGTCAATTGCGCCTCCAGCATCGCCATCCGCGTCCCCCAGCTGGTCATCGCGGCGGCAATCCTGGCCTCATCGTCATAGCCCGGGGTGCGGCGGATCAGCGCCTGCACCGCATAGCCCCAGGACGGATTGAGTTCGCTGGCCTGCCAGCTCAGCCATTGCAGCGCCAAGGCGCGCAATTCGAGCTGTTCGGGCAATAACCGTCCCTCGCGCTCGGCCAGATAGATCAGGATGGCATTGCTTTCCCACAGCGCGAAGGCCCCTTCGACCAGCACCGGCACCTGCGCATTGGGATTGAGCGCCAGAAATTCGGGCGCTTTGGGATCGCGCAGCGGCAGACCCCAATCCTCGCGCTCGTAGGCCAGACCCAGTTCGTCCAGCGCCCACAGCACTTTGCGCACATTGATCGAGGTGATGCGCCCCAGCAGTTTCAGCATTCATTCATCCTTTCGCCACTTATCCCGGCAGTTTCTGCCGAAATTTGCAAACTGCAACCGGGGGTTAAGACAATATTTACCATCAGCTAGGTAATTTTTGCCCACCGGTCGTTTCGCGTGTTCGCGGTGCTGGCCATATCTGGAATCGAGTGCCGGCGTGGATAATTTTACCCAGCTCATCAACCGCATTGGCCTGCCCCGTCTGGCAGCGATGGCGGTCGTCGCCGTGCTGATGCTCGGTTTTTTCGGCTTTCTGGTGCTACGCGCCCAGACCCCGAATCTGGCGCCGCTCTATACCGGGCTGAGCCTCGAAGATTCCTCGGCCATCGTCACCGAGCTGCAGACCCTCAATATTCCGTTTGAACTGCGCGGCGAAGGCGACACCATCCTCATTCCGCGCGACCAGATCACCACCACCCGCATGACGCTGGCCGGCTCGGGCCTGCCGCAGCGGGGCCAGGTCGGCTACGAGATCTTTGACGAACAGTCGACGCTGGGCGCCACCAGCTTCGTGCAGAATTTGAACAATGTGCGCGCCCTCGAAGGCGAACTGGCCCGCACCATCGGCTCGCTCACCCGCATCAAGAGCGCCCGCGTTCACCTCGTGCTACCCGAGCGCGAGCTGTTCCGCCGCGAACGCAGCGATCCGTCCGCCTCCATTGTGCTGGCGGTGCGCGGTCAGCTGGCCAGCGGCGAGATCCGCTCGATCCAGCATCTGGTCGCTTCGGCCATCGAAGGTCTGACGCCTGGCCGCGTCTCGATCGTCGATGATCAGGGCAATCTGCTGGCTTCGGGCACCGCCGACGAACAGGGCGCCATTGCCGGGGAAGCCGCCGAGCGCACGCTGGGCTTTGAAAACCGCCTGCGCACCCGCGTCGAGGACATGCTGGCCAATATCGTTGGCGCCGGGCGGGCCCGCGTCGAAGTCAGCGCCGAGATCGACTTTAACCGCTCGACCACCACCCAGGAAACCTTCGATCCGGAAAGCCAGGTGGTTCGCTCCAGCCAGGTCCGCGAAACCGAAAACCTGTCCGGCGGCCTCAATGGCCAGGTGACCGTCGCCAATGAGCTGCCCGGTGCCAGCCAGAATGCCGGCGCCGCCGGTCCCACCGAACAGGGCACTTCTTCCGAGGAAGTCACCAATTACGAAATTTCCAAGACCACCCAGGTGGCCGTGACCGATGCCGGCGCCATCAAGCGCCTGTCGGTCGCCGTGGTGGTCGATGGCGTTTACGCCGCCGACACTTCGGGCACCCCGGTCTATACCCCCCGCTCCGCCGACGAGGTCGCCCAGTTGCTGACCCTGGTCCGCTCGGCGGTTGGCTATTCCGAGCTGCGCGGCGACAGCGTCGAAGTCGTCAACATGCAGTTTGCCGAGCGGCCCGAGCTGTCGGTGCCGGGGACCGACAGCGCCGGTGGGTTGCTCGATTTCACCCGCGACGATCTGATGAACGGCGCCGAAATGGCGGTCACCCTGCTGATCGCCCTGGCGCTGGTGTTCTTCGTCATGCGGCCGCTGCTGGGCAAGGCGCTGACCCCCGAGAACCTGCCGCTGGCCCTGCCGCCGGCCGCCGAACTGGGCCATCATGGCCTGCTCAGCGCCGATGGCCAGATCATCGCCGAAATCGACGATGGCCCGCATGACAAGACCCCCGCCTGGGTCGCCAATGCCAAATCCATGGGCGAAACCCAGCTGCAGACGCTCAAGACCGTCGGCACCCTGGTTGAAGAAAATCCGCGTCAGGCCGCCTTGATCGTGCGTGACTGGCTGGGGAGCGCAGCGTAATGGCCCTCACCGCGCAATCCCTTGATTCCCAGGAAGGCGTCAGCCGCCAGCTGATCGTCAGCGACGCCACCACCGCGCGCGTGCTTAAGGGCGACGAGAAAGCCGCCGCTTTGCTGCTGGCGCTTGGCCCCGACTACGGCAAGCCGATTTTCGATGAGCTGGACGACCTTGAAGTCAAACAGCTCAGCCGCGCCATGGTGCGCCTTGGCCCGATCACCCAGGAGATGCTGGACGATCTGATGGTGGAATTCGTCACCACCATTTCGTCCAATGGCTCGCTCTCGGGCAATACCGACTCCACCGAACGCCTGCTGCTCAGCTTCCTGCCGCAGGAAAAAGTCGATTCCATCATGGAAGAAATTCGCGGGCCGGCCGGTCGCAACATGTGGGAGAAACTCTCCAACGTGCAGGCCGACGTGCTCGCCGCCTACCTCAAGAATGAATATCCCCAGACGATCGCCGTGGTGCTGTCCAAGATCGCCACCGATCACGCCTCCAAGGTCCTGGCCGTCCTGCCGGAGGAACTCGCCATGGATGTGGTCCAGCGCATGCTGGGCCTCGATCCGGTTCAGAAGGAAATCCTCGAAAAGATCGAAACCACGCTCCGCACCGAATTCATGTCGACGCTGAACCATTCCAAGCGCCGCGACAGCCACGAACAGATGGCCGAAATCTTCAACTCTTTCGACCGTCAGACCGAAGCCCGCTTCATCACCACGCTGGAAGAGCACAACCGCGACGATGCCGAGCGCATCAAGGCGCTGATGTTCACCTTCGAGGATCTGGCCAAGCTCGAATCCTCGGCGATCCAGACCCTGCTGGCCAAGATGGACAAGAAGGAACTCGCCATGGCGCTCAAGGGCGCCAACGAGACCGTCAAGGAAACCTTCTTCAAGAACATGTCCGGCCGCACCGTCCGGCTGCTGCAGGACGATATGGAAGTCATGGGCCCGGTGCGGCTCAAGGACGTCGACGAGGCGCAGGGCCGCATGGTCTCCACCGCCAAGGATCTCGCCGCCAAGGGCGAAATCCTCATCGTCAAATCCAAGTCCGACGATCAGATGGTGGCGTAACTTATGGCCCAACCCGCCCGCTTCACCTTCGATCTCGACCTCGGCCAGCGCACCACCCCGCAAGCGCCGCCCGAGCCCACCATGCCCGAGCGCCTCGTCGCCGACCTGCTGGCCCAGGCGCGCGAAGAGGCTTATGCCGAGGGCGTCGCCGCCGGCGAGCGCAATGCCACCTCGATGGCAGCGCAGACCCTGGCCGCTGCCGCCGGCACCCTGGCCACCCAGACCGCCGGCATGGCGGCAGCGCTCGACGCCGCCACCGGCCAGTCGCGCCGCGAAGCGGTGGAACTGGCGGCCAGCATCGGCCGCAAGCTGGCGCTGCATCTGCTGGCGCGCTACCCCACCATCGAACTCGACGCTTTGATCGCCGAGTGCATGCAAAACCTCAATGGGGTGCCGCATCTGGTGGTGCGCTGCCACCCCACCATTGCCGACGGCATTCGCGACATCGCCACCGCCCATATGCACACTTCCGGCTTTGCCGGTCGGCTGGTGGTGATGGGCGATCCCGATATCCGCCTCGGCGACGGGCGGCTCGAATGGGTCGATGGCGGGCTGGTCCGCGATATCGGCGCCATCGCCAGTGACATTGATAGCAAGATTTCGGCCTATCTCGCCGCCCGCAGCGGCCGGGCCAGCCAACAGGAGAGCAGCCAATGAGCGCTTCCGATCCCGGTGACGACATCACCACGCAGGAACCCATCAGCTTCGAAGAAATGCTGGCCCCCAGCAAGCCCGACGGCCCCGAAGCCTATGGCGAGCGCAGCGCCTCCGATCTCGAAGCGGTATTCGACGTGCCGGTCCGCATCTCGGTCGTGCTCGGACGCACCAAGATGGCGGTCAGCGACCTGCTGCGCCTCGATACCGGCACCGTCATCGAACTCGACCGTCAGGTCGGTGAAGCCGTCGAGATTTTCGTCAATGACCGCCTCGTCGCCCGCGGCGAAATCGTCCTGGTCGAAAGCAAGCTCGGCGTCACCATGACCGAAATCATCAAACCACAGTAAGGGAGGCCAGGATGCGTCTGCTCATCATCGGAGCCCTCGAGGGCCAACTCAGCGAAGCCACCAAGATGGCGATGAATGGCGGGGCCAAGGTGGCCCATGCGCCCTCCGTCGAGATCGCGCTGGCCGCTTTGCGTGCCGGCCGTGGCGCCGATCTGCTGCTGGTCGATGTGGTGATGGATATTTCCCGGCTGATCGCCGGCCTCGAGGCCGAACGCATCGCCATTCCGGTGGTCGCCTGCGGCGTCGAAGCCAATGCCGCCGCCGCCGTCAACGCCATCCGCGCCGGGGCTAAGGAATATATTCCTCTGCCGCCCGATGCCGAGCTGATTGCCGCCGTCATCGCCGCCGTCGCCCGCGACTCTTCCGAATTCCTGTTCCGCGATCCGGCCATGGAGCGTGTCGTGCGCATGGCCGACCAGATCGCCGGCTCCGACGCTTCCATTCTGATCACCGGCGAAAGCGGCACCGGCAAGGAAGTGCTGGCCAAATACGTCCATTCCCGCAGCAAGCGCGCCAACAAGCCCTTCATCTCGATCAACTGCGCCGCCATCCCCGAGGCGCTGCTCGAATCCGAGCTGTTCGGCCATGAAAAGGGTGCCTTCACCGGCGCCATCGCCCGCCGCATCGGCAAGTTCGAGGAAGCCTCGGGCGGCACGCTGCTGCTCGACGAAATCAGCGAAATGGATGTCCGCCTGCAAGCCAAACTGCTGCGCGCCATTCAGGAACGCCTGATCGACCGCGTCGGCGGCGGCAAGCCCGTGCCCGTCGACATCCGTATCCTCGCCACCTCCAACCGCAACCTGGCCGAAGCGGTGCGCGAGGGCAGCTTCCGCGAAGATCTGATGTTCCGCCTCAACGTGGTCAATCTCAAGCTCCCCGCTCTGCGCGACCGCCCCGGCGACATCGCCGCTCTGTCCGAGCATTTCGTCGCCAAATACGCCAAGGCCAATGGCCTGCCCCCGCGCGAGCTGTCCCCCGACGCTCGTGCCGCTCTGCTGCAAGCCCCCTGGCCGGGCAATGTCCGCGAGCTGGAAAACACCCTGCACCGCGCCGTGCTGCTATCCTCGGGCGATATCATCGGCCCCGATGCCATCGTGCTGCCGGACGGCATGGGCCTGGTCGAAGCCGCTTCGGCCAATTCGCTCTCCGCCCAGCTCGCTCAGACCGCTGAAACCATGTCCCGGGCCCTGGTCGGCCGGACCGTGGCCGAGGTCGAACGCGAGCTGATCCTCGACACCCTCGATCACACGCTGGGCAACCGCACCCACGCCGCCAACATCCTGGGCATCTCCATCCGCACCCTGCGCAACAAACTCAACCAATATGCCGACGAAGGCACCAACGTGCCCGATCCGGGTGAACGGCGCAGCGTAGCTTGATGGCACACCCCTTCCCCACCCACCGGATTCCCCTCTCCCCTTGCGGGAGAAGGACAGGATTTCTGCGTTCAGCAGAAATCCAGGGTGAGGGGTCTGCCTCCGCATACGCGATGTGCGGACACACACCCCTCATCCGCCCTTCGGGCACCTTCTCCCGCAAGGGGAGAAGGGGAACGCAGTGTAGCCCATGACCGATCTCCCCAGTGGCCGCCCGCGCGCTCCGTTCAAAATCCCGACCGCCAATTCGGTCTTCGACATGCTGCGCTCGGGCGATATCGCCCTGGCCGCCGGCGTCATGGGCCTTATCGTCCTGCTCATCGTGCCGATGCCGGCTTTGCTGGTCGACGGGCTGCTCGCCGTCTCCATCGTCTTTTCGGTGATGATCCTGATGACGGCCCTGTTCATTCAGAAGCCGCTCGAATTCTCCGCCTTCCCCACCGTGCTGCTGATCGCCACCATGCTGCGGCTGGGCCTGAACCTGGCCACCACCCGCCTGATCCTCTCCGAAGGCCATAACGGCACCGCCGCTGCCGGCCACGTCATCGAGGCCTTCGGCAATTTCGTCACCCGCGGTAATTTCGTCATTGGTGCGGTGGTGTTCATCATTCTGGTGATCGTCAACTTCATCGTCATCACCAAGGGTTCGGGCCGTATCGCCGAAGTGGCCGCCCGCTTCAGCCTCGACGCCATGCCCGGCAAACAGATGGCCATCGACGCCGACCTTTCCGCCGGTCTGATCGACGAAGACAGCGCCAAGAAGCGCCGCGCCGAACTCGAAGGCGAAAGCGCCTTTTTCGGCAACATGGACGGCGCCAGCAAATTCGTGCGCGGCGACGCCATTGCCGGCCTGATCATCACCTTCATCAACATCTCGGCCGGCATTCTGATCGGCGTGATGCAGGAAGGCCTGACCTTTCAGGAAGCCGGCAATGTCTACACCCTGCTGACCATCGGCGATGGCCTGGTTTCCCAGATCCCGGCGCTGATCGTCTCCACCGCTGCCGGTATCCTGGTCTCCAAATCCGGCGTCACCGGCTCGGCCGACAAGGCCCTGTCGGCCCAGTTCACTGGCTATCCGCGCGCTCTGGGCATGTCGGCCGCCGTCATGGCGCTGCTGGCCCTGCTGCCCGGCATGCCGATCCTGCCCTTCCTGGCGCTGGCCGCCGGCGTCGGCTACGTCGCCTGGCGCGCCGCCCGCACCAAGGACGAGAAAGCCGCCGACGAAACGCTGCAGCAGTTGAGCAAGGCCCCGTCGCAGCCCGGCGCCCCCGGTGGCCCGGCCGCCCATGAAGAGGCCCCGATCAGCGACAGCCTGCGCATCGACGAACTCAAGCTCGAACTCGGCTATGGCCTGCTCAGCCTCGTCAAGGAAGATGAGAATGGCAGTGACCGCCTGACCGAGCAGATCAAGGCGCTGCGTCGCCAGCTCGCCATCGAGCTGGGCTTCATCATGCCGCCGGTGCGCATCCTCGACAACATGCAGCTTGAGCCCAATGTCTATAAGGTTCGCATCAAGGAAGTCGAAGCCGGCACCGGCGAGATTTATGCCAGCCAGCTGATGGTGATGGACCCCTATGGCAACCAGATCGACCTGCCGGGCACCCACACCACCGAGCCCACCTTTGGCCTGCCCGCCACCTGGATCGAGCCGGCGCTGCGCGACGAGGCCGAATTGCGCGGCCTCTCCATCATCGATCCGTCCACGGTCATTTCCACCCATCTGACCGAAGTGCTCAAGGCCAATGTCGCGGACCTCCTGAGCTACGCCAATGTGCAGTCCCTGCTGTCGGGCCTGCCCAAGGAGCAGCAGAAGCTGGTGGAAGACATCGTGCCCGGCATGATCACCGTCTCGGGCGTGCAGCGGGTGCTGCAAACCCTGCTCAACGAGCGCATCTCGATCCGCGACCTGTCGACCATTCTCGAAGCCATCGCCGAAATCGCCGGCCCCGGCCGCTCGGTACAGACCATTGCCGAGCATGTGCGCAGCCGCCTGTCGCGCCAGCTCTGCGCCGCCAATCTGGGGCCGGACGGCAATCTGCCGCTGCTGACCCTGGGCCCGCAATGGGAACGCGATTTCGCCGAAGCCATGGTTGGCGAGGGCGAAAACCGCCATCTGGCCATGGCCCCGAGCCGCTTGCAGCAATTCATCGGCGCCATCCAGACCGCCTTCGAGCGCGCCGCCCAGCAGGGCGAATTGCCGGTACTGATCACCTCACCCTCGATCCGCCCGCATGTCCGCTCGATCATCGAGCGCTTCCGTCCGCAGACCGTGGTGATGAGCCAGAACGAGGTGCATCCCCGCATCCGCCTCAAGACCGTCGGCAGCGTCTAGCCATGACCACCGGCCAAATCCATCTGACGGGCTATGTCGAAATTCCCGCCGACCGGCTGGCCGCCGTCTTGCAGGCCCTGCCCGAGCACATCGCCCTGACCCGGGCCGAGCCCGGCTGCCTCAGTTTCGAAATCGTCCACAGCGCCGATGACCCGACCCGGTTGCTGGTCGCTGAACTTTTCACCGACCAGGCCGCCTTCGACGCCCACCAGCACCGCGCCGGCGCCTCCGCCTGGGCCCGCATCACCGCCGGCCTGCCCCGGCACTACACCATCACCACCACGCCCTGATCGCCATAAGACGCAGCGTCAGTTTGATCCCAAAACTCACCCCACCCACGATGTCACCCCGGCCTTGAGCCGGGGCCCATCCTGAGATCCCGCCGGCAAAACCATCTCAAGATGGATCCCGGCTCAAGGCCGGGATGACACCCTGTTTGTTGTGCCTCCAACCCCGATGACACCGCATCCACCACTGGTTATTCTCCCCCCATGTCCATCACCATCCTCACCGTCCCGCCCTTTTCCACCCTGTGCAACGCCGCCTTCGCGCTGCGCCGCGAAGTCTTTGTCTGGGAGCAGCACGTCCCCGAGGCAGACGAGCACGATGCCGATGACATGACCGCCACCCATTTCGTCGCCATCGTGGCCGGCGAAGTGGTCGGCACGCTGCGGCTCATCACCCTGCCCGAGCACATCAAGATCGGTCGGGTCGCCGTGCGCCAGTCGTTTCGCGGCCAGGGCATTGCCAAGGCGATGATGCTGGCGGCGATGGATCATGCCCGCGCCCAGGGTCGCGACCGCTTCTACCTCACGGCGCAATCGGACAAGCTGGGCATGTATGAAAAGCTCGGCTTCGCCGCCTTCGGCCCCGAGTTTCAGGATGGCGGCATGCCGCACCGCGCCATGCGCAGCTATGACTTGTGAGCGGCTCGCAGGGACAAATCGCTCCGGTGGAGCGATTTGAGTGAACAAGGCCATGAGGGCTACGCCCGAATGGCGGTGCCGTATTAACCAATTAGCAGGGCCTTAAGCCTGTCGCGCGGCAAGCCGTTTCCTGCCCCGCTGATTGCGCTATTATTGGCGATGTCGGGAGGTTTGCGCGCCCTGTGCTGCGCAGCGCCCGAACAATACCGCCAGGGAGGCGGAGGAGGCCGGCAGCGATTTCGCTAGCCGGCCTTTTCAATGCCGGTTCCCACCAAATCCCAGCCAGCGCTCAATAATCTTTCGGAACGCCTCCGGCCGACCTGCGTTGTCGTGGACATAAAGGGCCGCACGATGCGCTACCGGCAAGTTTTGCACCGTACGGCCCGTTCACCTTTGACGATGAACCTTTGGAGCCTACAATGATCCGCACTCTTTTGGCCACAACAGCCCTTGCTGCCCTGCTGACCACCGGCGCAATTGCCCAGGACGCTGCTCCGGCCGCCCCCACTCCAGTGGAAAATGCCGTCGATAACGCCGCCGATGCGGTGAAAGACGCCACCGACGCCGCTGCCGCCAAGGATGCTGCCGCAGCCACGCAGGAGGCCGCCGGCAAGGCCGCTGACGCTGCCAATAATGCAGCCAACAATGCCGCTGTGGCCGTCGACAATGCCACCCGCCCGCAATTCGAGCTGTCGACCGGCTACACCGCCGTTGATACCGACAATCTGGGCACCCGCCTGATCGGCCAGTCGGTGTTTTCCTCCACCGGTGACGATGCCGAGGATATCGGCAAGATCACCGACATCGTGTTTGACGATAACGGCCAGATCGTCGCCGCCATTATTGGCGTCGGTGGCTTCCTCGGCCTGGGTGAAAAGTCGGTCGCGGTGGACTTCCGCAGCCTCGAATTCACCATCGCCGCTGACAACACCGAGCGCTGGGTGGTCCCCACCACCGCCGAAGCGCTGAACGCTGCGCCCGATTTCGTCTGGCTCGAGGATGAGCCGGCGCCGGCACCGGCTGACGCCATGGCGCCTGCCGCAGCGCCTGCCGCACCCGCAACCAACTAATCCCTCGCGGATTATCCCTTGGGGAGGGCCGGCCTTCGGGTCGGCCCTTTCTGCGTCACAGGAGATTCTTCAATGCTGCGTCCGTTTCTGACTGCCACCGCCCTCGCTCTGCTGCTGGCGTCGCCCGCCCTGGGCCAGGCCGCTGCCCCCGTTGCCCCCACGGAGCTGCAACAGAGCGGCCTGACGCCGCCCACAGTGCTGTCGCAAGGCTATGCGGCTGGCGGCGAGGATGTGCTGGTCACCCAGTTGCTCGGCCAAACCATTTATTCGGCGGTCGAGGACCCTGCTGAAAACATCGGCACCGTCACCAATCTGGTGGTCACCGCTGGCTTGGGTATTTCGGCCGTCGTGGTCAGCGTTGGCGGCTTCCTCGGCGTCGGCGAGAAGGAAATTGCCGTCGATTTCGCCCAGCTCGAATGGGCGATGCGCGACGATGGCTCGCGCCGCTGGGTGCTGCCCACCACTGCCGAGCTGCTCACCGCCGCGCCGGCCTTCATCTGGTCGGACAGCGAGGAAACCACCGGCAAGCCCGCCCTCACCACCCAGGAAGAAGAAGACCAGCTGGTCGACGGCAACCCCAACGCCACCGCCATTGATCCTGCCCTCACCACCGACCAGCCCGAAAGCCCGGCGATCGGCGCCCCGCTCGACCGCACCGGCTTTTCCGATTTCGATGAATCCGGCCTGACCGCCGACCAGTTGCGCGGCATCGGCGTCTTCGGCGTCGACGACCAGCAGATCGGCACCATTGGCGACATCATCACCAATGCCGATGGCAGCTTTGACGCGGTGATCGTCGATGTCGGCGGCTTCCTCGGCCTCGGCGCCAAGCCGGTGGCGGTGGGCTTCGACAATCTGGCCTTCTCCTCCGACACCTTCGGCAACCGCTATCTGTTCCTCAACACCACCAGCACCCAGCTCGAGGTCCAGGCCACCTACGACCCCACCACCTACGCCAATGACCGCGCCAGCCAGCGCATGGTGATCAACCCCTAGCCGCGCTTGATTTCTCCGGTCGAGGCAGGCACAAAGCCTGTACTCGATCGGACCCGGTGCAATTCCGGGTGGCTCTTCCGGCCGCCAATCCGCCGGACACTCCAGCTGACATGACCCACTGACCCGCGCGCCTTGGCGCCCGTTCCGTTTGGTCGTCTGGACCCCAACATGACCTTTGCCCAAACCTTGCGGCGCGATTGGCTGAGCAACATCCGTGGTGATGTGCTGGCCGGCATCGTCGTCGCCCTCGCTTTGATCCCCGAAGCCATCGGCTTCTCGCTCATTGCCGGGGTCGACCCCAAAGTCGGCCTCTATGCCTCCTTCATCATCGCCATGGTGATTTCCGTCGCCGGGGGCCGCCCGGCGATGATCTCGGCCGCCACTGCCGCCACCGCCGTCTTGATGGGCAGCCTGGTGCGCGAGCATGGCCTGCAATATCTGCTGGCCGCCACCATTCTGGCCGGCCTGCTGCAGATCGGCGCCGGGTATCTGCGCATCGGCGGCATCATGAAATTCGTCTCCCGCTCGGTGCTGACCGGCTTCGTCAATGCGCTGGCCATCCTGATTTTCATGGCCCAGCTGCCCGAGCTGATCGGCGTCTCCTGGCAGACCTACGCCATGATCGCGGCAGGGCTCGCCATCCTCTATCTGTTCCCGCGCCTCACCCGCGCCGTGCCCTCGCCGCTGATCTGCATCCTGGTGCTGACCCTGCTGTCGCTGGCGCTGCAGATCGATGTGCGCACCGTCGCCAATCTGGGCGAGCTGCCCTCCACCCTGCCGATGCTGCTGTTTCCCGACGTGCCGCTGACGCTGGAAACCTTGTGGATCATCCTGCCCTATTCGGCTGCCGTCGCCGCCGTGGGCCTGCTCGAAAGCCTGCTCACCGCCTCCATTGTCGATCAGATGACCGACACCAAAAGCGACAAGAACCGCGAATCCATCGGCCAGGGCATCGCCAATATGGTCAGCGGCCTGTTCGGCGGCATGGCCGGCTGCGCCATGATCGGCCAGTCGGTGATCAACGTGAAATCGGGCGGCCGCACAAGGCTCTCCACCTTCATCGCCGGAGCCTTCCTGCTGTTCCTGCTGATGGTGCTTGGCGACGTGGTCGGGCTCATTCCCATGCCGGCGCTGGTCGCCATCATGATCATGGTCTCCATCGGCACCTTCAACTGGTCGTCCTTCGCCGATCTGCGCAAGCATCCGCGCCGCTCCAGCATCGTCATGCTGGCCACGGTGCTGACCGTGCTCGGCACGCATAATCTGGCGCTCGGCGTCGGCGTCGGCGTGCTGCTCTCCGGCATCTTCTTTGCCTGGAAGGTGGCGCAGATTTTCCGCGTCACCACCACGCTGTCCGATGATGGCCAAGAGCGGCACTACCGGATCGAAGGCCAGCTGTTCTTCGCCTCGACCGAAAAATTCCTCGACGCCTTCGACTTCGCCGAACCGCTCCAGCGCGTGACCATCGACGTCAGCACCGCCCATATCTGGGACCTCAGCGGCGTCAACGCCGTCGATGTGGCGATCCTCAAATTCCGCCGCGCCAGGGTAGAAGTCGAACTCTTGGGCATGAACGAAGCCAGCGCCACCATCATGGACCGGCTGGCCGTGCACGACGAAGCCGGCGCCATCGACCGCGTCCTCGGCCCCTGACGCAAACCTGACCTCGACCCACCAGGCCCACCCCACCCCCGATGTCACCCCGGCCTTGAGCCGGGGCCCATCCTGAGATCTCGAGATGGGTCTCGGCTCAAGGCCGGGATGACACTGCGTTTTGCCTGACCACCGGAACACACCCCCAAACGCAAAAAGGCCCGCAAACTGCGGGCCTTTTTTTTCAAACTCCGTAACGCCTACTGGCTGCGAAACCGCAGCCGGCCGATTTCGTCATATTCGGCCTGTTCCAGCTTGAGCTGCTCGGCAGCCTCGCGCTGGTGCTCGCGCTGGTCGAGCAGTTCGACCTTTTTGAGATCTTCAAGGGCTTCGGCGAGCGCGTCCTGGGCCGCTTCGAGCTTGCCCTTCATGTCGCCGGCCGAATTGAGCAGATTGTCGCGCCTGGTCAGCGCGGCCTTCGCAAACGTCGAATAGGCGAAATGCGCCACATCGGAAATGCCGGTCTTGGTCTGCTCGATTTCAATCTGCTGGTCGAGTTCGGACGCCATGCGTTCGAAATCGGCCACCATCATCTCGATCTGCGCGACCTGACGGCGCTTTTCGTCCACCTGGAACTTTTTGAGCCGAATGAGGCTCTCGCTGCGCGATTTCAAGACCTGTACTCCTTACACACCAAGTCAGTTCCGGGACCCATACCCAGTCCCATCAGCCTGCCGCGCCCGCCTCGGCCACGATCTCCGCGAGCCTGCTATAGCCCTCGGCAATCGTCGTCGTCTCTTCCCGCTCCTGGCTCAAAAAAGCCTCTAATGCGGGATAGATGGCGATAGCGCGGTCCACTTTCGGATCTGACCCTTTCCGGTAAGCCCCCAGCCGGATCAGTTCCTCCATGTCGGAATAAATCGACATGAGTTCTCGCGCCTTGGCCAGAACCGGCCGAAATTCGGCTGGCACACACCCTGGCATGGTGCGCGAGATGGACCGGAGCACGTTCACAGCCGGGTAGCGTCCCCGCTCGGCAATCCCGCGCTCCATCACAATATGACCATCCAGAATACCGCGCACGGCGTCCGCGATGGGCTCATTGTGATCATCACCTTCGACCAAAACGGTAAATAGTCCGGTAACAGAACCGGTTAATGGAGTCCCCGGACCCGCCCGTTCCAGCAATCGTGGCAATTCTGTGAACACGGTAGGCGGATAACCCTTGGCGGTGGGGGGCTCGCCGATCGCCAGCCCGATTTCGCGCTGCGCCATGGCAAAGCGGGTCAGGCTGTCCATCATGCACAGCACGCGCTTGCCAGAATCGCGGAAGAACTCGCTCAGCGCCAGGCTCATATAGGCCGCCTGCCGCCGCATCAGCGCCGCTTCGTCACTGGTGGCCACCACCACCACGGCATTGGCCAGCCCCGCCTCACCCAGATATTCCTGGATGAACTCATGCACCTCGCGCCCGCGCTCGCCGATCAGCCCGATGATCGCCACATCCACATTGGTGTTGCGCGCCAGCATCGACATCAGCACCGACTTGCCGACGCCCGAACCGGCAAAAATCCCCAGCCGCTGCCCCTCGCACACCGTGGTAAAGGTGTTGAGGCAGCGCACCCCCAGTTCAAGTGGATCGCCTACCCGCACCCGGTCATGTGCCAGCAGCGGATTCTGTCGCAGCGGATAGGCCGTGGCGCCGCGCGGCAGCGGTCCCTTGCCATCGATCGGCTCGCCATTGGCATTGATCACCCGCCCCAGCCAGCCTTCCGAGGGAAAGGCCGCGCCGTCATGGCGCTGGAACACCGCCTTGCAGCCCATGCGCACGCCGGAGAGCTGCCCGAATGGCAGGCACAGTGCATGCCCATCCTTGAAGCCGATGATTTCGGCGGCCAGCACTTCGCTGTTCACCGTCTCGATCTGCACCCGGCCGCCGACGCGCAATTCGCGCACCGGCCCGACAATTTCAATGAGCAGCCCCTGCACCGACTTGACGCGACCGAACACTTCGATGTCGTCGATGGCCTCAATGGCCGAGATCAGCGCCTTCATGTTCCGCTTAATGTCCGCTCGCTGGTGGCCCGTTTATGGTTTCCAAACCGGCCGAACCATGGTCAATCACGAATCACACAGTAACCCATCGTTAAGCAAATGGCGCTATTCCAAGCGGTGGACCCGTCCGTGCGCCATTTGGCCGGACCCGCCGCCAAACCCTTGCCAGACCTGCAATTGCTTGAGTCTAAAGAGTCGTTTAGAGCGGCGACTTAAACCATTTTATTAAGAAAAATTCATATAAATTGCTGTTAATTTTCAATAACTTAGACTTAATTTGTACGGATGGCATTTGCGTATTGCCCAACCGAATTAAACTTTGTTAACTATTTGGACTTAGGGTTCAGTCATATCCAGTAGGGTTGGCGTGGGCAGGCCAGGTCCCACGGTTCCAGCAGGAACGCATGACAAGGGGAATATAATGCGGGTACTCCTTATTGAGGACGACAGCGCGACAGCGCAAAGCATCGAACTGATGCTGAAGTCCGAAAGTTTCAACGTCTACACCACCGATCTTGGTGAAGAGGGTGTCGATCTCGGCAAACTCTATGATTACGACATCATTCTTCTCGATCTGAACCTGCCTGACATGAGCGGTTACGAGGTGCTGCGCACCTTGCGCGTCGCCAAGGTTCAGACGCCAATTCTCATTCTGTCCGGCCTTGCCGGCATTGAGGATAAGGTACGCGGGCTCGGCTTCGGCGCCGATGACTACATGACCAAGCCCTTCCACAAGGACGAGCTCGTGGCCCGCATCCACGCCATCGTTCGGCGGTCCAAGGGTCATGCCCAGTCGGTCATCACCACTGGCGAGCTGACCGTCAATCTCGATACCAAGACCGTCGAAGTGCAGACCCAGCGGGTCCACCTCACGGGCAAGGAATATCAGATGCTCGAGCTGCTCTCCCTCCGCAAGGGGACCACGCTCACCAAGGAAATGTTCCTCAACCACCTTTATGGCGGTATGGACGAACCTGAGCTGAAAATCATCGACGTGTTCATCTGCAAGCTGCGCAAGAAGCTTTCGGTGGCCACCGGTGGCAAAAATTACATCGAGACCGTCTGGGGTCGCGGCTATGTGCTGCGCGAGCCGGACGAGGTCGAAACCTATTCAGAAAACGTCGCCTAGCCCTCCCAGGCTCTGACGTTACTTGAAGCCCTGCGTGACCCTGTCCCGCGGGGCTTTTTCTTTGCCCTTGTGCCAAAAATTCTCCCGGCCTCTGTCGAAACCGGCGCCCCCGGCTCGTCGTTGGGTCAGAAGCGCCTAGCGCCGCACCGAGGAGAATTTCATGTTCCGCATTGCCATCATCACCGGCCTGTTGCTTGCCAGCAGCGCCGCCTTCGCCCAGTCCGAACCGGTCGGCGCCACCGTGCCGGTCAACGGCATGGAGATGTATTACGAGGTGTCCGGCACCGGCGATCCGCTGATCGTCCTGCATGGCGCCTATATGAATATCCCGACCATGGGCGCCATCATCCCCAAGCTGGCCGAAACCCATAAGGTCTATGCCCTCGAGTTCCAGGGCCACGGCCGCACCAATGATATCGACCGCCCCATCACCTATCCCAACCTCGCCAATGACGTCGCCGCCTTCATGGATGCTGTGGGCGTCGAGAAGGCCGATATCTTCGGCTATTCCATGGGTGCCGCCGCCGGCCTGCGCCTCGCCATCGACCATCCCGAAAAAGTCGACCAGCTGGTCGCCGCCTCGGTCGCCTACGACGTCTCCGGCTGGCAGCCGGCCTTTACCGCCTTCATTCCGAACATGGCCCCCGAAATGTTTGTCGGCACCCCGATGGAAGACGAGTGGAAAAAGCTCGCCGTCAATCCCGACGGCTTCCGCCCCGTGGTGGAAAAGCTCATCGCGCTGGAAAGCGAGCCAATGGCCTGGGAGGCCGAGGTCAAGACCCTGACCGCGCCGATGCTGATCATCGCCGGCGACGCCGATGTCTCCACCCTGGAGCACAATGTCGCCCTGTTCCGCCTGCTCGGTGGCGGTGACATGGGCGACATGGGCGCCCCCCTCTCCCCCTCGCGCCTGGCCATCCTCCCCGCCACCTCCCACACCGCCGTCATCAACCAGGTCGACCTGCTCTACGGCATCATCGAACCCTTCCTGCAGGGACAGACCCCGGAAGGCTTCACGGGGATGTAGTGGCAGTTCTTGAGCACCGAGGCATCAAAAAACACGGTGTCATCCCGGCCTTGAGCCGGGACCCATCCTGAGATGCAGCCACTGGTGTGATCAGCAGCCTTGGCGTGTTCGGCCAGCCCCTCCCAACCGCCGCCCTGTACCTCCCCCTTGATGGGGGAGGCTAGGAGGGGGTGGAGCCACAGCCACCGAACGGTGGAGCGCGAACCAGCCCCCACAACCACCTTGCCCCCGCCACATCATCCTGATTTCATCCCCCGCCATGACCTCTCAGTCCGAGACTCACCGCGCCATCACCAGCGTCTGGAAGATCGAGCAGCCGCGGTTGATCGCCGGGCTGACGCGCATGGTGCGCGACATTTCGCTGGCCGAGGAACTGGCGCAGGACGCCCTGCTCATCGCGCTCAAGGCCTGGCCCGAATCCGGGGTGCCGAAAAATCCCGGCGCCTGGCTGATGCAGACCGCCAAGCGGCGCGGCATCGATTATTTCCGCCACCGCAAAATGGCCGCGACCAAGCTGGAAGAAGTCGGACGCCTCATCGAGGACGACACCCCCGATCACGAGACCGAACTGGTCGAGGCGCTGGATGACGAGGTCGGCGACGATCTGCTGCGGCTGATCTTTACCGCCTGCCATCCCATCCTGCCGGCGGAATCGCGGGTAGCGCTGACGTTGCGCCTGTTGGGCGGGCTCACCACCGAAGAGATCGCCCGCGCCTTCCTCGCCGCCGAACCCACCAGCGGCCAGCGCATCGTCCGCGCCAAGCGAACCATTGCCGAGGCCGGCATTCCCTTCGAGGTGCCGCGCGGCGCCGAACGGGTCGAGCGCCTTTCCTCGGTGCTGGGGGTACTCTATCTGATTTTCAACGAGGGCTATTCGGCCACCGCCGGCGAAGACTGGATGCGGCCGCAACTCTGCGAAGAGGCGATGCGGCTCGGCCGCACCCTGGCCCGGCTGGCCCCCGACGATGCCGAAGTCCATGCGTTGATCGGCTTGATGGAAATCCAGGCCTCGCGCATTCCGGCCCGCACCGATGCCAAGGGCGTCCCGGTGCTGCTGCTCGATCAGGATCGCGCCCGCTGGGACCAGTTGCTGATCCGCCGGGGGCTGGCCGCCCTCGACCGCGCCGTCGCCCTGGGCGGCGCCGACGCGCCCTATGCGCTACAGGCCGCCATCGCCGCCTGCCATGCGAGGGCCCGCAAAGCCGTCGATACCGATTGGCGTCGCATCGCCGACCTCTATGCAAGGCTGGCCCAGCTCACCCCCTCGCCGGTGATCGAACTCAATCGCGCAGTGGCAATTTCCATGGCCGATGGTCCGGCGGCGGCGCTGGCGCTGATCGAGACCATCAAGGACAATCCGACACTGCAGAACTATCATCTGCTCTATGGCGTGCGCGGCGACCTGCTGAGCAAATTGGGTCGCCATACCGAAGCGACGCTGGAATTTCGCCGCGCTGCCGAGCTGACCCGCAATGAACGGGAACGGGTCTATCTGATGGGGCGGGCGGAACAGTCCGCCTGACAAGAAAACCACAAGAAATCTGTCAGCATGCAGCACTAGGCTGCTGCTGCGACCGGCTCGAATTTGGCTTCGAGAAGGGCTCGGTCGAACGGCTTCATCATATAGTCGCTGGCGCCGGCCTTCAGCGCTAAGGCTATGGCGCCAATATCGTTTTCGACGGTGCAATAAACCACATGGGGTTTCTCGCCGCCAACATAGGCCCGCAGCAGCTTGAGAAATTCGAGCCCGCTCATGATCGGCATATTCCAATCAAGCAGGATGGCATCCGGCATTTCTTGCCGGCATTTTTCGAAGGCGTCCTGCCCGTCTTCGGCTTCCTCGACGATATAGTCCATGTCCTCAAGCAGGCGGCGCGCCACTTTGCGCACCACACTGGAATCATCGACAATCAGGCAGGATTTCATCCCCCAAGACTCCATTGAGGCGAACGCACACTCCGATTATGCGTTCGCACATCCTAGGAATTGGTTAGCATTTCCGGCTCAGGCCGCGACGGGCTCGACCACTTTGGGCGTGGCGGTGAGGACAAACTGCGCGTCCTCCAGCCCGATCTTGATTTCCATATCCGTCATCCGTGCCAACACACCCGTGTAGAAGGGCTGGATGCCCCGCGCATCGACGAAGCCCTCCTCGGGCGTGCCCGCCAGCAATCCGACGCAACCCGCTGGAATCAAAGTCTTTTGGCGCTTTTCTGGGTCGCTCTTGGAGGTGAATTCAAACCGCTCCTGGCCGGCCTCGCCCTCGATGGTGGCCTTGACCTGCCCGCCGCGCGGCACCGACATGGCGGCGATCAGCAGCAGATTCATGAACAGCTTGGCCTTGTGCTTGGGCATCAGGATCAGCGGCACATTCCACTCAAGATCGGCCTTTTCGATCTCGAACAGGATACGGGCAACGCGCTCGCATTCGCGGGTGTCGATATCGGTGCCCGAGGTCGACGACGCGCCATAGGCCAGCCGCGCAAATTCCAGCTTGGCCCGACTCTGCTTGGCAGCGCTGGCGATCAGATCGCGCGCGCCTTCAGCCATTTCGGTCTGGTTGGGATCGGCCAGCACTTCAAGGCCATTGCCGATAGCACCGATGGGATTGATCAGGTCATGGCAGACACGGCTGCACAGCATGGCCGCCAGATCGGTTGCCTTCAGCTCGATGATGTCCATCTGGGCAGTCTCCGTAAGAATCAGTTCAGCCGACATTAGAGGGTGATCCATAAAAGTGGGACAGGTGAAATTGTGGCGCCGGGCCGGCGATCAATTGACCGAGAGGGTCTTCGACAATTCGGTCCAATGCGTCTCGGCCTGCTGGGCGGCCACGTCGGGCGCCAGCAGGAAGGCTTCGCGGTTGGAGGCCGAATAGAACAGATACAGCCGTTGCTTGAACACGGTGTAAATGCGGGGGTCGCTATCAGCGACATAGCCGCGCGCCACCCCCATCGCCCCATGCCCGCCAAACTGCGGCGCATAGATCTCGGGGGAGCGCTGGAAGATGTCGCGATTGGCGGCACTGGCGAAATGCCAGGACACATTGTTCCAGATAAATTCAAAATCCCCCCGCCCCAGCTGCGGGTCGGACTCGGTGAAATAGCTCACCGGGTCCATGCCATAAATGGCCACCCCGGTCAGCGGATCGGTGACGATCAGCGTCACCATCGACTGTGCCCGGACCGGCAAAATAGCGAGGTTGGCCATGCTCAATAGCGGCAAAACAAAGGCAAGCATGGTTAAGATTTGTTTAGAGATTTGCTTCATCATGGACCCAATGATCGGCATTGTCGGCGACCAAAGTCTGCCCGACAAAACTACGGTCCAAGCCTTAACGACTCCGTAACCGCCGGCGTCGCCCCTCGCCCCCGGGAGATTTCGATGTTCAAGCGCCTCGCCCTCATCATTGCCGTCATGGCCGCGCTCGTCGCGCCGATGCAAACTGCCTATGCTCAGGGCTCGCTCAGCGACAGCTATTCCGGCGAAGATCTGGTCGACAGCGGCAAGGAATTCTTTGGCTCCGCCTCGCAGGGCCTGGCCTCGCTGGTCGAACGCGCCGTCAGCCAGTTTGGCCTGCCCAATGGCTATATTCTGGGCGAAGACGCCGGTGGCGCCCTGTTTGCCGGCGCCCGCTATGGCGAAGGCATTCTGCACACCCGCAATGTGGGCGAATACAATATCTACTGGCAGGGCCCATCCATCGGCTTCGACATTGGCGGCGACGGCTCCAAGGTGATGATGCTGGTCTATAATCTCAATCAGGTGCCGGATGCGCTTGGCCGTTTTGCCGGCGTCGACGGCTCGGCCTATATCATGGGCGGCTTCGGCATGACCGTGATCAAGCGCGGCAATGTGGTGATGGTGCCGATCCGCTCCGGCGTCGGCGCCCGCCTCGGCATCAATGTCGGCTATCTCAAATTCACCAACGAGCCGACCTGGAACCCCTTCTGACGCAATCCTGACTGGCCCCGCTTGCAGCGGGGCCGTGACGGAACCTCCCAGAACCGTTAGGGTTAAACCCTGGCAAACCTGGCGGCCGCGCCTTGATGCTGCCAGATAGGGATTGCCCGTATTGCGTGCCGATGCGGTTTCGGAGTTTGGCCGATGGTCATCGAGAACATCATGTATTTCGCGCTGGGCCTGCTGATGGCCGGCCTGGTGTCGCTGATCATCCTGCCGGCCGTGTGGAAGCGCGCCGTGCGCCTCACCAAGCGCCGCATCGAAGCCGCCACTCCCATCACCATGGCTGAATTCCGCGCCGACAAGGATCAGTTGCGCGCCGAATTCGCCCTTTCCACCCGCCGCCTCGAAATCACCGTCGAGACCTTGCGCAGCCGCCTCGCCGAGCAATTGGGCGACGTTAATCAGGCGCGCAGCGACCTTGGTGCGCTGAGAGCCGAACGCGCGCAGCACAGCGCCATTGTCGAGGAACTGGAGACGCGCGAAGCCGAATTGCGCGCCCGGCTGAGCGAGCTGGAACGCGAGAATACCGATCTGTCCCAGCACTTGCGCATGCGCGAGCGCGAGTTGGCGGCGCGAGCCGACACGTTGGAAACCCAGCATAAAGTGCAGGCTGATCCGGTCGAAGCCCCCGAGGCTGATAGCCTGGTCGCCGCCGAAGCGCGCATGGCCAGCGCCGAAAACCAGCTCAATGCCCTGCTCGCCGAAACCAGCCACGTGGTGGAAAAATCCGCCGATCAGGCCGACCAATTGCTGGCCGACAAGCTCAGCCTCGACGCCGAGGTGGACGCGCTGCACCAGCAGGTGGGCAATGTCGAAGCCAGCATCCTGGCCGATTGGGACAGCGAGCGGATCGAGGATGCCTATCTGCGCGAAAAGCTCAACGACATCGCCGCCAGCGTCAGCCGGCTGGTTTATACCGTCGATACAGAAACTCCGGCAGCCACGGCCGAAGAGGAAAGCCTGTTCGACCGCGTCCAGCGCTTCGCCGATGATAGCGAGGGCAGTGACCTGCTGCCGACCAAGGGCCAGCGCAAGGGCTCGGTGACGGATCGGCTGACGGCGCTACGGGAAATCCAGGGGCGCTAGGGCTTAGCCCTTGCCACCCTATTCCGTCGCCAGCACCACCACGCGCAGCAATTCGCCCGTTGCCGGATCGAACAATGCCAGCGTCGTTGTACCGCCCGCCACATAGGTGACGTTGAGGGCGCCATCGCTCACCATGGCCGACACAATTTCGGCACCCGCGGGTAGCATAACGCTTTCCGCCATCGTGGGCGGCGGAGCGTCGCGCATCACGCGATAGACAAGGGCGATGCCAATCGCCATAAAGCCCAGCAACAGGATGCCGATCGAAATCCCGAAGGAACGGCGCGCCTTGGCAAACATTGCCAGCGCCTCGGGGGACAGTGGCTCGTCCGCTTTGGGGCCGCTTGGCCCAGTCTGATTAGGATCGCTCATGGCCGAAAATACCGCTGCAGAGTTCGAGGGCGACGAAGTCGAGGTCGTGGTCGATGCCGATCTGGCCGGCTTGCGGCTCGATGCCGCCTTGGCCAAGGCCCATCCGGTGCTGAGCCGCAGCCGGATCAAGGATCTGATCCTGGCCGGCGCCGTCAGCATGAACGGGAAGACCGTCAGCGAGCCCAAATACCGGCTAACGGCGGGCGAGACAATCATCCTTCTTGCCCCACCCCCCGAAGACGCCGAACCACACCCGGAAAATATCCCGCTCGACATCCTCTATGAGGACGATCAGCTCATCGTCATCAACAAGCCGGTCGGCATGGTGGTCCACCCTGCCCCCGGCTCGCCCGATGGCACGCTGGTCAATGCGCTGCTGTTTCATTGCGGCGATAGCCTGCAGGGCATTGGCGGGGTCAAGCGCCCCGGCATCGTGCACCGGCTCGACCGCGACACCTCCGGCGTCATGGTCGCCGCCAAGACCGAGCGCGCGCATCGGCATTTGTCCGCGCAGTTTGCCGATCATGGCCGCAGCGGCCCGCTGCACCGCGCCTATACCGCCTTTGTCTGGGGCACCACCGAAACAGCCAAGGGCACCATTGAGGTCCCGCTCGGCCGCGACCAGAACAACCGGCTCAAGCAGACGGTGCGCCAGGACGGCCGCGAAGCCGTCACGCATTATGTCGTCGAAGCCCGCTATGGCGATCCCGGCTGGGACATCACCCGGGTCCAGTGCCAGCTCGAAACCGGCCGCACCCACCAGATCCGCGTCCACATGGCCCATATCGGCCACCCGCTGGTCGCCGACAGCGTCTATGCCTCGGGCTATGCCACCAAGATCAACAAGCTGCCGCCCGACCTCGCCGAGCCGGTGATCGCGCTGGGCCGGCAGGCGCTGCACGCCGCCGAACTGGGCTTTGAGCATCCGATGACCAAGGAAGAAATGTTCTTCGAGGCCCCGCTCCCGCCCGATCTGGAGGCGCTGCACGAGGCGTTGGATGGCTACAACAAGGCGTTCGCGCGCTAGACCCGACCTTCACCACAAGGTGAATGAACCAAACTGCGGTTCAGGAGTCTAATCTAGCGGTGCCCCGCTACGGGCGCGCAACCATTACGGCTTTGTAACGTTTCTTCTGGTTGCCGCCCCTTACAATGGCCGCATTGGCGCCTATGTATCCATCGTAGTCTGGCGATGGGCCGTTGTGGCCATGGCCGGATTGTTGTCCGCTCGCGGAATGCGAGGGAACCAGAAAGGGGTGCGTGTCTATGGCCCAGACCAATCTACCAGTGCTCTCCGCCGAAGGCGGATTGAGCCGTTATCTTCAGGAAATCCGCAAGTTTCCCATGCTGGAGCCGAATGAAGAATACATGCTGGCCAAGCGCTACAAGGAACATGAGGATCCCGGCGCGGCCCAAAAACTCATTACCAGCCATTTGCGGCTCGTGGCCAAGATCGCCATGGGCTATCGCGGCTATGGCCTGCCGATTTCCGAAGTGATTTCGGAGGGCAATGTCGGCCTGATGCATGCCGTCAAGCGTTTCGAGCCGGAAAAGGGCTTCCGCCTGGCGACCTATGCCATGTGGTGGATCCGTGCCGCCATTCAGGAATATGTGCTGCGCAGCTGGAGCCTGGTCAAGATCGGCACCACCGCTGCCCAGAAGCGGCTGTTCTTCAACCTGCGCAAGGTGAAGGGCCAGATCGCGGCACTGGACGATGGGGCGCTGCATCCCGACCAGATCAAGCAGATCGCCACCACGCTCAAGGTGAGCGAAGCCGACGTGGTGTCGATGAATGCGCGCCTGTCGGGCGACGCTTCGCTGAACTCGCCGATGCGGGCCGACGAAGGCGCCTCGGAATGGCAGGACTGGCTGGTCGACGACACGCCGAGCCAGGAAACCTCGCTGGGCGAAAGCCAGGAGTTTTCCGAGCGCATGGGCCTGCTGAACAATGCCATGGACGTGCTCAACGAGCGCGAGCGGGCGATCTTCCAGGCCCGTCGCCTGCAGGACAACCCCAAGACGCTCGAAGAGCTGGCCCAGGAATATGAGGTCAGCCGCGAACGAATCCGGCAGATCGAGGTGCGGGCCTTCGAAAAGGTGCAAGACGCCGTCAAGGAAGCCGCGCGCGCTAACTGAGCGCGATGAAATATTCAAAAGGCGGGCCCGGTGCCCGCCTTTTTTGTTTTCTGCACGCTTGCACGGTGTCACCGCGAACTAAGGCTGGGCGGCCAATTGGCTTGCCGCGATCAAATCCCACAGCCGCTCCTTGCCCAGGATCAGCAGCCACGGCGTATCGTCCATCGGCTCGATGACCACCCGGCCGCCAGTGCCTTCATTGGAGGTGCCGATCAGCCCGCCGGGTTCCAGCGTCAGCCCGTCCATCGGATAGAGCAGCCCGCTGGAGCGGACGAAATCGATCGGCAGCAGCGGATGGATCGAGACGCGTTCGCGGATACCGGCCTCAAAGGCGATACAGCCGGTCACCGCCAGCGCCACATCCACCTCGTCGACCAGCAGCAGGCGGCGCGACGGCGCGAATTGCAGCACGGCGCTGAGCGCCGCCAGCGTATGGTCGAGCCGCTTGCCGGTCATGCCCAGCGCCAGCGTCACCGGCGCGTCGGTGGAATACAGCGCTTTCTGGAAATCGGTGGTGATCTGCTCGGGAATATGGATCACCCGCGTCCGCGCCTCCCAGCGGGCGCGGTCCCGCAGCGAATCGAGGTCGCCGATGATGGCGGCGGGCAGCAGCCCGGCATCGCCAATGGCATCGCCGCCGCCATCGGCCCCCACCAGCATGACGCCGCGCCCGGCCAGCTCCACCAGCAGCGCCGGATCGACCGCGCCACCGCCCACAATGGCCAGCGGCCCATCGCATACGACCAAGGGCCCATGGGCTATCGGCACCGAAGTGTCTTGCACTGTCACAATGGTCTCATTAAGTGTGGGGTGTCTCGCTGGGGTGTTCCGGGGTTCCGGAGCTGAGAGTTACCCATTGAACCTGAACCAGGTCATGCTGGCGGAGGAAGTTCGAGATGGCAAGGGCCTCTCGTCGGTCCACGCCATTGACACATATCCCTTCACCCATGACCGCACACCATTGAAGGGATGACCCATGGTCAAATCCACTCGTCTGGCGCTTGCGGTCCTTGCCGGATTGTTCGTCGCACCTGCAATTGCGCAGGATACGCCCAAGCTCACCATCTACACCTATGACGGCTTTGCCGCCGAATGGGGCCCCGGCCCGGCGCTCAAGACCGGCTTTGAAGCCATATGCGGCGGCTGCACCGTCGAATGGATCGCTGCCGACAGCTCCATCGGCACGCTACGCCGCGTGCAGCTTGAAGGCGATACCACCGAGGCCGACCTCATCGTCGGGCTCGATACCGCCGTCGCCGGCGAAGCCCGCGCCACGGGCCTGTTTGCCGATCACGGGCTGAGCCTCACCGATCTGGCCTTGCCGGGCGAATGGACCGACGCGCAATTCGTGCCCTTCGATTATTCCCATTTCGCCTTCATGTACGACACCGACACCATGACGGTGCCACCGACCTCGTTCGAGGAACTGATCGCCCTGCCGGAGTCGGTCAAGATCGTCATCCAGGACCCGCGCTCGTCCACTCCGGGCTTTGGCCTGGTGCTGTGGGTCAAGGCTGCCTATGGCGACCGCGCCGCGGAAATCTGGAGTGGCCTCAAGCCGCATATCCTGACCATCACCCGCGACTGGAGCGAGAGCTATAATCTCTTCCTCAGCGGCGAAGCCGATATGGCGCTGAGCTACACCACCTCGCCCGCCTATCACATCATCGAAGACGGCGACGAGACCATCAAGGCAGCGCTGTTCACCGAGGGACACTACCCGCAGATCGAAGTGGCCGGCGTGCTGAAATCGTCCGACCAGCAGGAGCTGGCCAAGCAGTTCCTCGCCTATCTGGTGTCGCCCGACGCCCAGCAGATCATCCCGCATACCAACTGGATGTTCCCGGTGGCCGATCTGGCCGGCGATCTCGATCCGACCTTTGCCGCGCTGCCGCAGCCGGACAAGACCCTGACCTTCACCGACGCAGAAATCGCGGCGAACGGCCAGGCCTGGATCGACGAGATGCTGGCAGCGGTGCAGTAGGCGTCGAGATGGCCGCTATCACGAAATGGCACCTCCCCCGTCACGGGGGAGGTGAAGCTCGGTGGTTGGGGCGGCAATCATGCTGACCCTGCCCCACCGCCCCTACCGCATCGCGGCCTCCATTGCCTTGGCAGGGGCCATCGCCGCCCTCATCGGGCTGGTGCTCTGGGCCATTCTGGCCGCGGCCACCGATAGCGGTGGCAGCGCCTCGCGTATCGATATTCCCCATCTGCTGCGCATGACCTCCATTCAGGCCGGGCTGACCACCATCCTGTCGCTCGCCGTCGGCACCATGCTGGCCTGGGCGCTGAACCGGCTGCGCTTCCCCGGCCGCGATCTGGTGGTGGGGCTGTTCGCCTCGGCCATCGTCACCCCCGGCATGGTGGTCGCCTTCGGGCTGCTGTCGATCTGGGGCCGCAATGGCTGGATCAATCAGGCCAGCGAGGCGCTGTTCGGCTTTTCCATCGGCAATCCGGCCTTTGGCCTGTCGGGCATCCTGTTTGCCCATGTGGTGCTCGATGGCGCCTTTGCCGCCCGCATCATGCTGGCCCGGCTCGACGCCATTCCTGCCAGCCGGCTCAAGACCGGGCAATCGCTGGGCCTGTCGCCCTGGCAGCGCTTTGCCATTCTGGACTGGCCGGCCCTGCGCGGCACCATGCCGGGCCTCGCAGCGATCATTTTCCTTCTGGCCTTCACCAGCTTCCCCATCGTGCTGCTGCTCGGCGGCGGCCCGGCCAACCAGACGCTGGAAGTCGCCATCTATGCCGCCGTACGACAGGATTTCGACCTGACCGGCGCGGTGCGCCTTGCCGCCACCCAGATTGCGGTATGCTCGCTGGTCATTCTGGCCGCCTCGGCATTGGCGCCAATCCCAGCCAGTTTCGGCGCCTCCGCCGCGCCGCGCTGGCGCGATGCCGGGCCGGCGCGACTGCTGCAATGGCTGGTGCTGGCGCTCTGCACCATCGGCTTCGTGCTGCCACTGGTCTCGGTGCTGGTCGATGGGCTGGGCAGTGGCTTCGGCGCCCTGCTGGGCCGGCCGGTATTCTGGTGGGCCGCGGCCAGCAGCCTCGTCATCGGCGCCAGCTCGGCGCTGCTGACCCTGATGCTGGCCTTGACGCTGGCGCTGGGACGCGGCGCCACCGGGAGCGGCTTCTTGCGCACTGTGCTCGGCATGCCGGCCTTTGCCTATCTGGCGGTGCCGGCTGTGGTGCTATCGCTGGGGTTCTTCTTGCTGGTACGCCAGCTTGGCATTGCCCCCGCCACGGCTGCGCCCTTCGTCGTCATCCTGGCCAATAGCCTGCTGGCACTTCCCTTCGCCATGGCCACGCTGGGGCCACCGCTGGAGGCCATTGCCCGCAGCCGGGGCAAGTTGATCCGCTCGCTCGGCCTCTCCGGTTGGCGGCAATTTATCGCCGTCGAATATCCCCTGCTGGGGCGCGATATCGGCGTAATGCTGGCGCTGGCCTTCTGCTTTTCGCTGGGCGATCTGGGCGTCATCGCTTTGTTCGGCACGCAGGATTTCCAGACCCTGCCGCTGCTGATGTTCCGCGCGCTGGGCTCCTATCGCAGCAATGATGCCGCCGCCATCGCCGCCATCCTGCTGATTGGTACCATTATCGCCTTTGTCGGCCTGCCCAAACTTTTCGAAAGGATCGCCGATGCTGCGCGCTGAGAACCTCAGTTTTGCCTATCCCGGCCAGACCGCGCCCTATTTGTTCTCCTTCGTGGCCCATCCCGGCGACGTCACCGCCATTTCCGGCGCCAGCGGCTCGGGCAAATCGACCCTGCTCGACCTGCTGGCCGGTTTTCTGACCCCAGCCGCCGGCCGCCTGATCCTCGACCACGCCGATCTGCTGAAGCTGCCGCCCGAGGCCAGGCCCGTGTCGCTGTTGCTGCAGGCGGATAGCCTGTTCGAGCATTTGAGCGCCGCCCATAACACGGCGCTGGGCCTGCCTGCGGGCACACCCAAACCCGAGGCCAACCGGCTCGTCGCCGCAGCGCTGGCCGAAGTCGGGCTGGAGGGTATCGGTGCGCAGGTCGCCAGCACGCTTTCGGGCGGGCAGAAGCAGCGCGTGGCGCTGGCCCGCACCCTGTTGCGGGCACGCCCGGTGCTGCTGCTGGATGAGCCATTCTCGGCGCTGGATGACGAAACCCGGCTGGCGGTGCGCGACCTGGTGCGGCTGCTGACCATTCGCCACCGCTGGCACACCATTCTGGTGAGCCACCATGCCGACGACATCGCCGCCCTGGCCCAGCGCCGCTACATGCTGGCGGATGGGCGGTTGGCGGCAGCCTGACTGCTTACGACGCCCAGGCGGCGAAGACTTTGCCGAACAGAGCCTGGGCCGTCTCATCCTTTTCGAGGGTGAGGATGGCGTTGCGGCCGGTGCCATAAACCACGGCCAGATCCATCCACTGGCGATTTTCCAGCAGATCGGTGTTGGTGGTGGCGTCGGCCGGGGTCGCGCTCAGCGCGAACAGGAACGAGTTGCCGACAACACGCGCCGAGGCGCCGACCAGCGCCGTGCCCGGCACCAGTTCCTGGTCCTTCAGCAGCACGCCCGGCAGATTGGCGATGGTGCCGCCGATAAAGGTGTCGCTCACCTTGAAATCGACTTCCATCAGATGGCTGGCCGGCAGGCTCGGATCGGAGTTCTTGCGGATGGTGATGTCGACGCCCAGATTGCGCGCCGGAATGCTGGCCGTGCCCTTGAGCGTCGGCAGGCCGAGTTCATCGACACCTTCGCTCCACTCCACCGTGCCCGAGAATGGCACGGCGCCCGTGCTGCCGTCCTGGCTGGCTTCGAGCAGCAGCGACTGGCTGCCTGCCAGCACCGCCGGATCGACTGAGGCGGCCGGATCATTGGCCGCTGCCAGCGCCGTGGCTTCCGCATCGGGCAAGCGCTCTTCGCTCTTGATTTCGCCGCCGCTTACATCGGGCAGGACGGTTTCATTGCCCGTCGGCTGCACCGGTACGGGCGTCGGCTCAAGCCGATCTTCCAGTTCGAGCCCGCCAAGCCCGGAATTGGCCTCGCCGCTGGCCGGCGTCGGCGTGGTATTGCCGGGGCCCGCCGCGACATCGCTATTATCGGCCGGCTGCACCGGATCAAGAGTCGGCGTCGTGGGCGCCGCATCGGTGGTTTCGGTCACCGGGGCCGATGCCTGGCCAAACATCTGGTCGAGATCGACATAGCCCTCGCGCCAGGCCCAGAAGCCGCCGCCGCCGACACCGGCCAGCAGGATGGCAAAGACCACGAGGAAAATGGTGAGGCCGCCGCCACCGCGCGACACCGGTGTCCGGGCAAAACCGGCATCGTCGCTGTCCTCGGCAGGCGGCATGGAAAAACTATTCGGCGCTGGCTCGGGCGGGGGCGGCGTGGTTTCGCCGCGCGCCTCACGGTCCAGCGTTTCAATGGCGCGCTCGATGACGCCCTGGGCTTCGCTCGGATCGGGCTCGACCTCGACTTCACGAACACTGGAGAGCGCCGTTTCGACCGGCTCGGTTTCGACGACGCCGACCGGCATGGTGACCTGCTGGCGGGCGACGCCCTGCCCGCCCATCGACGGCTCGATGCGGGTTGTGGTGCGGGCCGGCTCGGCGGTGGAATTGGCGGCCAGACGCTGCGCATCGCGGCGCGGCTCGAAACTCGGCGCCTTGAGCGGGGTTTCCAGCGGCCGCACATTGGAGGCCGGTGGCAGTGGAGTGACCGGCACCGACGGCCCCACGATGCTGGGCACGGCACGCGGCTCAAGCTTGGCGGGCTCGGCCGGCTTGGCTTCGTCCTCAACCAGCGTCACCTGGGCACTCGAAGCCTGCGAGATGATGTCCTCGATCGACATCGCGGCAGGCGGAGGGGCAGCAACAGGCGCGGGCTCGGGTTCAACCGGCTTGGGCGTCTCGGCCGCCGGCGCAGGCCGGCTGGGCTCGACGACCGGTGCCGGTTCGGCTGCCACTGGTGCAGGCCGGCTGGGTGCAATGGGTGGTGGAGCAGCGGGTTCGACCGCCGCCGGCCGGGCAACGGGCGGCGTGATCGGATGGGGCGCCAACGCATGTTCGCGCCCCAGCGTGATGACCGCTTCGCTGGCTTCCTGTTCGACCTGACGGATACAATCTTCGAGCTGCAGGCGGTGCTGGGTGATGTCACGCGCCGGCAACGGGGGTGTGATGGCGCGCAATTGGCCAACGAGGGCCGAACGCGCCTTCTCATAAACCGCCCGCCGGGCGGCCCCATTATTCTCCGGCAGCGCCGAGATGGCGCGGCGCAACAGCTCCTTGTAGTCCGCCATTGGTCAGTTGGTACTCACAATTGCAGCGACGTCTTGTAACAAAAAATATCAGTCTTGGAATGGGTCAACGACAAGGATCGTATCCAGCCGCTCCGGGCTCGTCGACAGCATGGCGACGGGCGCCCCAATCTGCTCCTCGATAAAGCGGACATATTTGATCGCCTGCGCCGGCAATTCGGCCCATGTGCGAGCGCCGGCAGTAGTCTCGGACCAGCCTTCAAGCGTCTCATAAATCGGCTTAACGCGGGCTTGTGCCCCCATTGAGGCAGGCAAATAATCAATCCGTGATCCGTCCAGCTCGTAGCCGACACAGACCTTGATCTCCTTGAGGCCATCCAGCACGTCGAGCTTGGTCAGCGCAATGCCCGTAATGCCCGAGGTCTTGACGGTCTGGCGTACCAGCACCGCATCGAACCAGCCGCAACGGCGCGGCCGGCCGGTATTGACGCCGACTTCCTTGCCGACAATGGCCAGATGCTCGCCGATCTCGTCATCCAGTTCGCAAGGGAACGGGCCTTCGCCGACGCGGGTCGTATAGGCCTTAGTGATGCCCAGCACATAGCCGATGGCGGTGGGGCCAAGGCCCGAACCGGCCGCAGCCTGGCCGGCAACGGTGTTGGATGAGGTGACGAAGGGATAGGTGCCGTGGTCATTGTCGAGCAAGGCGCCCTGCGCGCCTTCGAACAGGATGCGGGCGCCAGCCTTGCGCTTGTCGTCCAGTACCTGCCACACCCGGTCCATGAAGGGCAGGATTTCGGCGGAAACCGAGATCAGCTCGTCGTAAATCGTCTGCGCCGCAATCTCGGGCAGGCCCATGCCGCGCCGCAGCGCATTGTGGTGGCCGAGCAGGCGCTCAACCTTGACCATCAGCGTCTCGGGCTCGGACAAATCGATCAGGCGGATGGCGCGACGGCCAACCTTGTCTTCATAGGCCGGGCCAATACCGCGCTTGGTGGTGCCGATCTTGAGACCCGACGTGGAATCCTCGCGGATCGCATCCAGCTCGCGATGCAGCGACAGAATCAGCGGCGCGTTGTCGGCGATGCGCAGAATTTCCGGGGTGATCTTGACGCCCTGCGCGCGCAGCTTGGCCATTTCGGCGACGAAATGATGCGGATCGACGACCACGCCATTACCGATGACCGACAGCTTGCCCTGCACCAGACCCGAGGGCAGCAGCGCCAGCTTGTAGCTGACTCCGTCGATGACCAGCGTGTGGCCGGCATTGTGGCCACCATGATAGCGCACTACCACATCGGCGCGCTCGGAAAGCCAATCGACGATCTTGCCCTTGCCCTCGTCACCCCACTGCGAGCCGACGACAACCACATTAGCCATAGAAATACCTTCTCCAGGATAGGCGCGACATAAAGGGCCCGATCGCTCCGATCGCTCCCTTCTCCAGATATTGGACGTCCGTTCCTCCGGCAACCCTTGGCACACATTCCATCGGGGCCGAATAACTGCTAAGTCCGACTGTCCTTACATCACCCGTGCCCCGATGACAAAGCCGCTAAAACACGAAAACCGCGGCATTTCCGCTGGACTGCTCGAGCAACCCTATCTGTTGCTGGTTCTGGCACCCCTGTTTTGGGGTGGCAATGTGGTCGCGGCCAAGCTGGTGGTGGGGGAAATCGACCCGCTGCTGCTGCTGGCCTCGCGGTGCCTCGGGGCGACGCTGTTCATCTTCCCCTTTGCCTGGCGTTTCCTCGCTGCCGACTGGCCGGTGATCCGCCGCTATTGGCCGCTGCTGATGATGTATGGCGTGGTCGGCTATGCGCTATTCAACGTCTTTCTCTATGTCGGCCTGACCACCACCACGGCGGTCAATTCCTCCATCGAGCAGGCCGCATTGCCGATGCTGATCATGGCGGCCAACTTCATCATCTTCCGCGTCCGCGCCACCTGGCTGCAGATCGTCGGCGTGCTGACCGCCATTTTCGGGGTGATTCTGGTGGCCACCCATGGCGACCCGACCCGCATCCTGACGCTCGATATCAATGTCGGCGACGGCTATGTGATTCTCGCCTGCCTGACCTACACCGCCTATACGCTGGCGCTGAAATACCGCCCGCAAATGCACATCATGAGTTTCATGACCGTCACCTTTTCGGGAGCGGCGCTGGCCGGGCTGGTGATCCTGCAACTATTCGGCGGCGGGCTGGGCCAGTTCGCCACCCTGACCGAGGCCTCGCCGCTGGTCTGGGGCGTCATCATCTATGTGATGATTTTCCCCTCGATGTTCAGCCAGGTATCCTATGCGCGCGGCGTCGAACTGGTCGGCGCCAACCGCGCCGCACCCAGCCACAATCTCATTCCGGTGTTCGGCGCGCTGGGCTCGGTACTGATCCTGGGCGAACGGCTGGAGCTGTATCACTATCTGGCGGCCGGCATCATCATCGGCGGCATCGTGCTGGCCGAATGGGCCGCGCGTCGGCGGACGGCGGCGCTGGCGACGCGATAGCGTTCTTCCCTTCTCCCCTTGAGGGAGAAGGTGGCGCGCAGCGCCGGATGAGGGGTCGCCTCCACGAGCATAAAAGCATGGGGATACTCGGCACCCCTCACCCTGTTCGCCGCTGAACGCGGACGAACTGTCCCTCTCCCTCAAGGTGAGAGGGACGATGGTACCAAACAAAAAAGGCCGGTGCTCACGCACCGGCCTTTTTCATCAAATTACGCCTGCCCTAGAAATGCAGCGCTTTAGCCTGCTTGACGCCCTCAAGCGCAGCAATCTCTGCCAGCTGTGCTTCGGTCAGCGTGCCGTCGATGGAGACCAGCGCGATGGCGTCGGCGCCAACATCGGCACGGCCGAGGTTGAAGTTGGCGATGTTGATGCCCAGCGTACCGAGCAGCGTGCCCAGACGGCCGATATGACCCGGCTTATCCTCATTGGTCACATACAGCATGGACGGCGTCAGCTCGGCTTCCATGTTGATGTCCTTGACCTGGATGATGCGCGACTTGCCATTGGCGAACAGCGTACCGGCCACGCCGCGCACCTGCCGCTCGGTGGTCACCGTCAGGCGGATATAGCCTTCATAGGCGCCCTGGCGGTCCCGGTTGGTGGTTTCCACCGTGATGCCGCGATCCTTGGCGATCTGCGGCGCCGAGACCATGTTCACATCGCCCAGCGAGGGCTTCAGCACGCCATTGATGGCGGCCGCGATCATCGGCTTGGTGTTGAGCTCGGCCACATTGCCCTCGAACTCGATCTTGATGCCCGTGATCGCCGTCTCGGTGAGCTGGCCGGCAAACAGACCCAGCGCTTCCGCCAGCTTGACCCATGGGGTCAGCAGCGGCGCTTCCTCGGCAGAGATCGACGGGAAGTTCAGCGCATTGGTGATTTCACCGCTCATCAGATAGGCCGAAATCTGTTCGGCCACCTGCAGCGCCACATTTTCCTGCGCTTCGGTGGTCGCCGCACCCAGATGGGGGGTGCAGATGACGTTGGGCAGATCGAAAAGCGGATTGTTCTCGGCCGGCTCCTGCAGGAACACGTCGAGCGCCGCGCCGGCAACCTGGCCGGATTTGAGCGCGTCGAACAGCGCCGCTTCGTCGATCAGACCGCCACGGGCGCAGTTGATGATGCGCACGCCCTTCTTGGTCTTGGCCAAAGCGGCCGCGTCGAGGATGTTGCGGGTCGCATCGATCAGCGGCGTATGCAGGGTGATGAAATCGGCGCGGCCCAGCAGCTCGTCCAGATCGACCTTTTCGACGCCCAGCGTCTGGGCGCGCTCGGGGGAGAGGAACGGATCAAAGGCAATGACCTTCATGCGCAGACCCAGCGCGCGGTCGGCAACGATGGAGCCGATATTGCCGGCGCCGATCAGGCCCAGCGTCTTGTTGGTGACCTCGACGCCCATGAAGCGGTTCTTTTCCCACTTGCTGGCGCGGGTCGACGCGTCGGCCTCGGGCAGCTGGCGGGCCAGCGCCATCATCATGGCAATGGCATGCTCGGCGGTGGTGATCGAATTGCCGAAGGGGGTGTTCATCACAATGATGCCCTTCTTGGTCGCCGCCGGAATGTCGACATTGTCGACACCGATGCCGGCGCGGCCGATGACCTTGAGATTGGTCGCGGCAGCAATGATCTTTTCGGTCACCTTGGTGGCCGAGCGGATGGCGAGGCCATCATACTGGCCGATGACTTCGAGCAGCTTTTCCTTGTCCTTGCCCAGATCGGGCAAATAATCCACCTCGACGCCATTGTCCTTGAAGATCTGGACGGCGGTTGGGCTGAGCTTGTCGGAAACGAGAACTTTTGGCATGGGAATTTCCCTGAATTTTGAGTGGGGTTCCCCTCCCGGAACAGCTCCGAGTATTGAGCGCGATAGCGCCACAAACTCGATCAGCACCTCCCCCTTGATGGGGGAGGCTGGGAGGGGGTGGAGTCGTTAAGCCGCAGCCTTGAGCAGCGCCTTTTCCTCGGCAAAAGCCCAGTCGAGCCACGGCGTCAGCGCCGCCAGATCGGAGGCTTCCACCGTGCAGCCGGCCCAGATGCGCAGGCCCGCCGGAGCGTCCTTGTAGGAGCCGAAATCATAGCCGACGCCGAGCTTGTCGAGGCGGGACACTATGGCCTTGGCAAACGCCGCCTGACCATCGGCATCGAGCGCGGCGATCTCGGGATCGGTGATCGACAGGCACACCGAAGTGTTGGAACGCTGATCGACGTTCTTGGCCAGGAAATCCACCCAGTCGGTTTTGGCAACCCAGTCGGCCAGCACCGTGAAATTGGCGTCGGCGCGAGCCTGCATGGCCTTGAGGCCGCCGATGTCCAGACCCCACTTCATCGCGTCGACCGCGTCTTCGATGCACAGCATCGAGACGGTATTGATGGTCTCGGCCTTGAAGATGCCTTCGATCAGCTTGCCGCCCTTGGTCATGCGGAAAATCTTGGGCAGCGGGCGGTCGGGCTTGAAGCTTTCCAGACGCTCAACGGCGCGCGGCGACAGGATCAGGATGCCGTGTGCGGCTTCGCCACCCAGCGCCTTCTGCCAGGAGAAGGTCACCACATCGAGCTTGGCGAAATCGAGGTCCTGCGCAAACGCCGCCGAGGTGGCGTCGCAAATGGTCAGGCCCGCACGGTCGGCCGGGATCCAGTCCGCATTCGGCACGCGCACACCCGAAGTGGTGCCGTTCCAGGTGAAGACCACGTCGCGGTTGAAATCCAACTGCGCCAGATCGGGCAATTCGCCATAGGGCGCCTCGAGCACGCGGACATCATCGAGCTTGAGCTGCTTCTGCACGTCGGTGACCCAGCCGGCCCCGAAGGATTCCCAGGCCAGCATGTCAACGCCGCGGGCGCCAAGGGCGCTCCACAGGAACATTTCTACCGCGCCGGTATCGGAAGCGGGGACAATGCCGATGCGATAATCGGCCGGAACTTCGAGCAGTTCGCGGGTCAGATCGATGGCTTGCTGGATGCGGGCCTTGGCCGGCTTGGCGCGGTGCGAACGGCCGGTCAGCGCGTCGGCAAGCACCTCAAGAGTCCAACCAGGACGCTTGGAGCATGGGCCCGACGAAAAATTTGGATTGGCCGGTTTTACCGCCGGTGCGGTTTGGGGCGTAATAGCCATCTTCAGCGACCCTCCCAGGTCTATGCGTCTCGCGTTAGGGCGAGATGTCCTAAGGCGAGAAATACGCCTGTGCCGAAGCGGCGTCAATGGGGTCCTATTGCGGAATGTGTGAAGCAGGGCGCATGAAATCATTGTTCGGCCGCACCCGACGAGCGAAACTGTTGAATTTCAATGCTGTAACCCAGTTTTCAGTTAACGCGGTTGGAGAAGGCCGAACTGGCGACAGCCAAACCATCACTAGTCTCGATAGCCATACCGGAGCTGAGCAGCGCCTCCTTGACGAGTCAGAAACTAGATGGTGACTAAATTAGTGATGCGAAAAAGGGGCGATGGAGGTGCTGCACTATGGGAAAAAGCAATCAGGACCAGGTGTCGGCATCGACTGACCTTGCGGCAAAAGTTGGCACACCTGTTCGCAAGGACGGCAGGCGGCCTTTGTTGGTGTACCTGGACCCGACGTTAATCAAGGACCTTAAGAAGGATGCCTTGGATCGGGAGGTGAATGTGTACGAATTGGTCGAGGAGCTACTTAAGAAGGCTCGATTGAACGCGGCGGCATGAATCGATTCTCGGGGCATTGGCAACGCGATATCGGGAAGAGGCACAAGCGTTGGCAACGAGCGGCCGCTCTTTGTCAGAAGGCGTAGCAACTGATCGAAGCCCGGCGCTCTTTCGGTTTGCAATATTTTGTCTGAACAGGGGGCGGACCCCACCACTGCAGCTAAGCGGGCTGCCAGTGGCCTCAAAAAGTTGTTTTCATTCTTAGCTATAATTTGGTGGGAAGTTCGCCTTGACTTTGTTCCCTTTTCGTTCCTTATGAACTAACGGAGCGCCTGCCGATAGCGACATCGCTTAGCCGCCTCCTCTGACACCATCAATAAGATGACCGGCGTGGCCGGTGTCCGAGGATAAAATGGCAAACTCAAAGAAAACCACATCATGTCGTTTGGCCGCTGCTGGCGCCCGCGATCTTGCGCTGCAACTGGCTTGCTGCCTTCGTCACCGGACGGCTACAGAACTCGCAAAAGAATGCAGCACCGACGAAGAAGAAGCGGCCATCACCGAAAAGCTCCAGACCAATATGCGCTTGCCGGCAGACAAAGCGGCATATGCAATTGCACTGGCGCACTGCCTCGGCCCTTACCACCCCTCGGTTGAGGACCTGGGGGCCACAAAGGCCTTCATTGTGATCAGGTGCAGAGCCGGTGATGATGCAGACGCGGTGGGCGAGGTGCTGGCAGACGCCATGCGACATGAAGCAGGCCGGATCGCGTACAACCCACAATATGGCTTACGCGCTGAAGAACGCCTCGTGGTGATCACCGATGCTGGCATGCGTCATACGGATCGAATGGTTCGCGCGATTGCCCAAGCAGCCGAGCAGTGTCTTCCCATCTTTTGCACCTTGGCCGCTGGCGATCCAATTCCCGCTTCTCTTGCAGGTGCAGAACTGGTGTTGGACCTGCCTGCCGTAACTCCAGAAATGCTCGCGCTTCTCTTCGAGGTCGCTCATGATGAGGTACCACCAGGCGTCCATGGCTTCAGGTCTGCCGAGAAGCTGTGCACCGAGAACCTTGTGGCCCATGTTCGGCGGGCTCGGCCAGCAGAGGAGTGTCTTGCCGGCCTGCAGGAGACGGTTTGTCCGACGATACCAACGCCAAAATCAGTGTCGGTTCAGATCGCGGATCTGGCCGGTTACGGCGAGGCCAAGACTTGGGCCTTGGAACTCGCCCAGGACATGATGCTTTGGCGGGCACGGACGCTCAGCTGGGACGAGGTTGATCATCGAGCCGTCGTGCTCAGTGGCCCTCCTGGCACTGGCAAGACAAGCTTTGCTGCGGTGCTCGCGAACAGCCTCGAGATTCCGCTGATCGCCTCCAGTGTTGCTGAGTGGAACACGCATAAACACCTCTCGGGTACTCTCAACCGTATGAAGGAGGTCTTTTCCGACGCGATCGCCAAAGCACCCTGTGTACTGCTCATCGACGAGATCGATGGCATATCGAGCCGAGCCACTGTCTCGGGCGATCATGTTGAGTACTGGACACAAATCGTGAATTTGATGCTGGTGCTCGTCACTGAGGCACTCGCCACATCTGGAGTGGTAATTGTCGGTACTACCAATCACGTCCAGCGCATTGATCCAGCACTGACGCGCTCCGGGCGTCTGGACCGCACCATCCGGATCGAGCTCCCTGATGCGGAGGCCATAGGCTCTATTCTGGCGCGCTATGTCGGTGGCGGTGTGCGGGTAAAGGACCTAAACCCCCTCGCCAGTCGCCTGAAGGGGCACACTGGAGCCGATATCGAAAAGCTGGTGCGGGCGGCGAAGGCCTCCGCCCGTCGAGCACAGCACATATTTTCTCTCGCCCATATCGAAGCTCTCGTTCCTGATCCCTTGGCGAACTTGGCGCCTAGGACGCGCCGGCGCATTGCCGTCTATCGGAAGGCACAAGAGATTGTCGCTCAGATTTTGGGCCTGTCAGAGATGGACCCGAATACCCAGGATTTGGGTCAGCTTTTAACTCATGGCCTTTCGGCGGAGCGTTTCCACACGGAGCAAACCTGGAATGATGTCCTTGCTATTATCATGGCGGGCAGAGCAGGCGAGGAGATAGTCTTTGGAGATGTCTCGACATTTGGCTCGTGCGTTGCAGGATCAGATCTGGCTGTTGCAACTGCTATAGCCAGTGACCTGGAACTGAAGGCCGGCTTTGGAGAGTTGGGGCATATATATATCCAAGATCCTGCTACTGGCTCCAACCCACCGGGCCCGGTCGCCGACAGTATTCGGCGACGGATCGAGGCAGCATTGACGCGCGCATCCACGTTGCTCCTCGACAATGTCGCCGAACTGGAACGCGGAAGTACCGGCACATCAACGAGTGTGAAAGGGGCAGCTCCTAACCTGAGACTCTTGAACTGATTGTGCCTCAAGAGTTATGTGGACTTTGGGCGCCTCGTTGCCCAAAGCCCACTAAGCGGAGTTTGCCGCGGCAGCTTCTGACCCCCATTTCGGCCTTTCGGAGTAATTCCCGAAAGCCGCCGTTCGTTTTCCTACCGACGACAGCGGCTTTGCGCCCATGCACGAACCCGCTTTGCGGGAGGGCGGGTGCGGCGTGGTCGCGGTTTCATTATAGACTTGGGATCAAGCCGCACCTGATCTGACGATGGAGTTCCCTTCAACCAGAGGAACTTGCCATGG